>DJYC01000015.1 GCA_002448445.1 Treponema sp. UBA6988
GCCTTTGTCATCCAGCGTTTGCTCTTCCACCTAAGAAGCATTACAAATCCCCTCGTCGTCTCGTCAAGGGCAATGCCAAAGAAGCAGCCATAGATTCCGTAGCCCAGCTTAATGCCCAAAATCCAGGCACCCAAAACCATTATGCACCAGTTGGAAAACATTCCGTAAAGAACCGGAAAGCGGATGTCCCCTGCCCCCTTTAGCGCACCAACATAAATCAGGTTAAGCGAGCGTCCAAATTCCAGCAGTATGGAAATAATAAGAACCTTGCTTACCATTCCAATAATTTCCTCGTTCTTGGTAAAAATGCCAATCGCAGGCCCCTTCACAAGATTCAAAAGGAGGACAAGCAAAACGCTTGCACTGGTTGCGCAAAGACCGTACTTAAAGACCTTCCTGTATGCAGTCTCACTTTCCCCCGCGCCAACATAGTAGCCAGTCTTAATCTGAACCGCAGCCCCAATTCCTATTGCAATAATAAAGACAAAGCGGGCAAGTGTATTCGTGTAGACCTGGGCATCCATGGCATAAGTTCCAAGGGAAGAAATCATTGCCATAATAAAAATCTGCGAAACATTGTAGGAAAGGTTTTCTCCGGCAGTTGGAATTCCAACCCTAAGAATCGTGGTAAAAACCCTCTTGGGAACAGAAAAAAGCTTTTCCAAGTTAAAACAGATGTCTTTTCTGCGCTTAATCATAAAACCAAGAATCACACAAGAAACAGCCGTAGAAAGAAGTGACGCCCCTGCAACGCCAGGAACACCCAGAACAGGAAGCCCAAACCATCCGTAAAGGGAAAGCGCGTTTCCCACAACATTTATCAGGTTTGCCACAAGGGTAACAACAAGAGTCTGCCTTGTATAGCCGTAGCAGCGGAGAATTGAACTCTGCAAAAGGCTTACCGCGTTAAAGATTGCCCCTGCACCGCCAAATATAAGGAAATACTCGCTTGCAAAAGAGCGCACTCTGTCTTCCAGCTTGTAGCAGCCAAGCAGGAGTGGGGTTCCCAAAAAGACGGCAAGGGTAAGCACAATTGCCAAAAGCAGGACCATTATTACGCTTGCCTTGGCAATATTGTTAAGCTCTTCCTTTGACCGCTCTGCGCCAAGATACTGGGCCAAGACTATGGAACTTCCAATTACGACTATGTTAAAGAGAATCTGAAGAAAAAATATGTACTGCGAAACAAGGCCAACGCCAGCAACAGCCTCCTCGCAATACGTACTAAGCATGAAGGTGTCTACAAGAGAAACTACAATCCTAAGCAGCTGCTCCCCCGCAAGAGGAAGTGCCAGCTGAACCATTGGCAATGCGCCGCGTGATTTTTTTTGCATAAGCAAAGTACTAGCACACCGCGACTTTTTTTTCAATAGAAAAAAATCAAATAATTGCCCAAATTTTGCTTTTTTGGTCGGCAGCCGAACTTTTAGCAAAATGCATCCCAGCTGCCGCACCAGAATATGCTAAAATCAGTCTCCGAACAGTGCCGTTGAATAGTAGCGGTCACCTGAATCAGGCAGCAGGGCAACGATTGTCTTTCCTGCCCATTCATCGCTCTTTGCAAGTTCAATGGCAGCGTAGAGTGCAGCCCCGGAAGAAATGCCCACAAGGATTCCTTCTGTCTTTGCAAGAAGCTTTGCAGTCTCAAAAGGCTTTTCATTGTCAACAGGAACAACCTTGTCGTAAACCTTTGTATCAAGAACCTTTGGGACAAAACCAGCACCAATTCCCTGAATCTTGTGGCTTCCGCCGTGGCCTTCTGTCAGCACTGGAGAAGTTGCAGGCTCCACCGCAATTACCTTTAGTGCAGAATTCTTTGTCTTAAGGAATTTGCCTGTTCCGGTAACCGTACCGCCAGTTCCCACACCGCCTACAAAAGCGTCTACCTTTCCGCCTGCATCCTCCCAAATCTCCGGGCCGGTCGTATTAAAGTGGATTTCTGGGTTTGCAGGATTGTCGAACTGCCCAAGGATCACGGAACCCTGAATTTCCTTGTTAAGCTCATCAGCCTTGGCAATTGCACCCTTCATGCCGGAAGCTCCGTCCGTAAGCACAATCTCCGCACCATAGGCCTTGAGTATGTTGCGTCTTTCCACGCTCATCGTCTCTGGCATGGTAAGAATAACCTTGTAGCCCTTGCTAGCAGCAACGCTCGCCAGTCCAATACCTGTATTGCCGGAAGTAGGCTCAATAATAGTAGCACCGCTTTTTAGGGTACCCTTTTTCTCCGCATCCTCAATCATTGCAAGTGCAACCCTGTCCTTAACGCTTCCAGCCGGATTAAAATATTCCAGCTTTACAAGAAGACGCGCCTTTAGTCCAAGCTTCTTTTCCAGCTTAGAAACTTCCAAAAGCGGAGTTTTTCCAATAATCTGTGTTGCCGACGTGAACAAAGTACCCATATCCAAAGCCTCCATTTGTCAAAAAATAAAACCTATCTTTTTCATAGGATATTTACAAGATAATACCAGAATAAGCGGAAATGCCCATTTTGTCAACAGATTTCCATATCAGTGATTTTTTTCATGCTTTTTCTGTAGGATTTTATGAAATAATGTGCTATAATGGAAAGGAGGTAAAAAGATGTTGGTTTCAACCCGTGGACGCTACGCACTGCGAATCATACTTGAATTAAGCACTCACGATAAGAACGAATACGTTCCACTCATAGAGCTTTCCGAAAAGCAAGAGATTTCGCTTAAATATGCCGAGGCAATCGTCGCCATACTCACAAAGGCAAAGCTTTTGGAAGGCAAACGGGGAAAGTCAGGTGGCTACAGACTGGTCAAAAAGACATCCGAATACACGGTGGGTGAAATCCTTGAGCTTACGGAAGATTCCCTTGCGCCAGTTTCCTGCCTTAACGATACCCCCAACAAGTGTCCCAAGGCAAAAAACTGCAAGACCCTCTGGATGTGGGAAAACATGAACACCCTAATCCACAACTATCTTTTTGGCATAACGATTGACGACCTTAACAATCCTGAAAAGAAGGGTGACTGGAACATCTAGAAGAAAGGAGTTTGTATGTTTTCCAAAGACAATACAGAAATTGCGCGAAAAAAATTCTTTGACCACTTTAAGGAGATGACAGGAAAGGAAGTCCAGTCCGTGGAATTTGCAACGCTAACCGCCTACCGCAGGGTCTTCGAAGCCTTTGAGCTTGAACCGCCGCCCGGCCAGAACGAACTTGCGGGGCTTCTTGTCTTCTGCGAGGACGCGCTGTATTTTTACGTCTTTCCCACGGACAACATACTGCGCCTTGCAATCCAGAGGATGGCAGGAGACATGGACAACAAGGAGCAGTGCTTCTGCCTTTCCAACCTGAGCGATGCAAAGCTTTCCCACAGCAAAAGAAAAAGCTTCCGCTTCCTCTTCCCCAAGCAAAGCCGCACCATATACGTAAGCGCAAAGTACAAGGAAGAAGCAGCAGACTTTTCGCTCAGCCTGATGAAAGATGCCTCATCCCTGCTGGAAAAAATCTCCGCCCTTCTTCCACATTCCGCGCAAATCAGCGTATAGGAAGCCTATAGCTTTAGGACTTTCAGCACCAGCCTGCTAAGAAGCTTGAGCAGAACCGCAAGTGCAATGGATGAGGCCACAACACAAAGCGTATATGCCACGACCGTATTCATTGAGACAGAGATTTTATCCCCAAAATTTCCCTCAATTCCAAAGGCCTTCATATAAGCCCTGAGCGGCAATGCCTGCATAAGGTAAACCTCAAGGGAATGGTTGCCAAAGAAACGCGTTACCCGGTTCTCCGCAAAATTCCTCATCATAATCAGGCAGAGCAAGAGGCAGAAGGAAAGCGACTGCAAGCCGTTTATGCCCATAAGGATTGCCCTTGGAAGAGTCTTGTTGTTGCCCCCAAATTCCATCCAGTAGTTTATGCCGCACTTGTATTCAACATGGAAAAAGAGGAACATGGCCCCCGCAAAGAGCAAAAGCGAGAAGACAAGCTTTGCCCAGTAGGCGCGGGAAAAGAAAGAGTAGAATTTTTCCTCATGCTGGGCAACAAGCATACCAAGCAGGAAGGCAATGGTAGAGTTAACCCACCATTCACCCTCGTACCAAAGGGCAACAGGGCTCTTCCACCAGGGAGCTGAATACAGTTTAAGCGGGTTACGCCACCAGTCCTTTTCGCCAAGCCACCAGGGAAAATGCTTATTGAACAAAAACCAGCCCACCTGGACTGCAATAACTGCAAAAATCAGCACAAAGGAACGAGTCCTTGCCCCCTTTGAATCCCCCTTCTCCGCCCTAAAAATAAGGTAGAAGGAAATGTACATTATCACAATCACGGGGACAAACCAGGCGTTGTCGTTCAAGAGTGCAATGCCTGTAACCTTGCATATCCACTCGCTTACGCTCATCTCCGTCCCAATACAAATATGATAGATAATATAGAAGACGTTCATCACGTAAAAGGGCACTATAACGCTGGGAAGCCTGTGCCGCAAGAAACCGTTAAGGTAGCCTGGACGCGTGTTAAGGCTCTTTATAAGACCAAAGCCTGAGCAGAAAAAGAAAACCGCAACAAACAAAAAGCCCGTCTCGCGGAAGACTTGAATCTGATTAAGTGACTGGTAGGCAGCTGTCTGGGAAAGATGATGGCAGAGGACGCCAAAAGCCGCAAGCCCTTGCAGGGATTTTGTCGCAGCAGGGCATAAAAATTCAGTCCTGCGGTCCTTCCCCCTCTTGAACCAGTGGCCGGTAAAAATCAGCAGAAGCCAAACTATGCCGAAAACAACAGAAAGAAAAACCATATTATAAAAACTGTATATTTTTTCCATATAAACATTCTACTTTGAAATTTTCCCATTGTCCAGATTTTTTTTCTTTGTATATTCTTAAAAACGTGATACAATACAATATAGATACATGAGTTCAATTTCTGAAAACAAGAAACTAAACAGGCTTTTTTCTATATCCACAAGCTTCTCACTGGGCGCAATATTCATCATGCTTGCAGTCCTCGCTCTTTGCGTCAGCATAACAGGCATCTTCTTTTCGCGAAACAGCCTGCAGAACTTCTACGACTCGGCCTCCAAGGAACTTTCCGAATTCTCCGACACAATCACCATGTTCTTTTCGGAAAAGGAGGGCAAGCTCAACGTATTTGCAGAATCGGAAGAGGTAAAAGCCGCAGACAGCACAATCCATTCCTTTGTAAACGAAAGCGGGGAAATCAAGATACCGGACTACAGAAAAAGCCTAACTGAGCAAAGAATCCGCGCCCTTTGCAAAAAATTCGCGGAACACGATCCCTCCATCGCAGAAATTTACCTGGGAACTCGCTGGGGCGGATATGCAACCAACTTTGACAGTTCCATGCAGGGTGGCTACGACCCCAGAAAGCGCGGCTGGTATGCAACGGCCACAGAGGGCAAGGGAAAGGTCATGATTACGGATGCATTCGCATCTACAATCGGCCAGACGGTGGTGGGAATCACCCGCAGTGCATACGACAGGCAGAAGAACTTCATCGGAAACGCATCCATAGAAGTTTCACTGGACACTCTCACAGGCATTCTCCGCACACTTGATTTTGGAAAGGGCAGCTTTGTGATGATGATTCAGGGGGACGGCACGATTCTTGCTGACACATCACAAAACCCAAACAATTTCAAGAATATAGAAGAAATTTCCCTTCCCGGCCTTGCGAGCATATTCCAGGACGGCAAGACATACTCCTCTCTGGAAATAGAAGGGAAGACCTATTTTACTCAGTTCACCACAAACCCTAAGACAGGCTACAGAATCATAGCATTAGCCCCGAAAGAAACTGTTTTCCAAGCCTTCCACAAGACTCTTTCCGCGGCAATCACCATTTCCCTTATCTTTGCATTTTTTACCGCAGCCATAACGCTTCTCCTCACCTGGCGCATCACAAGGCCAATAAAAAGCATGGCTTCATTTGTAAAAGGCTTCATGCAGAACATAAAGGATGGAAGGCAGGACTACACGGGCCGCCTAAGAATCAAAAGCAGGAATGAAATAGGAGAGCTTGCGCAAGACATAAACCTCTTCATTGAAACACTAGAGACGGTCATGGCCCAGATACAAAAATCCCAGGAAAAGGAAATGAAGACAGGGGCAGAGATATTGTCCCAGGCCCACAACCTTATCGAGTCAAACACCCTCTCCCAGAACATAGAGTTAAAAGTCAAGGCAGTAGCAGACCTGGCAGGCAAGACCAACGAAGACGTTGCAGAAGGAGTTGGCCTGCTTGAAGGAAACGTAACCCAGCTTTCAGAAATTGCCCTTGCAAACAAGGCAACGATAGACGGAATAAAGGCTCTTGGAGATAAAATAGAAAAAATATGGGACATAGTATCGCTCATCAATTCCGTGGCTGACCAAGCAAAAATCATCGCCTTCAACGCAGAACTGGAAGCAAGCACGGCAGGAGAGGCTGGCAAAAACTTCCACATAGTCGCAACGGAAATACGCCGGCTTGCAGACGGTATCATCGACGGCACAAAGGAAATCAAGGAAAGCATTTCGCAGATACAGCAATCATCGGACTCCCTTATCCTTACTTCTGAAAGCGAAACGGACAAAATTCAAAAAGGCGTGCAGAATGCCAACATTCTCTCCAAACGCTTTGAAAGCATAAAAAATGCAAGTGAAGTCACTGCCGAAAGTTCAACCCAAATCACAATGATTATCCAGCAGCAGGCGCAGTCCAGAGAGCAAATACTGAACACGCTCAAACAAATAGCAGGAGAAGTTGAAAATTTTTCAGTTACGGCTGATAATAATATATCTAGTGCTTCAAAAGATGCACAAACAATTGCGGAGGATTCGAACAAATGACAGCAAACAAAAAATTCTTTTCACTGAGTCTAAAACAGATTCTGATTCTCGTAGTCCCATTGGTGATTGTCGCCATGTACACATGCATATCGTTTACGTTTATAGCAAACAAAATAATCGAGGCAGCCATTCTCCGCGTTGTAGACGGAATCAACGAAAAAATTGACGGAGAGGTAAGGCTCACGTTCGAACCGCCGGCAATCGCCCTCGACACTTTGGCCGATGCAATTTCTACGGATCAAAATCCAAGGAACATTTCAAACCTTGTAAAATCCGCATCAAAAAGCTATCCCCAGTGCCTCAGGATTTCCTACGGAACGGCAGCAACAAGAAGGCAGGGTGGCTACATTCTTTCCAATGACGACTGGGAATCCCCTGCTGACTTTGACCATACCGCAACAGACTGGTTCAAGGGCGCAAAGGATGCAAACGGAAAAATTTTTGCAAGCGAACCTCACGCCGTGCAGCCCAGCGGGGAAACATGCATCACATTCGCCAGGTCCGTCTTCAACAGGCAGAATGAATTCATAGGTGTAATATCTGCAGACCTGATGCTTAAAAACCTTTCCGAAGTAATAGACAAAATAAAAGTTTCCAGCAACACCACAATAAACCTTGTTGACGGCACTGGAACCTACCTCACCCACAAAGACCCAGACGCGATTCTACAAAAGAACTATATGGATGAAGGCAAGCTTGACAAAAAGAAGTACCCTGCCGCACTGTATTTTAACGGCAGCACAAAAGCCTTCATACAGGGAAAATATTTCTTTGCAGTGCGCAGAATCGGAGTGTCCCCCTGGTTTGCAGTTGTAGACGGCCACGTTGCCGATTTTACAAGCACAATCAATAAATACCTCTATGCCATCATATCTACAGTTGCAGTTTTGATTCTGGCATGCGTCGTCCTGAATGCGGTAACGCAAACAAAGACAAACAAGCGCGAGAAAAAAGTCAGCGACAAAATTTTCACGGAAATGCAGAACCTTATTGTTGCAGCAAAGGAAAACGCCGCCACGGCCCAAGACCAGAGCGCAGCCGTAAAGGAAATAGTTGCCACAATGGAAGACAACACCGCCCAGTCGGAAAACATCTCCAAAAAAATCGTTGATGTTGCAGACGTTGCAAAAAACACGAGCGGCGATGTAGTTACCGGGGTGACATACCTGGAAGAAAACGTAAAGCAGCTCACGGAAATTGCAGAAGCAAACCAAAAGACAATAGACGGTATCAAATCCCTTGGAGACAGAATAGAAAACATCTGGGACATAGTAACACTCATAAACTCCGTAGCAGACCAGGCAAAAATCATAGCCTTCAATGCGGAACTGGAAGCATCCAGTGCGGGTGAGGCAGGAAGAAACTTCCACATCGTTGCAACAGAAATACGCCGCCTTGCAGACGGAATCATCGACGGCACAAAGGAAATCAAGAGCAAAATCACGGAAATCCAGCAAAGCTCAGACTCCCTCATACTCGCATCCGAAAGCGGAACTGAAAAAATCCAAGACGGCGTAGAAAATGCAAAGAACCTTGAGAAACGCTTTACGAGCATAAAAAATGCAAGCGAAGTTACTGCAGGAAGCGCAGGAGAAATCACAAAGATTATCCAGCAGCAGGCCATGGCAAGCGAACAGATTCTCATAACCCTCAAGCAGATTGCCGGCGGCATAGAAAACTTCAGTGCGGCCACAGAGAATATTTCCCAGGCATCGCAAAACCTGAAGATGATTGCCGGCGAACTCGCCCAGCAGCACGAAAACGCTGCGGTGGAGGAAGAATGAACGAAGAAGTTGTAAAAAAAATAAGCGAGGAAACAGAAACTCAGGAACAGGCAAGCGAAAAAAAACTGCTTACCACTTGGCTTATCTTTTCCATTGCAAAGAAAAAATATGCGGTTAAAAGTGGCGACGTACTTGAGATTATTCGCGACGCATCCGTCTACAAGCTTCCATTCATGCCGCCTTATATCGAAGGCGTAATGAACCGGAGGGGCGATCCTTTTACCGTCATAAACCCCAGGCAGCTCATTGGCGACGAAGACACCACTCCGCCCCAAGAGCCCCTCTTCCTCATATTGAAGCGGGATGACGACCAGCTTTCAATTCATATTTCCGACATTCTTTTCTTTGCGGAAATGGCAGAAAGCGACCTGAATCTTATTCCCGGAAACAATGACGAAGGATTTTTTATCGGAACACTCGGCTATGGCGGGGAAGAAATTCCTGCCATCAACACGAATGCCTTTGAACTTCTTATAAGGAAAGATCTTGGAAGCGCATAATCATTTTACATGCATCGCATACGACACAGTTGACTTCCTCATTCAAAGCAAGCACGTTCTTTTTGGCGTTTTCCTTGATGTAGAAAAAGACGTAAAGAACATAGTCTTTAACCGGGAGACATTGCCACACATTCACATTGGCCACCTTCTGGAAAAAGAATTCGGCTGCTCACGAATAGAAGACTGCAATGTGGTTCTTGTTATGCGCTCCCAGGACTTCATGAGCGACGTTAAGCAGGACATAATCGATTTTACAAACACGGCATTTCCCGCAAGCGGAAACCTTGCACTTTCGGTGAACACATCCATTTCAAGCAAGCTAATGGACACATCCCTGCTGCGCCTGCTTCCCCAAGGAATCCGCGAACAACAGACAAAATGCGGAATAAGCGGGATTGGATTTTCTCAGGGTGGAAAAAACGGAGGCATATTAAGAAAGCACATCCTTATTTCACCAGACAGGCTTCTCAAAAAGTTTTTTTCTTCTGGTCTTATAAAATCTAAATAGGAGGCAGGACAAGCGGTGAAAGTCATAATTGCAGATGATTCTGCCATAGTAAGGGCAATTTTAGAACAAAACCTCAAGGCATATCAGGACATAGACATAATCGCCTCTGTCTCCAACGGAAAGCGCCTTATCAATGCCGTAAAAACCGAATGTCCGGACGCCATCATAAGCGACAGTGACATGCCGGAACTTGACGGAGTTTGCACGCTCATTGATTTGGCCTCAAAAATTTCCATTCCAATTTGTATTCTGACGGAAGGAAAGACAAATGTAGAAAAGAAGCATCCTTACTCAGTATGCCTACTGGAAAAGCCTGCGCTTAACTCCTACTCAAAAGACTTCTTTGATTTCCTTGTCGAAAAGCTACGCTCTTTGGTTCAGATTGAAGGCTCACCGTCAAAGGCAGCCTCAAAGAATGCAGCAGATGATTTGTCAGCAGCAGCAAATTTCCAAGTTCTCTGCATCGGAGCATCTACAGGTGGTCCAACAGCAGTTTCCGAAGTCTTAAGGGAACTTGGAGAAGATTTCCCGCTTCCCATCCTTTACACGCAACACATAGAAATCGGTGCGGACAAAACGATGGCTGAATGGTTCTGCTCCGTCTGCCCCAACATCAAAATAAAAATAGCAGAAGACGGAGAGGAGGCAAAAGCAGGAAGAGTTTACATGGCACCTGCAGACAGGCATCTCGTCATTGACCACGTAAAGCGGGACGGAACTCCTGTTCTTTCACTAAGTGACGAAGAACCGGAACGTTTTTTGCGCCCGGCCGTAAACAAACTTTTCAGAAGTGCAGCAAGCCATTACGGAAGGGCCTGCCTTGCAATCATTCTAACTGGAATGGGCATGGACGGTGCGGAAGGCTGCAAAAAAATCTGCGAGGAAGGCGGTTGGACTATTGCAGAGGACAAATCCACATGCGTAGTTTTTGGAATGCCGGCAGCTGCAATTGAAATGGGAGGGGCAAAAGAAATTTTACCGCGCCCACAGATTCCCTCCCGCATCCTTAACTTAGTGAGGAAAAAATGACGCAGACAAAGGATTTTTCCCTTTCGCAAGACGAACTTGACTCTTTCATCTCACTGGTAACGCGCACCACAGGAATTATCCCGCGGGAAAGCCACAAAACAGGAATAAAAACATACATAGAAAAAATTCTTTCAAAAAACTCGTTCACTCCATCCGAGTATAAACACCTTCTTGGCACAAACCCAAAGCTTCTTTCAGAACTCATAAATGCAAGTACGGTAAACGAAACATACTTCTTCCGCGAAGAAAAACAGTTTTCCATACTAAAAGAAAAAATTTTCCCGCAATGGAAGGCATCTTTCGGCACAATGCCAATCAGAGTCTGGAGTGCAGCCTGCTCTTACGGAGAGGAAGCCTATTCCATATCCCTCTTGGCCCACGAATGCGGAGTAACAGCCGACATAACCGCAAGCGACATCAACTCGGAAGTTCTTGAGCATTGCAAAACCGGCATCTTTTTGGGCAGCTCAATAAGACAGATGGACGGACAGTCTTTCAAGAACCTTCTCAATGACTACCAAAGAGAGGACAGAAAAGTTAAATTTCCTGACCATATAAAAAATTCCATACACACAAAAAAAATAAACCTTGCGCAAATTGACTCTCAGGAAACAGAAAGTATTCTTCCCAAAAGCCAGAACATAATCTTTCTAAGGAACGTATTCATCTACTTTAGCCAAGAATTACGGGCCAGGATTTTACGCACCATTTCGGAAAAATGCATGTGTGACGGAGGAATTCTTTTTGTGTCCATGAGCGAAATTGCCCAGTTGGATTCTACGGTCGTCCCTCCATCATTGGAAACTGTGATGGACGGAAAGGTATTTTATTTTACTAAAAAAATCAGCAGCAGCGGTAAAACAGGAGTTTCGAATGGCAAAAATTTCCAGTGATATTACAGAAAGCTTTGTTGAAGAAACAAATGAGCTTTTAGAGCAGTCAAGGCACGATGTTATAACTCTAAAAAACATTCAGAATGACGAGAACACTCTTGCAAAGCTATTAAGGAACCTGCATACAATAAAGGGAAATGCCAGAATGCTGGGCTTCCTAAAGATAGAAAAACTTTCCCACGCTCTTGAAGACATATACAAAAGCGTAAAAGACGGACAGGTAAAGAATTCCGACCGACTCGTAAAACTTGTCTTTGCGGTCGCTGACAAAATTCAGGCATGCACATCATCCATAAAAAATACGGGAACTGATGAATGTGACATAGAGATTTACCTTCAGTACTGCGACAAGATTGCAGCCGGCGAGCTTATTGACACCGATGCTTTCGTAGCCTCGCTGAACAGGAACGAAGCAAACGATGCAGACGGCGAAGAGGACGAAGAAGCAAAGGGAAGCGTTGGTGATATTCAGTCAATAAGGATTAAGCTCTCTCGCGTAAACGAAATCATAACGGCCTTTGACACAATGATTACCAGAGAATTCCACCTGAAGCATCAGCTTGATGAGCTTAGGAAATTTGAAGAGAGAACAGAAAACCACGACCTTTCTAAAATCAGGAAGCAGTTTGAGTCGGACATCTATGCACTTGAAACTTCAATCTTTAGCGTACAGGAACAGGTCTTTGACTTGAGAATGCTTCCAATAAGCCTTGTCCTTAGGCCGCTGGAAAACACCATTGCCATAGAGAGTCTGAACCTTGGAAAAAAAGTCCACTGCATAATTCCAAGCTCAGACATTGCAGTTGACAAAGTCATTTTGGAAGAACTGGGCGACATACTCATGCACCTAATCAGGAACGCCCTTGACCACGGAATAGAAAGTCCCGAAGAAAGAAAAGCCTGCGGAAAGAGCGAGGAAGGAACAATTACAATCAGCTGCGTGCGCGAGACAAAGCATATCGAGCTAAAAATAACAGATGATGGACGAGGCCTTGACTATGACAAAATCCGCAGCAAGGCACTTGCCCTCTATCCCGAACGTGGAGAAGAAATAAAAAACATGGCAGACCGGGAGCTTTCCCAATTCCTCTTCCAATCAGGATTTTCAACCAAGGACAAGGTTACAGAGCTTTCTGGCCGGGGAGTAGGTCTTGACGTTGTTTGGTCAAACGTAGAAAAAATAAAGGGACGAATAAAAATCGAAAGCGAGCTGGGCAAAGGCACTTCATTCATTCTCTACTTTCCTCTATCCCTCTCCACGCTGCAGGGACTTTTCGTCTATTCAAACAAGGACAAATACATGATTCCATCGCAGCACATTGTGGACATCATCTACCGCAAAAAGAGCGAGTACATCACACTGCAGAACCAAAGCTACCTAAAGCTTTCCGACCAGCTCATCCCCTGCTTTTCACTCTCATCACTTTTTTATGACCAGCGGGGCGCACTCCATCAGGATGCAGACTCAATCCTAATTGCAGAATACATGGAGCAAAGAATCGGAATCATCGTAGACCAGGTTCAGCAGTATGTTTCCCTGGTCGTAAAACCGCTTCCAAAATCATACAAGAATTTTTCCATTCTGCAGGGAATCGTCTTTGATGAACACTACGACATTGTACCCATTCTTCATGTGCCAGACATCCTCAAAAAATTCAAATCACTCCGCGGCTATGACATAAAAAAATACGAAGCCGCAACAAAAAAGCGCACGGTAAGGATTCTTGCAGTTGATGATTCCGCAACGACGAGAAACATTGAACGCTCAATTCTGGAAAGCGCAGACTTTAATGTTGACACGGCTGTAGACGGAATTGATGCACTTGAAAAGGCAAAGGCAAAACAATACGACCTTGTTATGACAGACAAGGATATGCCACGCATGACGGGCCTTGTTCTTCTGGACAACCTCAGGCGCATGGAACAATACAAGGAAGTTCCTGTAATTTTGGTTTCGGCAGACCAAAGCCAAAAGACCCATGATGAATTCACACAGCTGGGCGCAAGTGCGATTATAACAAAAGCTGATTTTGAACGCTCCAAATTAATCGGCACAATAAAAGAACTTATAGGGGAGTAGGATAAAATGAGCAAAAAAATTCTTATACTAGAAACTTCGGTTACGATACAAAAACTTTTTACCACTTCTCTCGACTCCGATGATTACACAATCCAGTTTGCAGGAGACGGAAAGACGGCCGTTTACGACCTATTCGAATTTCAGCCAGATTTATTTCTGATGAACTCCGCAATGCAGCATCCGGGAAGTTTTTCTGTAGTACAGCTGGTGCGTTCAATAAAGTGCTTCAAGGACCTAACGATTGCCATGTACTCAAACTCCCCTTCCCCTCTGGACGAAAGTTTCGCAAGGGAATGCGGGGCAACGTCTTTTGTGCGCCTGGATCAGAAGACGCTTGTCCTTAACATAGACGAGCTTGCACAGCTGCCGTCGCCAAAGATTGACAAGCTTGAGCTCAACCAGATAAAAAAGACGCTGGACGATGCATTTTTGTTCATGCAGTCGGCAGACATCAGCTTTGAAAGTTCCTACAAAAACACAATTTTTTCAAAGATAAACGAACTTGCAGTTCATATCGAAAATGTCGAAGACATGGTAAAATCATTCCTGCTTCTGATTGCCGAAGTTTCAGAAGTTCCCATCGCAGGACTTTACATAATCGAAAACGACGGCCCCCATGGCTACTACGTTGCATCGGAAAATATAGGCGAAAAGGAAATCTCGGACTTTTTGAACGTATGCACCGCCGACTTTGAAAAAATACAGCCCGACTACAATGCTTCCAAGGTCACGGCAAAGTTCCTAGGCTCAGTCCAACTGCTGAACAGATTTTTTAATGCCACGGTGCAGCTTTCAAGTTATGCAAGCGAAATATTGCAGACTAGCGACAAGTCGCAAAAAATCGGAAGCGTACACATAGTCTCCGACGGAAACATTTCAAGCGGAGCACAGGACTTCTTCAAGTTCTGCGTTCAGCGGGCAGGAGATATTTTTTCCAAGGCACTGATTGTCGAAAAGAAAATCTTTTTTGAAAAGCGCATCCGCCGTGCATTCAGCCGCTTTGTACCGGCCCAGGTAATCGACAACCTTGTAGAGCAGACGGACGCAAATGACGAGAAGGTTGGCGTTGGTGAAACAAGAGCCGTTGCAATTCTCTTTAGCGACATCAGAAGCTTTACCAACATAAGCGAACGCAACAAGCCAGACGTTTTGGTTTCATTCCTAAACAGATATTTTTCTGTTATGGTTGACATCATAAAAAAGCACGGTGGAACAATCGACAAGTTTATCGGGGATGCCATCATGGCGGAATTTGGAACGCCGGTAAGCTACGAGGACAATTGTCGGAGGGCCGTTGCAGCCGCAAAAGAAATGAGGGATGCACTCGAAACAATTGAAATCGGAGACTTGATTCTTCCCGAGGGAATGAAATTCAACACAGGAATCGGAATACACTATGGTGACGTAATCGTAGGCTCAATCGGCTCAAAAGACAAGACTGACTATTCCGTAATCGGCGACAACGTAAACCTTGCAAGCCGCCTTGAAGGACTGACAAAAACATACGGCGCACACATTCTTGTAAGTCAAAGTGTTTTTGAAAATGCAGGGGAAAATGAATTTGCATTCCGCCACATTGACGACGTGCGCGTAAAAGGAAAAAAGAATGCAGTTCCAATTTACGCCGTAGATAAAAACGAAAGTGAATTCCCGCTTGAATACAAGGATGCCTACTCCAAGGGCATGGACTTATACAAAAAGGGAATTTGGAATTTGGCAAGAGACTATTTCTTAAAAGCTCTTTCTGCAGTGGAAGGGGACAAAGCCGCGAGCCTACTCCTTTCACGCTGCGAAGAATTCATTAAGAACCCGCCCGAAAACTGGGACGGAGCAATTGCATTCAACACAAAATAGGAGAATATCACATGACAACATTTAGATTTTTTACGCCACTAATTTTTGCCACGACTTACCTTGGCATATTTTTCCTGCGCGTATTTCACTACGGTTTTATCTATGCGCGCCCAAAAGCAATCATCACTGAATGCATACCAACGCTTTTGATATCCACGTTTTTGATTCTGTCATGTGTCTTCGTGGAAAAGCCAATACTAAAGCGCTTTGAAAAAGTCATTCGCAAGGGAAAGAAGGACAATAAATCCCTTACAAAAGAAGACATCGCCACCGCCCTTGACTCCTACAAGAAATTTGACATCGCCATCGCTGCAGGTGATGCAATCGGCTTTTTGCTCGGAGCAGGCTCCACTGCAATTCTTGAATCAGTAAAAGGGATTGCACCTTTTGAGCCGATAATATTTCTGATTATAGAACTCCAAAGCGTTGGAGTGGGATTCCTATGCTACACGCTCAACGTATTCCTAGTAAAAAAAATCGTGATGACTCAAAAGCTTCGGGAGGCAGGCATTGAAGTAAGCAACAACCTTTCCCGCAACCTTTCGATTGCTGTGGGAACATGCGTCTACATCTCGCTTATGAACATGATTACGATTCCCATACACATAATAAAGCATCCCGGCAATAACGACTTTACCCTCTTTTTGACAAGGGGTGCAACAGGAGCAATTCTTACAGGAGCGGTCTGCTACGTCATATATTCTCTTTTAATAAAAAAGATTCAAAGGACGGAGAGGGAAACAAGCGTCAAGCTCTTAAAGGAGACGGAGACACTTGCCCATGCCACTAGGGAAAGTGCCGAGACAAGCCAAAACCAGAGCACGGCCGTAAAGGAAATCGTTGCAACTATGGAAGATTCAACGGAACTGGTGGGCAACATAAGCGAAAAAATAAAGCACGTAACAAGCCTTGCAGAAAAATCCCGGGAAGCAGTTATGCAGGGCCGCGAAGCCCTCAAGAACAACCTGGAAGAACTAGTTGGCATAAAAAATACCAACAACCTTACAATAGAGGGAATCAAAGAGCTGAACAAAAAGATTACAGGCATCTGGGATATAGTCTCCATCATAAACGTAGTGGCTGACCAGACAAAAATCATTGCATTCAATGCGGAACTGGAAGCATCAAGTTCTGGAGAGGCAGGAAAAAACTTTCACATCGTTGCAACAGAAATCCGCCGCCTTTCAGGCAACATAATAGACAGTATCAAGGAAATAAAGGATAAAATCACAGAGATTCAAAAGGCATCCGATGCACTTATTCTGGACAGCGAAAAGGGAACAAAGCAGATTGCATCCGGTGTGGAAAGCGCACAGAGCCTTGAAAGCGGCTTTGAGAGCATCATGGATTCTTCAAACAGCACAGCCGACAGTTCTCATGAGATTCTAAAGTACGTTGGGCAGTTTACAAATTCCAGCGAGCAGATTTTTATTACGCTAAAGCAAATTGCCGACGGAATAGAAAGCCTTTCCGATTCCAACGCAAACATTTCCACGTCTTCGGAGAATGTGCGACAGATTGCAAGCCGCCTGTAGCATCCCGGGCTAAAGGAATGTGCATGGGGCACTCGGCATTTTCGGGAAAATGTCTGTTCAGTGTAGCTGTTCTCATTATCGTACCCAAGTCCGTAGCAAGTGCGTACGGACTTGGCGACCAAGGGGAGCATCGTGCTCCGGATTTTATAGCACGACAATGAAAACAGCATAAAAAAAGGGTCTCCAAAGGAGACCCTTTCTATTTGCATTAAAGCTTTCTCTATTTCAATTCAGAGAAGTACTTGATTGTGCGAACCATCTGGCTTGTGTAGCTGTTCTCGTTATCATACCAAGAAACAACTTCTACCTGATATGTGTCGTCGTCAATCTTAGAAACCATTGTCTGTGTTGCATCAAAGAGTGAACCGTACTTCATACCAATAACATCAGAAGAAACAATTTCGTCCTCGTTGTAGCCGAAAGACTCAGTTGCAGCTGCCTTCATAGCGGCGTTGATTCCTTCCTTAGTGATGTCCTTGCCCTTTACAACAGCAAAGAGAAGAGTTGTTGAACCAGTTGGTGTTGGAACACGCTGAGCAGAACCAATGAGCTTTCCGTTCAATTCAGGAATTACAAGACCAATAGCCTTTGCAGCACCTGTTGAG
>DJYC01000065.1 GCA_002448445.1 Treponema sp. UBA6988
TCAAGACCTTCGTGGCTAAGGTGCCAGATGTTTTCGTCACGGCTGTATGACTGGTCGTGCTTCATTGGAACTTCAAGACCGCGCTTTTCAAGGTAGGCAATCTCTGCCTCGCGACTGTCCATATCCCATTTTGGGTCACGCCAAGCGGCAATAACCTTGATGTCTGGAGCAAATGCCTTGATTGCAAGTTCAAAGCGAACCTGGTCGTTACCCTTTCCTGTAGCACCGTGGCAGATTGCAACAGCCTTTTCCTGGCGGGCATATTCAACCAAAATCTTTCCAATAAGAGGACGAGCTGTAGAAGTACCCAAAAGATACTCGTCTTCGTAAACTGCGTTTGCCTTAAGGGCTGCCCAGCAGTATTCTTCAATATATTCCTTTCTTGCGTCAACAACGTAGCAGGCCGAAGCACCAGTCTTGAGCGCACGGCTCTTGATTGCTGCCCAGTCATCGCCCTGACCCAAGTCGATGCAGACGGCAATTACGTCGTAGTCATAATTTTCTTTTAACCAAGGAATGATAACCGTAGTATCAAGTCCGCCTGAATAAGCCAAAACAACTTTGTCTTTTGCCATAGTTGACCTCTGTAAATGTAAGTTTATACATCCGTTATACAGTTTATTTCATAAATATACAAGTACCTGTTTTGCATCTTACATATCACAGAAATTAGTTTTGGGCTCCACTACCAGCAAAATCTGTCTGAAAATCCATGGTGCGCGGTAATAGGACTTTCGCTCACTTTGTTCGCCCCGCGCAAATGGATTTTCAGCCATATTTTGCTTCCCGTTACGCCCAAAACTAATTTCCGTTTCTTTTCATAAGAGAAAACAGATTTCTAAGCTTGTATATTGGCGGCACTTGCCATTAGCTACAAGTGACTTGCAACACGATTATAGAATAGCACATCGAAAACGTTTCCACAAATATTTTTATATTTTTAGGTGTAAAATCAGATTATTAGCCAAGAAAAAGATACAATTCTACCATTTAACCCAGGCAGCCTGAACGGTAAAGAGCTTCTGCCTTTCTTCCAGCGAGAGGCTTTGTGGAAGGGATGACGTCTGGCGGCGGAAGGAGCCAAATTTGTAGTTACCATCGGGATTTTTTTTGCAGCAGGTGCAGTCGGAGCTTATGACTATGTTTTCCTGGGGAACTCCTATTTTTTTTAATGCCTCAAGGTTTGCCTTTGCCATGGATAGAGCATACTTTCCCGCATTCTCACCTTGACGGATGGGGCTTACGCAGTCGGGGGTAAAGTTTTGGGCAAAAAAGGAAGAACGGTCTTCTTCTATAAAATAGCAGCAGTCGTGGATGTGGGGAGCCATTATTACGCAGAAATCTTCCACCCTTGCACCGTATTTTTCTTGGGCAAGCATAATGGCATCACAGGCAATTCCTGTTCCCTTCCAGCCAGAATGAAGGGCACCAAAGACTTTGCTAACAGGGTCGTAGATAAGGATAGGCATACAGTCTGCAGCCGTTATCACCGGGATGATTTTCCTGTTCTGGGTAATGATTCCGTCCCCCTGCAGTCCCTGCACTTGGGAGGCTTCGTCAATTGCATAAACCGTGTGGGAATGGATAAGTTCCACTGCGGCAATCGTCTTGTCTGGAGATGAAAGTTCATTCAAAAAAGAGGTGCGGTTGGGGTTTTCCTCATTCCACCTAAAGCGCATGGATCCGTTTTTTAAAAGAGTCATGCCTGCCACCGGGGAATCTGGCACTACTTTTCCTCCCCGGCAAAAGTTCAATGCAAGAAATTCTTCCTTCAATTTACTTTTCCTGCGTTAAACCTGGGTAGAATCAAGCGGCTCCATTTCCTGAACAACTTCGTAGGAATGCTGGATACCGTTGCGGGCCTGTGCAAGCCTTTCGCGGAATTTCTTGTTGTCGTGACCTGCAATCTTTGCAATATTTGTAAGCGGGCCGTAGTAAGGGGTAACCTTTTCGCCAAGCATTCCGCCTATCAAGTCCACCATGCTGCGGCAGGCCTTTCCAAAGCCGTTCACAATCTCTCGGGCAGAATCTTCAACATTTTCCATAAGTGAAGCAAGTTCCTGCAGCTCAATCTTTCCCAAGTGCTCAACTCCGTCGTAGGAGCCAAAGCGAAGTCCAAATTCTCCGCCGGCAGAAAGCTGGTTTGCAAACACATCCAGCTTGTCTTTAACGGTAGAAAATAGGTTGAAGGTATCTGTGTACTCAAGGCGGTTTTGTCTAAGTGCAAACTCACCCTCCACGGCGGCTGTGTCCAGCGGTGGAAGATAAAGCTTGTAGACGTTCTTCATAAAGCCGTTTATAAAGCCAATAGTCAAATCGTAGTGGAAAGAGATGGAAGTATTTGCAAACTTAGCCCAAGGCCTGAACGGGAACATGGGGAAATCTGCCATCTCAAAGTAGCCCTTAATCTTTTCCTTAATCTTTTCCTTTTTGTAGTCGCGGTTCCACTGCTCCCACCTCTGGTCAAACAGGGACTTCCACTTTGCCCTGTACCTGATAAGCCAATCTTCTCCGCCACCATAAGCTTCCGGGAAGTAGAGGGAATTTTCAAAGACAACCTTTGCAAGATTGTACATAGGAACCGTTTGGGCAAAAGTCTTTATGGCAGAAAATTCACCTGCCGCACTGTTAACAAAGTCTGTGCCTGCCTGAGCCACCTGGTCAAGGGATTCAAAGCCAGAAACCAGCCCCCTGTGCTCGTTGAACATGTAAAGTGTCTGGATAAGTTCATCCGTGATGGGAACGTAGTTGCACATGACGCGCGCAAATTCCGGAAAGTCGGCCTTTATCTGCGCATAGAGGGTTTCTTTTGTGTTGGTTTCCGACTTGTAGAAGCGGGAAATCATCTTTCCAAATGGAATCTTAACGAACTGCTTTAGCCATTCAACGCAGCGCACACAGGCATAGACCTCGTTTTTCTTCTGCATTGGAATTTCGTCAAGGATGGCCTCCATCTTTGCAATAAGGGATGCCCTCATTTCCTTTGTAATTACCTTCTGGAAAGAGTACTGGTAGGGATCGGAAGCCTTTTCTATGCTTGCGCCCACGTTAGGCATTATTATGTAACCGAGCAAAATATAGAAGGAGTCCGGGTCAACTTCATAGGCCTGAATGGACGGCAAAAAGAAGTCTGCGCTCTTTTTTAGCTGTACAATCTTGTCGTAGAAGCCTTGAATCAGGGCCTTGCGCTTGTGGTCTATAAGACCGGGATACTCTTTTTCTATTCCCTTGGCAATCTGGTTCACAAGGAATTTGTTGAACACGTCGTCTATAGAAGTATTGGTAATTGTTGCAAGAAGCCAGAGGAAAATCTGCCTAAAGAATGACTGCTTCTTGAACTGGGAATTCAGGTCGCTTTCACCCTCGCTTTCCCCTGCAGCCTGGTCGGGAGCATTCAGCTGGCCGGAGCCTACGGAACGCCCCTTCTTCATCTTGTTTAGCATCTGCTCACGTTCAGAAGTGCTTATTCCAACAACGAGATTGTCAAACGTTGAATTTGAATTCGCTTTTTTTGCCATTAGTCTTCCTTTTTATATAAGCAAAATCACCGGTACTGACCCGGCAATTAAAAATTCTCTCTCTTAGTCTATCGGCATATATTGGTAGAGACTTCTTTTATTTTGATGATTTTTTTTAATGATTTTTTTTAAAAATTCTCTGTTTACATATTGACATTTTTTTTCGCTTAGTGTATAAATATCACTATCCATTCATTCCCCGATTGTGTAATGGTAGCACCTCAGATTCTGGTTCTGATTGTGGGGGTTCGAATCCTCCTTGGGGAACTTAAGAAGCCGACTGCAAAGCCGGCTTTTTTTAACGGTTGGTTCGTCTAACGGTTAGGACGAGAGATTCTCAATCTCTAAACACGGGTTCGATTCCCGTACCGACTAAATAATTTCATAAAGTTAACAGACAAAATAACCCCTTAAAAATCCAGCAAACATCTTAGCACCAAGGAATCGAACCGCGAAGTGAGCGCGCCGACAGGCAGAATATTGACTTTTTTACATATCTACTCCATTATGTTATGAACCGTCCACATCAGGGCGCAAGGAGTAAAAAGTGAAAATAAAATCAAAAGTATTCGTTCTGTTTCTTATGATGTTCTTCGCAGCATTCAACCTGAATGCGGCAGGCATAAACTTGAAGGCGAAAAAGACTAAGGAGACAAAGGTAGAAGCTATATACATAGAAAAAATTTCAGTTACGGCCCCCGACGGCAATGGCAAAGAGCACGAGCTGGAAGGCCTGGCTTTTTTGTTCGAGATAACAAAGCTAAAGAAAAACGACAAGGTTTTATGCATGCAGGAATTAAGGGATTTTACGATAGACGGCGTAAGCTATGCGCAGACTACAAAAGAGAAGCTGGGCATTTCTGTCGAACCAAAAACCGTGATTGAAGACTCATACAAGCTTGCAGAAGAAAATCCAAACTTAAAGAATATAATTAAAAACAAAAAGAGCGGAATTGTCATGGAAACTGCCATTTTCGGTGCCGATTTGCCGCAAAATGGAAAGGTGTCCGTAACAGTCCAGGTTGGCTGGGGTGATGTTGACAAGGAAAAAAACACAAGCTCCAATGAAACGACAGAAGACTTCACCTTTGAATTTAACCTTTCCGATTTTTTTGAAAGCGAAAAAAAGGAAGTGCTTCAGTTAATCAATGATTTCAAAAAAGACACTGATTTTTCCCCGGAACATCTGAAAAACTATTCGCAAATCATTGTATTTGCCACAAAAAACAAAGACGTAAAAATCACAATCAGCACAGACTATCTGCCAAAGTTAAATTCTCCCGATGACTATTCCTATGTATTTATACTGGCATACATCTGCGGAAATTTGGAAAAGCAGCTTGTCTCTGGGAACTACACCAACTCCGCAAAAGAGGGAATCGAATTTGAGCTTTTAAAATACAAGCAGCTAAAGGAAATCAAAAAAGACCTAAACATCAGCTTTTTTGAGGACATGATGTAAGCGTAAGCCGGAGTTAAATCTTAAAGAGGGTGCTCAAAAGTCCCCTTCCAAGAGATGCGCCTATGTTGCCGCCGATTTTTTTGCCCAAGGAACCAAAGTTTCCGCCGAGGGCTTTTCCAACTTCGCGGCCAAGGCTTGAACCCATGGAAGAAGTTGCGCGCCTTCCGCTTTTGGCCAGAGGGCTTTTTGAAGTGCCACTTTTTTTTGCAGTGCCGGAAGTGCTTGCAGAAGATTTTGCAGAGGCTTCCTCCTGCTGCTTTTTTGCCTGCGAAAGAGTTTCGTATGCGGAAAGAGGGTCAAGGTCATTCTTGTATTTTTCATAGAGGGAATTTGACCTCATGCAGGAATCCCTTGCTATGGCATCGGCAGGCCCAATCTTGCTTTGCGGGGGAAGGATATTGACCTTTTGGCAAACTTCTGGAACACCATTTTCGTCCAGGAAAGAAACTATTGTCTCCCCTATTCCAAGATTCTGTATTACTTCTTCCGTGTTGAATTCAGGGTTGCTTCTAAAAGACTGGGCGGCTGCCTTTAGGGCTTTCTGATCTGCAGGAGTGTATGCGTGCAAGCCGTGCTGAATCTTGTTGCCGAGCTGTGAAAGAACTCCGTCCGTTATGTCCCTTGGGTTCTGGGTGCAGAAATAAACGCCAATGCCCTTGCTGCGGACAAGCTTTACCACCTGCTCGATTTTTTCCAGCAGTGCCTTTGGTGCATCGTTAAAGAGAAGGTGGGCTTCGTCAAAGAAGAATACCATCTTGGGCTTTTGGGCATCTCCAACTTCCGGCAGGTTTTCAAAAAGCTCGCTCAGCATCCAGAGCAGGAAGGTTGAATACAAGCGGGTGTCGTTTATGAGGCTTGAGCTGTCAAGAATGTTTATAACTCCGCGCCCCTGGCTGTCAGTGGCAAACCAGTCTTCTATTTTTAGCGAAGGTTCTCCAAAGAAGGTCTTTCCGCCTGCAATTTCCAGGGCTACAACTGCCCTTACTATGGCGGCTATTGACTGGGAAGAGATGTTTCCGTAGTCTGCGGCTAAATCCTTGGAATTTTCGTTCATGTAATTTAGGACAGCCTTCAGGTCCTTTGTGTCTACCATAAGAAGGTCGTTGTCGTCTGCAATCTGGAAGCAAATTGTAAGCAGGTCTGACTGGAGCTCGTTCAACTTCATTATGCGGGAAAGTAAAAGTGGCCCCATTTCGCTTACGGTGGTGCGGAGTTTTATTCCTTTTTTTCCAGTGAGGTCCCAGAGTGCTACGGGGTAAGAGCAGAAGGAAAAGCCTGCGTCATCCAGGCCAAATTTCTTTATTCTTGAATCCATGTCCGGGGAAGAGCTGCCTGTCTGCAAAAGGCCAGAAACGTCTCCCTTTACGTCTGCAATAAAGACTGGAACTCCCATGTCGCTGAATGATTCGCAGAGGACTTTTAGCGTTACGGTCTTACCGGTACCAGTTGCCCCGGCTATAAGTCCGTGCCTGTTTGCCATCTTGGGCTGAATGAAGACATTTTCTCCGCTTTGTGTATTGGCTATCCAAATTTTTTCATCTTTTATCATAGGAGCTCCCTTTTTGCTTAGCTAGTGGCGAATGGAGCAAACAAACTCCCTGCGTCGATTCCGTTTATTATAGTTCCCTGGGGATAGGACTTTAAAAGGTTTACCTTGCCGTCCCTAAGGTGCTTGCTTGTTATTCCGTGCTTTATGGATGAATCAGCTTCCAGCAGGGCAGAATAATGGTCTGCAAGGCGTACTATGCGTCCGTCCACAGGAGAATACTGGTCTGAATTGTATTTTTCGTTCAGATCGTCATATTCCACGCAGACGGTTTTTCCGTTAAGTATTATTCTGTTGCAAAATTCGTCATCTGTAAAGTACATTATCTCGTTCTTGTAGAAGTCTTCCATGTGGGGAACAAGGTCTTTGTTTACGATGATTTCTTCTATTTCTTTGATTACAGACGGAAGGCCATGGGTTGCCTGCTTTACAGGAGAAATTATGTCCCTTGTTACCGCTTCCGGTAAATCGTGGAAGAGTCCGCAGAAGAAGTTGTTGAAAAGGCGCTTGGAGCAAAGCTTTACGCCGTTTTCCCGCTGCAAAAGAAGGGTTAGTATTGCAACAAAGAAGCAGTGTCCAAGAACGCTTGTCTTTGGTACGCGGGGTGTCTGGTTCCACCTGGTCTGGAAACGGAGCTGCTCTATTTTTGAAAGGAAGTCAAAGGGGCGCTGCCTTGTGTACAAAAGCTGGAGTCCCCTCAGGTCAAGGAATGACTGGATGTCTGCATAGACTTCTTTTTTTATCTGCTCAAGGCGCATGGGTTCGTTTACCGGGCTTATCATTTCCAGTTCGCGCAGGGTTGAATACTTGTGGGCGGCACGGAAAACCCGGGCTGTAAGTTCCTGGCCTTTTTCGAATGGGATGGAGCCGGATGTCCTACCGATATAGAGGGTAAAGCGGGAAAAAAGGTCCCTGTCGGAGATGAAGGTGCGGTACTGGTCAAGAACCCATTCATTGAGCTTTATGTATTCTTCCGGGTACTGGCTACGCAAAAGGCGTTCCACGGGGCTTTTTATGTCGCAGAGGGCAATTTTTCGCAGAAGGTCAAAGAGGGAGGCATAAATCATCCACTCCCAGTCTATCTTCTGACCGCGGTTTTCTTCAAATTTGCCGATGATGTACGCAACCACCATTTTTTCGGCAGACTTGTCCATTTCTACCACACTGAAAGGGCGAACCAAATCGTTCCAGCGTTCAATTGAAAATCCCTCGAAAATCTTAAGTGCAAAATTCTTATCCATCGTAAAACGGAGCCTGTTGGCGGCAAAAGCTATTTGCTAGAACCGTCCTTCTGGTCCGCCTCCATCTTCTGCTTCCAGACAAGGGCCTTCTTGCGGATTTCTTCGCTGTTTTCGCTGTCGTTAAGCACCATTGCAACGCGTCTTGCCGCAATCAGGAAGTTTATTGCCTGCCTCATGTCGTCTATGCGGCGGGACGGGCCTTCGTATTTTGCGCGGTATTCGTCTGCACTTTTGTTCAAAAGCTTTCTTATAAGGCGCACGTAAAGAACTGAATTGTCGTAGTCCTTTGAAGAAGGGTCAAAATAGTCCTTTGCAGCCTGCTTCATGTCTATGAAATTCTTTGCAATTGCGGCAAATCTTGCCCTAAGCTCTACGAATGAAATTTCCCACTTGGAATTCTTTCCGAATGCATCAACAAGCAGATCTATTGCAAGACCTAACTTGCGAACCAGATAGAACCTTTTTTCTATGGGAGTGGCCTGAATCTTGCCCAGGGTTGGCTCCAGGTCGCGGAAGGGGCAGTCAACAGCATTTGTAACCACTTCTTCCATATAGATGATTGCCTTGTAGATTATCTTTCTGGCATCATTGAGGGCATCGTTGTTCTTTGTGTCAAGAATCTTGAGAGAGTATGTGTTTATGGACATGTAAAGGGATGCAATCTTTAGCATGAGCTCGGCAAGTTCCAGCTTTTTATATTCAATGCCGTCCCTTGACTGGCGCATCTTAAAAACAGCTTCCTTTTCCTGCTTAAGCAAGGCATCCACCTGGGCCTTTATTTCCTTTGACTTTGCCGAAAATTCTGCTCTTCCCTCTGTAGTTATGTTTGCCATTATCTGCCTCCGTATTTTTGCAGCATGGAAGACGCGTGTTCCAAAGACTCTTCGGAAGATGAATCCCCGGAAAGCATACGTGCAATTTCCTGAACCCGACTGTCTCCGGCCACAGGGAAAACGGCTGTGCTTGTCATATCTCCGGCTGCTCCTTTTTCTATCTTTAGCTGATTATCGGCATAAACCGCAATGCTCGCTAGATGTGTAATGCACAATATCTGCCTTGCAGAGGCAAGTTTTTTAAGGTGATCGCCCACTGCAACCGCAACTTCGCCTCCAATACCAGTGTCTATCTCGTCAAAGACCAGGGATCCTGCCGTGTCCGCAGCAGAAAGTATGGTCTTAAGGGCAAGCATTACGCGGCTAAGTTCACCACCGGAAGCGATTCTTGCAAGCGGCAGCATTGGGGAGCCTGGGTTTGCGCTTATAAGGAATTCAATGTCGTCCATTCCGTAGGGGCCGCACTTCTGGGTAACATCATCGCCAGCTTTTTCCTGCAGGTTCACCTTGAATTTTGTACCGCCCATGCCTAGGCTTTGCAAAATTGCCTCTACATCATGGGACATCTTGTCCGAAGCGGCCTTCCTCTTTATGCTGATTTCCTTTGCGGCAGTGTAAACTTTCTTGCCAGCCTCCAGAACTTCCTTCTCTAGCTCCTCACGGTTCTGCGAAACTCCTGAAATTTGCTCAAGTTCTGCCTGTGCCTTCTTGGCGTATTCAAGGACCTGGGAAATTGGGGAAGTCTTTCCGGACGCATACTTTTTCTTTAGCTTGTATATAAGTTCCAGCCGGTCCTGAACCTGCTCAAGCCTTTCCGGGTCAAAGACAAGCCCTTGCTCATAGCGGCGGAATTCTGCAGAAATATCCTCTATCTCGTAGTATGAAGACTGAATGCGGTTTTCCAGGGCAGCAAGGCTCTTGTCCAGGGAAGATGCCCTTGAAGAAGATGATGAAAGCCTCTTAAAAAGACTGAGTATTCCCCCGCCCTCACCTTCCAGAAGCGAATTGATTTCCTCTATCTCGCCATAAAGCTTTTCGTAGGAAGAAAGACGATTCTCCTCGTCCTCCAGCTCTGAATCCTCGCCCACCCTTAGGTTTGCTGAATTTATCTCTTCCACTGCAAAGTTGAGCATTTCTATGCGCTCTGCCCGCTTTGAGTCGTCAGTGTTAAGGCTCTGCAAGAGCCTGCGTTTTTCCACCAGGTCTGAATAAAGGGCGGTAAATGAAGCAACATCTTCGGTGATTCCGGCATAGATGTCAAGATAGCGCCTGTGTTCAGCAACCTTAAAAAGCGACTGCTGCTCGTGCTGGCCGTGTATGTCCACAAGAAATGCAGAAAAAGCAAGCAAATCCGCCCTTGTTACAGGAACTCCGCCTATCCAGCCGGATGACTTTCCGGTGTTTCTTATTACGCGGCGCAAGAGAATCCTTCCGTCTTCGTCCTCAATACCGTGCTCTTCAAGCCAGGCATGCGATTCCGGACTTTCCAGAAGGAATGTTCCCGAAACCTGAGCTTCCTGCGTTCCAGTGCGAATCTGTTCCACACCGGCCTTTCCGCCAAGAAGAAAAGCCAGGCTTCCGATTAAAATTGACTTTCCAGCACCGGTTTCACCGCTCAAAACGGTAAAGCCTTTTGAAAATTCAACATGAGCAGAATCAATAAGCGCAAAATTCTTTATGTCAAGTTCCTCAAGCACGGGGTCCTCCTGACCAGTTGAGCTTGCTCTGCAAAGCCGCATAGAATTTTTCCTGTGTGGAACAAATTATGGAAGCTTTGTAATCCGGTATGCCCAAAATTATAACATCGTTTTCCTGCAAATCAAAATTCACCTGACCGTCTATGCTAAGGCCCACATCAACGCGGGAAGCCTTAACAGTAATTGCAATCTCCCCCTTTGCGCTAAAGACCAGGGGCCTTGCAGAAAGGCTAAAAGAGCTTACGGGTGTAAGGACAAGGCCGTCAAGAGATGGGTCAAGTATTGGGCCTCCTGCCGCAGCAGAATAGGCGGTTGAGCCTGTGGGGGTAGAAACAATTATTCCGTTTGCCTTGAAGGGGCCAAGCAGGGCATGGTTGTAGGCTACGTCAAGGTTAACAAGCCTTGATGAACCCGGGCTTGAAATAACAGCATCATTCATTCCGCACACGTCAAAGACAGTCTTTCCGTCCCTTATGACTTCGCTTCTTACAAGGGAACGCCTACCTGTAAAAGCCTTGCCTTCAATGTAGGAAAGAAGGTCCTTTTTCCAGCTGGAAGGTGAAACTACCGCAAGAAAGCCAAATTCCCCAAGGTTTATGGGAAAAACCGGTATGCCAAGCGGAGCGCACCCCCTGCAAGCGGAAAGAACAGTTCCGTCTCCGCCAAGAGTCACTGTAAAATCGTAGCCCTTAAAAACCGGGGCAGATTTTGAAGAGTCAAGTGAAGAGCCGTCATACGAATAAATATCTGAACTTACCGAATTTTCCTTTAGGAAGGAACAAATCTCGGCCGCAAGTTCAGAGGCATTTCTTTTGAATTCGTTGACAATAACAAGACACTTTTTCATATGATTTCCATCACGGCAGAGAAGACAAGACCTTTACCATCAGGGAAACGTCCTTCTGTCCAAGACGCGGATAGAGGGGGAACATTGCGCAGCGCAAAAGCAGTGAGTTTGCGCAAAGACAAGATGGCGCTATTTCTTCCTGCCGCAAAGCTACTATTGAATTTTCATAAGCCTGGCGGATTTCTATTCCTTTTTTCTGGGCATAGGCCTTTGCATCCTTAAAACCGGAATTGAGCACCAGAGGGAAGGAGTAAATCGTAGACCCCCTGTCCAATGCGCGGACGAAGGTTTTGTGCCTTCCGCTGGCAATTGCCCTGCTGTAGAGGTTGAATATTTCCATGCGGGTCTTTTCGTTGCGTTCAAATTCCTTAAGTTCCACAAAGGCAAGGGCTGCATTCATGTCTGGCATTATGTCCGTAGAAGGAGCCTCTTCTGCAAGCTTTTTTAGCACAATCCATTCGCGTCTGCAAGGAGCCATAAGGACGGCACCACCACCGGCTGTTATGATGTCCCTGTCCTCCATGCCGAATATTGTGTAGACACCGTACATTCCGGCTCTTTTTCCTAAGGGCTCTTCCTTTTGACCGTCTTTCTGGCTCTTTTCATCCTGGTCTTTACCCTCTTCCCCTTCATTTTCCTTTTCTGCAGGATAATACGAAAGGGCTGACTGGGAAATGTCTTCTATGACAGGAATGCCAAGCTCAAGTATAGCCTTTATGTCTGGAAGAACGCCCATGGATTCAGTAAGCACAATAAGCTTACCGCCGTTTTTTATGCCTTCCTCAAGAATTTCCGGGGTAACAAGGCCTGTTTCCTCTACAACATCAAGAACCAGTGGCTTGTACCCAAGGCGTTCCACCGTAATAATCTGCCATGCAGGGGCAAGGGCGCTAAGCATTACAAGGCTTTCCTTGGGCAAATCCAAGGCCTTAAGGGCATATTCAAGGGCAACGGAAGGGCTTCTTAGGGCAACGGCACCGTCGCATCCTGTGTATTCTTTTACAGCCTGAACAAGGCGTGCAGTCTGGTCACCGGGGCCTATCTTTTCGTCCACCATACAGGTAAGTACGGCTTCCATTTCTTTTCTGCGAATTGTTGGACTGTATGTCTGTATCATTTTTAAAATCCTTTTATTAAAGAGCCTCCCCTAAAAAGCAAAAGCCAAAGGGGAAGCATTACAAATGCGGTTTTTCAGTTTTTTACTTGGCGGCTACCTGTTAGAAAGCACAAGGCCTAACATTCACCGCAAGAAGGTCATAGCGTCAGCGTATTTCGGGAACGATTTTCTGAAGTTCGTTGGCATTGAACAGTCTTCTTGTGTCAAGGATGATAAGATAAGACTGATCCTGACGAACAACACCGTGAATGTATTCCGTGCCAATACCGCTGAGCATCTGTGGCGGAGGCTTAATTTCTCCCTTGTCCACGGAAATAACGCGGTTGATGCGGTCTATGATGATGCCTATTTTGTTTCCTTCAATGTCAAGGATTATAAAGCCACCTTCATCCTCTTCAAATTCATCAAAGTCGGAGTCTTTTGTCATCTCCTTGATGTGGAACCTTTTGTGAAGGTTGATAATAGGGATGATTTCACCACGGAGGTTGATAATTCCCTCAACATAGTAAGGCGCATTCGGAATAGGACGGACGCTCTGAATTTTTACTATTTCCTTAACATCCATAATATCTACGCCATACAGTTCGTCACCAAGCTGAAAAGTTACGAGCTGAAATTGTGTATTTTCTTCGGCCATGCCTAACTCCTTTTTAGGGTATTACCGGGCAGTTTGCCCTTACATACTATTTTACACCAAGAACGCGCTCTAGTCTACTATAAATAGCGTAATAACTTGAACTTTTCTTATTCCCATCCCCTTTAGCACCCCCGCACAGGCTTCCACAGTGGCTCCGGTGGTCATAACATCGTCCAAAAGCAGGGCTTCTACGGGTAAAGAGCCACTTTTGGCAACTTTTTTTAAGTTTTTTGCATTCTCCTTGTAGGATGAACTTCCAAGCAAGAGGCGGCCTTTTCTGTCCAGCTTCTTCTGCTGTTGGGATGAAACCCTCTTTAAAAGGCGCAGGATTGGCCTTTTGTAGCGGTGATGGATGATGCTGCAAAGCTCTTCTATCTGGTCCCAGCCCTTGTTCCTTAGCTTTCCGAGCCTTGGGGGAACAGGCACAAGCGGAATGGCATTCCTATCCCTTCCCGGCCACAAGGATTCTATGGCTTTTTCCACACATTCAGCAAAAAGAGGGGAAATTGAGCGGTTTTCTCCCATCTTCCATTCAAAAAGCAAGCCTTTCATCCATAAGCGGTAGGGCCAAAGGGGAAAAACCGAGTCTGCATGGCAAAGAAGCCTCTTCTCCCGGCAAGATGAACACAAATCATTCCCAACAAGCAGTATCTTGCCGCAAAGCCTGCACCTTCCATTCCCTAGGGGAAAAAAGCCAAGAAGGTATTTTTCTGCGCATTCAGGGCAAACTGGCATTGAAAGAGTCCTTTTTCCGCAGCAGACGCAGCTTTCCCTTGCAAGTGAAGCAGAAAAAGCGGCATGTAAAAAAGACAGGGCAAAAAGCCTTAAGTTGAACAAGGCGGATTTTATTTTTTCAATAACTTTCATACATATTATATATATGCTTTAAAAATTCATAATCAGACACAAAAGCGTAAAAATTCTGCAAAAAAACAATAAGGTTCAATTTCGAGTTTTGCAAATACATGTCATTATCGGGCTCGACCCGATAATCTGCTTAAAAAAGACGAAATAAATTCGGCATGACAAAAGCCCTTAAAAAGCCCCCTCTATGATTTTTTTTGATTTTAGTATAATGTAAAGTGAAAATGAAAAAGAAGATATTTTTGCTATTACTTTTATGCAATGCGCTAGCTCTTGCTTTTGCAGACAAGAGCCGTTTTTATAAGAACGGCAAAGTAATTGACACAATGTATGTTGACTCCGAAGACGGGCTAAAAGTTAGGGACTATCCATCGCTAAAGTCAAAGCGGATATGTGGACTTCCACACAGGCTTCCGGTAAAAGTTGTTGCCGTTGGAAAGGAAGAAACAATCGACGGAATAAGTGCTCCTTGGATTGAAATTTTAGTTCCAAGCTACGAGTGGAAAAGCGGTGAACCTGAATACGGATGGGTGTTCGGAGGCTATGTTTCCAGCATTCAGCCCAAGTTTAAAATTCCTTCAAACAAGGCTGAACTTTTAAAGTATCTTACTTCTTTTCCATATTGGAACTGTGGCGACTGCCCAGCTTTTAACTTGCACTTTTCTGCCGATGGAAAGTTTTGGTGCGGGGCTTTTGAAAAGGGAGAGCCAACTGTTGGAACATTCAAGGCAAGCGACAAAGATACGGTTATTATAAATTCCGCTTTTATGGGGAACGAGGTGGAAGTAAATTATACAGTTGAGGAATTGAATATTTGCCCTTTAACAGAATATTCATTTAAATTTGAAGGCCCGTTTTTTAGCTACCACACAGGTTCAACATTCTACGGAAATTACAACCATGACTATCCATATATTGAAAATTTACATAAAGAAAAATGCATTTACAACAATTTTAAAAATTCAGTTTACCACTTTGAATATCCATACCAGAAAGAATATTTTGAAGCTGAACTGCTGAACAAATTTATTAAAGCGGGAGTTTCTGCTGCCGGTACGGAATACGAAAAAAACTACCATGACTACTGGGATCCAATTATGAAAGAGCACCAGAAGAAAGCTGACGCAATGGAATAAAAAATGAATACAAGCCAAGGAGACAATATATAACTATGGAAGAAGAAAATAAAGTTAATGAAGTAAATGAATCACAGAACACTGTGAAAGACTTCACTTACCCAAGTTTTATGGGAAGAGCAGGCGCCTATATTTTTGACGGACTAATTTTATCTCCTGTTTTTGTTTTGCTTTTTTTTGTACAGGGAAAATTATATACCAACGAAAGCATGTTTTATCCGGCTTTGATAATTGAACTGATGTTTTTTATTATCCAAAATTCTTACAATGTGTTTTTTACCAAAAGGTTTAACGGAACTCCTGGCAAACTTTTTTTCAAATTTAGAGTTTGCAGGGAAGACGGTATGCCTGTAACCTGGGAAACTTCCATAAAAAGAGAATCAATCTATATAATAAGAAATATCATCTATCTAATATGCTTTTATGCATTCATCGCAATAAACCGGGAAAAAATAACTAATTTTGGGATTGCAACATATTTACATTCAGAAACTTTACTTTCAAAAATAGAAAATTGGCTCTCTTTTATAATTTACCTTTTTGATTTTGGAAAAGCTTTGTTTTCGCCAAAAAGAATTACATTTCACGACAAGATTGCAGGAACGGTTGTTGTTTACAGGCCTTAGAAAATCAGTTTTGGGCTTCACTACCAGGAAAATCTGTCTGAAAATCCATGGAGCGCGGTAATAGGTATTGAAGTCGCTGCGCTCCCTCCGCGCAAATGGATTTTCAGCCATATTTTCCTTCCCGTTACGCCCAAAACTGATTTCCAGTTCCTTTGCATAAGAAAATATGGTAGAGCAAAGAAGGTTTCCGTCCTAAAGAGTATAATCAAAATTTAACGGCCAGACAGGGTCTTTTTCCACCTTGCAAGGTTTTGAAGCGCGGCAATTGGAGTAAGGTTGTCCACGTCCAAGGAAAGAATCTCGTCAAGGATAAGCTCTTCGTCGCTAAAGAGGGCTCCGGTAAGTGACTCCCGCTTTGCAGGCTCCTCTTTTTGCTGAATTGCAGGCTGCCTTACGATTGTCTCTTCCACTTGCTCAGGTGCGGCAGACACGATTGGCTGGTCGGAGGCTTCGTTTTGTATGCGCTCAAGGATTGACTTTGCCCTTTGGATTACAGGCTCTGGTATTCCCGCTAAAGATGCAACGTGGATTCCGTAGCTGTTGCGGCTGTTTCCTTCTATTACTTTTCGGAGGAAGACTATTTCCGGCCCTTCTTCGTCTACTGCCATGCAAAGCTTTACAAGCCCTGGATGTTCCATGCGGGTAAGCTCGTGATAGTGGGTTGCAAACAGGGTCTTGCATCTTATTCTGTTTAGAAGGTATTCGCTTACAGACCATGCTATGGAAAGGCCGTCTTCTGTACTGGTTCCCCGCCCTACTTCGTCCATGATTACAAGGGAGCGTTCCGTGGCAGAGCGCAGTATGTGGGCGGTTTCCGTCATCTCTACAAGGAAGGTTGACTCTCCCCGGGCAAGGTTGTCGCTGGCTCCTACGCGGCAAAAGATTCTGTCAACAATTCCAATACGGGCACTCTGGCAGGGAACGTAGCTTCCTGTCTGGGCAAGAAGTGCTATGAGTGCGTTCTGCCTTAGGAAGGTGCTTTTTCCTGCCATATTGGGGCCTGTGATTAGGGCAAAGCTGCATTTGTTTTTTTCTCCCGCAAGGCTAAGGTCGTTGGGGACAAATTCTCCGGAAGGAAGGTGCTGTTCCACTACGGGATGGCGGCCGTTCTTTACTTCAAAGGCAAGGCTTTCGTCTACGGTTGGGCGCACCCAGTCGTGAGTGCAGGCTGCCTGCGAGAATGAAGCACACACGTCTGCATAGGCAATTTCTGCTGCCATCTGCTGAAGGTAGGGAATGTATTCCTTTAGCGAATTGCGTACTTGCAGGAAGAGGTCCCTTTCCAACTCCAGGACTTTTGTGCCGGATTCATTAAGGCTTGTCTCCAGTTCCTGAAGCTTTACTGTGGTATAGCGGTCTGCGTTTACCATTGAACGGCGGATAATAAAATGTGCGGGAACCATGGAAAGCTTTCCCTTGGTTACTTCTATGCAGAAGCCCGCGTTGTTGGTCTTTTTTATCCTAAGGTTGGGTATTCCTGTATTCTGCCTTTCCTCTTCTATATATTCTTCCAGAATGCGGGTAAAGTCAGTCTGAACATGGCGCCAGTGGTCAAGCTCTTCGCTCCAGCCTTCCCTAATGATTCTGCCTTCAGTAAGTATTGTGGAAGGGTCGTCCAAAATGGAAGAAGCTATTAGCTCCACGATTTTTTGTGCGGGGGCAGTGTCTAGCGATGCAAAGTTAAAGCTGCCCAAGGTTTGCTGGGCCAAAAGCCATAACTCCAAGCTGTGCCTTAGTGCCTGAAGGTCCTTTGCGTGGGCCTTGTCCATTGCTATTCTTCCTGCAAGGCGCTCTATGTCCAGGATGCCTTCTATTTGCATGCGGAATTTTTTTAGGAGTGAGCGGTCTGTTGCAAAAAGCTCTACGTGGTTCTGCCTTGAAAGGATGCGCTTTAAGTCTGTAAGGGGGAACATGAGCCATTCGCGCAGCATGCGGCTTCCCATTGCGGTGCGGGTAAAGTCTACACATTCAAGCAGGCTGAACTGTGATGAGCCGTCGCGGAGGTTTGCACTTACCTCCAAGTTCCTAAAGGATGAGTCGTCTATAATAACATAATCACTGTCGCTGTAGATGTTTATGGAGCGCACGTGGGGGGAAAGAGTGTTTGTCGTCTTTTCCAGATAGTCAAGGAGGAAACCTGCTGGCGGAACTTCGGGGGAAGTTTCCGTGAGTGAAAAGGAGCGCAGGTTTGCTGTCTTGAACTGCTTTACAAGCCTCTTGTAGCTTAGCTCGGCATTAAAGTTCCAGTCGGGGTACCATGAAACAGAAAGGTTTTGGTTAAGGTCAAGCACCTCATGAACCGTAGGATTGCTTTTAAGGCTGTTGGGAAGGAGTATTTCCCTTGCACGGCATCTCAAAAGTTCCTTGGGGAAATTCTGCTCAAGAGTGTCTGCTGGAAAGCTTGTAGCCCTGAATTCACCGGTTGTAACGTCTATGCAGGCAAAAGCGGCAGTCTTTCCGCTTACAAAAAGGGATGCGAGGAAGTTGTTCACGCCACCTTCAAGGTATTCACTTTCCAGAGCTGTTCCCGGGGTGATTACTTCCGTGACCTTGCGTTCGGTAAGCCCCTGCCCCGGCTTTGCAACTTCGCCGACCTGCTCGGCAATAGCTATTTTTTTTCCAAGACGCAAAAGGCGGGCTATGTATATTTTGCTTGCGTGATAGGGAACTCCGCACATGTGGCGTTCCCCGCGGTGGGTGAGCGTAAGGTTTAAAAGGCGCGACACCTCGTCGGCATCGCTGTCAAACATTTCGTAAAAATCACCGACCCTAAAGAAGAGAACTTCATTTCTGTAGCTGTCCTTTAGGGTCTGATATTGTATAAAAAGAGGAGTATCCTTTTCTTCCGCCATAAGGGGTTACTTTCTCAGCTGGGTAATAACTTTGTCAGTAATGTCAACGGAATCGCTGTACCAGAGAATAGAGTTGTTCTGCTGGGGGCTAAGCACCATGCAGTAGCCTTCCTGCTCGGCAACGCTTCCAATTATGCGGTAAAGCCTCTTGTAAAAGGCATCGCTGGATTCCATGCTGCTCTTGAGACGCTTTAGCTCAGCATTTTTGCTTGCAGTATAATCGCGGAGGTTCTGAGCCTTGGTGTTTATCTCTTCCTGCAGCTTTTCCGCCTCAGCATTCTTTCCAGCCACAGCATATTCGCTCTTGCGGGTCTTTAAATCCTGAAGTTCGTTGGTAAGGCGCGTTATCTCTGCCTGGAAGGAGGATTTCTTTGCCTCGTAGTTACGCATTGCCTGAGAATTGTTGAAAAACACCTTGTAAACGCGGTCGGTGTCCACAACTGCAAATTTAGTAATCTGTTCGGCAAAAACGTTGCCTACCAGACCGCATACCATAAGGGCAAGAAGCAAAACCAATTTCTTCATGTCTATCACACTCCTGTTAATATAAATTGAAGGATTCCCAAAAGCGCCCTCATGGGGACGCCTTTAGGACTTCCGTATTACCTGTTCACCAAGTTGAATGAAAGGACAAAGTGCAAGCTGTCCCTGAATGTATCCACGATGTTGGAATCGTCATCACGCCAAGTGAACTTTCCGTCCTCCATCTTGAACTGGCTTACGAAAAGAAGGCGAAGTGGAAGCTGCTGCATACAGCACCTAATGCTTGGACCCATGCTGAAGTACCAGTCGTCAAGGTTGGTCAAATCCGTAAACATGTCGCTCGGCTCCGTCTTGAGGCATGAAGCATCCACGAAGAAGTCAAGGGCTATGAGGTTTGGAATTACTGGCATGCGGAGCTCAACCGAATTGTTCCACAAGGCCTTTCCGCGGCCAAAGCCTGAATTGTAAATAGTCCATCCGCGGCCGTTGAACATACCGTCTATGTAAAGCTGGTTTGACCTCTTGATTGAACTGTCGAATGCGGGCAGCTGGAAGGAAAGCCCAGAATATCCCATGAGGATGAGCTTAAAGTCCCATGTGTCCGTAACAGGCCAGTCGATGAGGGTAAAGTACTTTTCGGCCTTTGTATCCGTGCGCAGGAAAAATTCTGTTTCGCCCCAGTCGTCGTTGAAAGGCATTATGCCCTTCGGAAGGAGGCCGTACCAGGTAAAGCGCTGGCTGAAGAACCAGCCCTTTGTGGCATCCCATGCAATGTCGCGGCCGTCAAGGGAAAGCTGGGTAAAGACGCTTGTCCTTGGACGAAGGTTTCCGTTGTAGTCAGAAACAGTTGTATCAGCTGAGATGTAGGCATCGTCATCATATTTGTTGTTGAGCAAACTGCCGCTTATACCGGCTGTCAATGTAACGAGGGCAAAGTCGTGGCTCCATCTTCTGCCGATTGTGTCGGAAACGGTAATTGCATTCTGTTCATACTGGAGGTAGTAATATGAAGAATTCAAGCTTCCGTCCGGCATGTAGACGTTGCGGGCATCGTATTCCTTTGAGTGGGAGAAGCTAAGGGAGACAGTATTGCTTATCGGGCGGTCAAAGAGCCAGTTCTGGCCGTAAGAGAATGAAAGCGACTGCTCATCCGTAGAAAGCGTAAGGCCTGCGGAAATAGTCTTTCCCTCACCAAAGAGGTTTCTATCCTGAATCTTTGTAAAGAGGGCGACAGGGAATTCATCCGGGTCTGAAACACCGCTGAAGGTAAGGCCAAAGTCAAGCGATGTAGTCGACTGCTCTTCCACAGTAAACACGAGGTCTACCAAGTTGTTCTCCGAACCGGGGTTGACCTGGGGTGAAACGTGGGAGAAGTACTGAAGGTTGTAGAGGTTTCTCATTGCGGCGTTTACCTTTGCATAAGAGAAAATGTCTCCGCTCTCAATTGGAATTTCACGGCGGATTACCTCTTCCTTTGTCTTGGCATTGCCCTTTATGATGATTTCCTCAACGTGGCTTCTTGCGTTTTCCTGAATGTGCATTACATAGGAAACTGTATGCTGCTCATCGTCTTTCTTCTGGTCTACGGCAAACTGGTTTGATGTATAGCCGTTTTCGTAGTACTTTGTCTGGACTGCAAGGACTGATTCCTGGAAGGCTGTCTCATTGTAAGTCGTTCCGGTCTTTACAGTAACCAGGGAGTTGAGTTCCTCTGTTGTAAAGACCTTGTTGCCTTCGAACTTGAGGCCCGTAAACTTGTAAACAGGGCCTTCCTTGATGTTAAAGCGTATGGCAAGTTCCCGCCTGCCCTTCTTCTCATTGAAGGAAGGTGTTGCTGTAACGTTTATGACCTGGGCATCCACATAGCCCTTTTCCTTGTAGTATGCGACGATGGTTTTCTTGTCCTGCTCAACCATTGATTCCTGATAGGAGCCCTTGGTGATGAGACCAACTTCCTTGAGAGAAATCTTGCTCTTTAGGTTGCGGGAAGAGACTACGTTGTTTCCTGCAAACTGTATGCTGCTAACTACAGTCTGCTGACCTTCGGAAATCTTGAAGGTAATCTGAAAGCCCTTTTCCGTCTTTTGTGCAGATGAAGAAACCTTTATCTCGGAAAAGCCCTTGCCGGTGTAAAGGTCAAGGAGTGCCTTTTCGTCATTAAGACGCTTCTCCTCGCTGTATATGTCCTTTTCCTTGCAGGATATGTTATTCTTAAGCTCCGAGACGCGGACCTTGCTGTTGCCGGTAAACTTTATCTTGGAAACTATGGGGAATTCAACCACGGAAAGCTTGATTATGACGTAGGAATGGCTTGAATCGCCCACAGCCTGCGGGTTGACCTCGTCAAAGTAGTTGAGAGCGAATACGCGGTTCAGGAGGTCGGAAAACACCTCGTCGGAAAATTCCTCACCAATAAAATTGCTGGTTACACCAGTAAGATCGCTCTGCTTTATGTTGTCCAGGCCTTCAAAGACAATCTTCTTGATAGGCTTGCCGTAATACCAGTCGCTCTGGGCAAAAAGCGGCGAAACACGGAAGATGGCCGATGCGGCAAAAAGCGAAAGCAAAAGAAAACAGCGTTTGGCAGAATGCAGGATGTGCATACAATTCCTCTTTTTTTAAAAACTGAGTCTCCATGAGAGGGTAACCGATGTAGCGGGAACCCAAGACTGTTGGAGCTGACCCATCTCCGGGGCAAACTGCCAGCGGATATTTGCAAAGGGAGCCATAAGTTCAAGACCAAATTCTGGCTGGAACACAAGACCACCGCTCTGCGAGTCATTAAAAAGCACCTCGTTTTCGTCGTATGTCCACCGCAGAAGGCTGTCTACATAAACTGAATTCCCGAAGTACTTTCCAATATAAACAGTCGTATTGTCAAAATAGTTACCAAAAGTGGTATTTTTTGACTGTGATGAAGACATACTTTGCGTTATGGCGTTCTGCAAAAGCGATGTGCGTATTGAGAATATATCAAAATTAAGCAAGTCGCGCAATCCTTTTTCGACTTTTCTTAGAATAAGTGTTTGGGTAACGAAATCACCGGCAGTAAGCGCAAAAGACCCCATGGAATTGCTGTCGCCGGTAAGAATCTGGCCCAACATTTCCATGATTTCCTTCTCCGACTTTGCGGGGCTTGCGGTAAAGGTCGGGTTGAACTGCGAAATTGGCTGGTTCTGGGCGGCAAGGGTAATTGTTATGGAGTTGCCGTTTTCGTCGCGTTCACGGGTTTCTGCACGAACGGAAAGAATCGGGTCAAATTTTGCCTGAGTTTCGTTCAGCGAAATGCGGCCTTCCTTGAGGTAGAAGTTCCTGCTGAAATAGAAGACTTCTCCGCCCCGCAAGGCAACGTCTCCTTCCAATGCCCACTGGTTTGATGACGTGTCCATTGTAAAGTGAATGGGTGTATCCGGGGCGACAAGTCCTCTGATGAGCGGATTTATGAGGAAGTTTACCTTCTGGCCTATGAGCAGGTTCAAGTCTATGTTCATCTTGAGCTTTTCTGCAATTCCATATGCCTCTGCTTCGTTTTCTTCTATATTATCCTTATCTTTATCCTTTTCATCGTCTTTTTTGCCGGTAAGAATTGCAAGCCCCTGTGAGCCAATGTCTTCCATGACCGTAATTTCGGAATTCTCAAGTCCAACAGAGCCCTGAAGGTTAAAGGAATTGTCTCCGTAGAGTATGTGGGTGTCCACGGCAGTGCGCCCCTTGAGTGTAACGAGGGGAAGCTTTATGTTGACTGGTATGCCGTCCTTCTCTGTTGCAACCGCAATGTCCAGGGAATCAAGGTGCAGGCTGTCAAGCACTACGGAAACTCCAAGCTGCATTACGCCGTCCTTGATTCTGAAAAGGGTGTCGCTCACGTCTATCTTGTTCTGGACCATCGTAACAAGCATCTCGTCAGCCGTAATGTGGTTGTCCACGAACATGGGCAGTATAAAGTCCAGCTTTGAGAACACTATGGAACCGTCTATGTTGGGATCGGATGAAAGCCCGGAGATTACAGCCTGGCCATTCAGGACGCCGCTGTAGACGGAAAGCATTGATGTGTCCACGAAGACTGCAAGCTTTGGAATGTCGCAGTAGAGGTTAGTAAGCACCAGGTTCAGGTACTTGCCCTTTACATTTCCTGTCAGGTTAAAGTGCAGGGGCTTTTTTTCATCCACGGAAACATTCAGTGTGCCCGCGTTGTACAGCACTGCCGAAAGACCCAGCGATTCATCAGACTTAAGGCTAAGATGCTCTGGGGTCTTTTCCATAATGAGGTGAATCGGAATGTATTTCTTCAAGAGGTCGCCGGATATTTTTTCCACGTCCAGCTTGATGGAAAGAGAATCCGGGATAAAGGACTTTTCGCCCTCTTCTTCCATTTCAGGATTTCCTGTCTTTTCTACTGCAAGTGAGGCCTGTGCAAATAGGTCCTTCCCGGCAATCTTGGCGGAAAGATCGGCATCCATCTGCCCGGAAAAGGATGACAGGTCAAACGAAGCCGTTACGTTCCTGGCCTTTATGCTTCCCCAGTCCACGCTCATTCCAGGAACAGTCAATGCCCCCTCCACAAAGGCAAGGGTTCCCGATGCATTCAGCTGACCGCCCCCAGCCTTCATGGAAAGCCTTGAAAGTTCCAGCGAAACATAGGGATTTTCTATTGTTCCGCTTGCAGTAACCGTTCCAGAAACAACGTCGCCAGTCCCCTGCCCCTTCATCACGCGGTAGAGGGGGAATTTTTCAATCAGGACACGCGAATTGAAGTAGCAGTTGCTCTTTAGCGCACTGCCGGAAAGTTCCCCTCCCAGTGGATTGGTCATGTCGGCCTCAATAGAAATTTTTTCCGCAGTTCCCAAGTTTGACATGTTCATGGAAAGGTTTGCCGAATCAAAAACGCCGTCAATCATATTCCAAAGGAAGTAGCCCTTTCCGTCCAGGGAGGAATACTCGTCCGTATAGCTAACCGTGTTTAGCACAGCCCCCTTGCCGTCTATCTGGCCGCTAACGGAAAGCCGGGGCATAACAGGCAGGTTGCCGCTCGTCTCTGCAAGGGCAAGCTCCTCTATGCTAACAAGAAGCCCGTTCTTGCTGCCGTAGGAAAACTGCATGTAGGTGGAAAGAGTGAGCATGAATTTTGAAAAGGAGACCGGGAAAGACTGCACCTGGAAAGAGCCGAAGATGTCATCGCTAAAGTCAACCATAGCTTCAAGGCCGTAGTCGCCTGTTACGTTCACCCAGTTGTCAAATGAATATACCCCGGAGAGGTTGTAGGGAATTTTGTTCACTTCCATTGACGAGGAGAATTCAATCTGCCTTTTGGGCCTTGAAATGCCTGCGTCAACAGTTGCATTCATGCTTATTCCGCCGTAGACAGCATCAAGCCGCGAAATCTTAAGGCTTTTGTCGCTTCCCTCAAATTCTATTGTTACGCTCTGGTCTTCCCTGTCAGGATTCCTTACGTAGACAGTCGGGGATGAAAAGGAAAAGGAGCTGAAGTCGGTAGAAAAGGAAATCTCCGCGTCTGCTGCGTATGGGGCAAACTTGGTGGCAAGGCTTAGCATGGTCTCGGCCCGCTTCTCCGGCATGAAGAAGGCCGCGTATTCAACCACTGAGTCTGCAAAGAGGCTGTCCACATTCAGCTTGGTGGAAAGGTATTTTCTGCCCGAAAAAGATGCGCTTCCGGTAAGGGAAAGGCTTGCGGGGCGGGAATAGTCCTGGGCATGGGAATTGTCCGAGGCGGATAAGGAGAAGCTGTAGCCGCCTGCATAGGGTCTGAGCCCTATCTGCACGGCTGAAAGGATCTTTCCTCCAAAGCTTACGGCCGGGGAGCTTACCGTTATTCCATTCCCGGAGGGGCGGACGTAGACATTGCAGGAAAGCGAGTTGCCGTTTGGAAAGGTGTAGTGGGAAAGGCTTATGTCGGCAGAGGGAATCAGCGTAGCTATGTCCATGGAGCCGCTAACCCTTACCCCCAGCGAATTCCCGCTTGCACTTACCGAATCCACATAGACCGTTGAATTGTCACCGTGGGCGGCAAAAGTGATGTCTTCCTTTGATGAGAGGTAGCCCTCCGGCAGCACGAAGGAACCTTCCCCGCTCCAGCCGTATTTCTTGGTAATAAGGTTGCAGTCAAAGGAAAGGTCGGCGGTATACTCACTCTTAAGGAAGGAGCTTACATGCTTGTTGTCCATGGGGATTGATATTATGGACGCAGGGCTAAGGTTCTTCATGCTGAATCTTGACTCAAGGCTTCCGCTGTAAAGGTTCAGGCTTGCAAAGAGGTCGTAGTGCTGAAGGACATTTGAAGAGCGCAAAACCGCGAGGCCGTTGGAGTAGCGCGCAAGGAATTCCATCTTCCTTACCGTATAGTCAGCCCCCTTGTAGCCGTCAACCGAGACAATCATAGAGCTTCCGTCCACGGAGGAAAGCACGTTGCCGTTTATGCTAAAGTTTGCCCCCGCCATAAGGTTCGAAAACTTTGCGTAGGCATAGCCGTCCAGGTTTGTTTCCACGGACATTCCGTTCTTCTGCCTCTTTAGAGAGAGGGAGCGGATAGCAGCAGTGTACTCCTTGCCGGAAGACTTGTAGGAAGCCCTAACGTTTCTGGCATGCACGTCAACCGGAAGAAAAGAAACCGCCATCTTGATAACCCCGATGAGGCTTTCGTCCATAAAGCCCTTCTTGTCAGACTTGTCTTCCTTGCCACCCTTGCCCAGGGCTTTCAATTTTTCCAAGACTTGTGTATATTTTTCCTTGTCAAACTCAAAGTCAACGTCGTTTATGAGGACTTTGGTAAAGACACCCTTGAAATTCTTGTGCAAAAGCTGGCTAAGGCTGTATTTTACGGACGCTTTTCTTACGGTAAGGATCAGTTCCCCGCTTTCAATGTCGTAGACTTCTATGCCCTGAATGTGGATTCCGCTGAAAATCGAAGGTGAAAGACTCTTGTACCTTACACCAAGGCCTGTCTTGTCCCGCAAAAGCTCCAAAGCCTGGGACTCGTAGGAGCGCACAAGCCTTGTGACGGAGACATAGATTGGACGCATCGCGGTCAGAATGACCACAAAAATGAGGAGAAATATGCCAGTTCCAATACAGTTTCTAACCCAAGTCTTCATCGGTGCCAGAGGGAAATAAAGTTCCCTTAATTAACGGTAAAACTAATTGTAACAAAAAGCGATAAATTAAGGAAGGTTTTTTATGATATTACAGAATTTTATTGTTTTTGAAGGAATAGACGGGGCCGGAACCTCCACCCAGATAGAAATGCTAAAAAACAGGCCGGAAGCAAAGGATTTCCTCTTTACAGCAGAGCCCACATCCGCCCCAACCGGCAAATTCCTCCGCCAAATGCTAAAGGGAGACTTTCCCCTGCAGAACGAAAGCGCAGCCTACCTCTTTGCCGCAGACAGGAACGAGCACGTAAACGGAAAGCTGCTTACCCAGGAAAACACCCTTGTAACCGGCATAAAAGAAGCATGCCAGTCCGGCAGGAAAGTAGTAAGCGACCGCTACCTCTTTTCGAGCCTGGCCTACCAGTCAATAAACTGCCCGCCAGAAGTTCCAAGGCTATTAAACAGCCTCTTTCCCCTACCACAGCTGCTCTTCTACTTTGAAATCTCCCCCAAGGACTCACTTTCCCGCCTGGGCGACCGCAACTTCCGCGAAATATACGAAAAAGAGGACTTCCTCAACAGAACCGTGCAGGAATACCACAATGTTTTAAGCGAATATTCAGAAAAAACCAAAAACCAAGGCATGAAAATAGTCTTAATAGATGCAAAAAAAACAAAAGAAGAAATAAGCGCAAATATCTGGCAAGAAATAAAAAATCTGCCGATAGTATGATAAGTATAATGTCTAAAAATAATTTTCTTATGCGGATTACAAATTTACTCAAAAAGGCAGGAATCACAAAATTTGCCCACGCAAAATTTGCGCTTGTACTGGCCATAGCCATGCTAACTTTCTCCATAGCAGCCCCAAGCGCACACGCATACGTGGTAAAGTACAAGGAAGACTACTACAGGCTCTACCACGTACACCACCAGCAGTTCCCGGAAGACTGCCTTGAAAACATCTACTGGCTGGAAAAAGCCGTAAGCGCAGACTTTGCAAACCCCTACTACGCATTCACAAAAGTGGAAACCGAACGCGAGTGGGAAAAATACCGCTACCTCTTCCAGATGCACCTGAACCTAAAGCTAATAGAGCAGCACCTTAGAATGGCCCGCATATACGACAAAAAGGCCGCATACTTCTACGACGCACCGTGGAAAGACGAATACCTTCGAAACCTAAAGCAGGCCAAGTCCTACTACCAGGCCGGCTACTACTATTGGCAGGAAGCAAAGCTCTGGGCGGAAAAGGCCAACACATCGCAGTTCAACTTCCTCTACATCACTTCCCTGCAGAACTGGGAAGACGAACGCGAGCGCATCGTAACCGAGCAGCTGAACTACAAGGCCATATTGGACCGCGAGCTTACCCGCCTCCAAAAAGTAATCGACGACCTTGAGGCCATGACCCAAAAAAGCTACTAAAGCTCAATTTTCTTTATTCTCTTTCTGCGGCACTTTCTTTTTTGAACAAACGCTTAGTAAAAGAACATCTTGCCTTTTTTTGAGGGCTTTACGGGGTTCCGCGGGGCCCAAATAGATGTAAAACAAGCAGCGCCATGGAGGGCGCGTCTTTTGTTAGAATAAAAAACAGGTGAGTTTTCGCAGAAAACTCATGGTAAAAAATTGCACGGATGCAATTTTTTACCAACCGCCCCTCCAATCCCGGCCGTGCTTGCATTTGCAAAAGTCTTACCGCACAAATGCCTCTTCGTCCCAAGAAAAATTTATCTTGTATTCCATTTTTTTACATCCTACCACATTATACCACATTTTAGATTTCTTGCGTCAAGGTTTCATACATCTTGAACAGTTCTGCCACGCACTCGCTTTCTGTCATCTTTAGGCTAAAACCGTAAGCCTGCATGACGGCTTTATCGTTTTCTTGATGAGCCTTGCGCAGTTCCGGCGGCATCAATGTATCATTTCGATGACTGCATTGTTGATTTCCTCTACAATAGAAAGAGGTAATAATGAAATTTTTTCAATGAAGCACATCTTGTCCAAAGCTGTTACAAGAGGAATTATTGCAACTGAATCTTTTGAAAGTCCGCTTTCTTTAGCTGTCACATAGACATTTGGCTTATAGTCGGCCAGATTGAGATTGCTTGTAAAAGGAACAACGATAACTGTATTCAAAGCGGTGGCATTATATTCATCCGATTGTAAAATAAGGGCCGGGCGACGAAAACCGGCCGCACTCCCCACAGGAACGCCAAAATCTACCCAATATAACTCACCACGTGTCATTCTTTATTTGCTCCCAAATTGTTTCTCGTGCTGACTGTGTTATTGCACTTGAAATAGAGCCAGCCAGCTGATTATATGTTTCATCAGGCATTTTTTTCTGGTTTTGTTGAATGTGATGTGAGCGATACTGCAAAAAATTCAAAAATACCGAAACTTCGTCCAGAAGCTCTACAGGAGTCGCTTTGACCTGTTCAATTACAGTCTCATAACTCATTTTTCACCTCCATGTTTAATATACCACAAATTTACGCTTTTTGCACTAATTTCTCGTAGAGTTTGAACAGTTCTGCCACGCACTCGCTTTCCGTCATCTTGGTACTAAAGCCGTAAGCCTGCATGACGGCTTTGTCGTTTTCTTGATGGGCCTTGCGCAGTTCCGGCGGCATGAGCGTTTCGTCGTACAAATCTGCAAGAGATGAATCTGGGTATTTTGCACGCGCATCAAGAATTGCCTGCGCGGTCTTTTCGATTTTGGCTTTCTGCTCGTCTGTGGGGGTGCACCATGGGAAGTTGTTGTAGACAATAGTATTTGAATAGCTATAGTCACTCTTTAAACGACCACAAACAGCACGCATCCAAGCCATGTGTACATTTGAAGTAAGAACACCGAAATGGAACAAAGATGCACGCTGCATAACAAACAATTTGTCACCAGGAATAATTTCTTGCGAAAGATAATCCATAGGAATGTAGCGTCTATTTTCAGAAGAAACTTTCGGAATTGCTACATAATCGCTTTCACATTCAAATGGTGCACCAAAAAGAGCAGGCATTTCTGCTGCTCGTAGCGTACTTGTGCGGTTACTTGCAAGACGGAATTCGCGAACTTTTTCTACTCTTAGCATAATTTCATGACATTTTCGTAGCTCAGAAGGATTTGCACCTTGAAGCCACAGGCAGTAACGTGGTTTTCTGTCAATAAAATCTTTTCCCATCATATAATGGCGAATAAACTTTTCAGCCATAGGTTCTTTATTTAACAGCCCTTTTTTTTCTTCTTCTGTAAGCGTAAGATTTCCATCATCAATCGGCTGCCCGCCCAAGCAGATTTGAGGAACATCGCAAAGAGGAAGCATACGTTTTTCAATAAAAATATCTGAAGCATCAAGCAAATATCCGTTTATATTTTTTACTTCAATCTTTTGCTGCTCATTTAAGAAGATGATTTTTGGATTATTATTGTCTGCAACACTAAAACCAACGACAACACAATGAACAGCTGCCATATTTTTCTTTGTGCCTTCATTTATCCATTTGAATGTTCTGTACGCAAAATCAATGTGTATACCCATTTCAAACAAAGGTTTCCAAAGATTTACAACCGAACCGCCCTGTGTTATAGAATTTGTTGAAACAAAAGCACAGCGGGTCTTACTCTCTTTTAAATACTCCGTTGCTTTTTTATACCAGCAGCATACATAATCCAAATCTCCAACACCCTGCCAGTTTTTACCGAATGTAAAGATAACATCTTCTTTTTGTGCATCGCTCATCCAGCGGGCACCTACAAACGGAGGGTTTCCTATAATATAGTCATATACAATCGGCTCTTGCATTTCTGCTTTTTTAAGTGACTTCTCTTCAACTTCTTTTGTTATTACATTCAATTCCTTGAATTTTTTGTTGTATAGAAGAGAGTCAGAATCAATTTCAGAATCAGAATCATGTACTTCAAGTATGCCAACATTGTCATCGATTTTGTAAACATTCAGTTTGTCTACATAGACAAAGTTTGCACATGTTTCTTCTTTTAATGTTTCCCAGTCTATGCGCAGTGCATTGCCCTGTATGATATTTGCATAGCTTTTGAGCGGCAGAAAGTTAAGGTTCTTTCCGACAATCCGGCTTGTTTCCTCAAGCATCTGACATTCCGCAATCCATAGTGCGGTCTTGGCAACAGAAACAGCAAAATCGTTTATCTCTATGCCATAAAACTGGTGAATCGACACCTTTACAAAATCATCATCAAACGCCATCTGGTTTTGGTCGCCAATTTCAAGGCGTATGCACTCGTTTCCAAGCTTGCGCAAACTTATAAAGGTTTCTGTTAAAAAGTTTCCGCTTCCACAGGCAGGGTCAAGGAATTTTAGCGTTCCAAGCTTTTTGTGATATTCCTTAACCTTTTCAAGACGGTTCTTTGCGCTTTTAATCTGCTTTATTTCTTCAAGTTCAGCCTTTAAGTCGTCTAAAAAGAGTGGGTCTATCACCTTGTGAATGTTTTCAATGCTTGTGTAATGCATTCCACCGCTTCGGCGTGTGTCCGGGTTCAAGGTTGATTCAAAGATTGCGCCAAAGATTGTCGGGCTTATCTCGCTCCAGTCGAATTCGCTTGAAGCGTGTTTTACCAAAAGGTCTTTTATTTCTTCTGTGATTGGTGGAATTGTTTTGTCTTCTTCTGTGAAAAGTCCACCGTTCACATACGGAAAAGCCGCAAGCGATTCTTCAAGATATTCGTCGCGCTCTTCTTCTTTTTGGTCTAACACGGCAAACAAATCTAGCAGAGCACGGCGCAGGTCTTTTGCTTCAAACAGCTTTAAGTAATCGCCAAACATGGACTTATGCCCAAAGATTCCGGCATCTTCTGCATAAAGGCAGAACACAATGCGCACGCAGAGCATGTTAAGGCTTTTGAGCGTTGCAGGGCTTGGGTTTGCGGCGTCTTTATATTGCTTTAGAATTGCGTCGTAGATTTCGCCGATTATGTCACCGGCTTTTTTTGAGATTTCAAGCTCTTTTTTAAGATGCACACTTCCTGTTTCTGTAATGAACGAAAGGCGGTAATATTCCTTTTCAAGATTTTCAAGCAATATTTCTTCCGGCTCGCCGTTCGGGTTTTCCATATCGTACACAAGAAAGCTTTTGAAGTTGCAAGTTACAACCCAACGCGGATGCTTAGAAACAGGAAGTTCCGTAATGTACCTTTTTGCCTGCTGAAAAGGATTTAAAAATGAACCGTCCGACTGTTTTATTGGAGCCTTCAAATCTTTATCAATACTCTTCTGCTCAATCAAGACTTTAGAAGAATCAATGTAGCCGTCTATAAAAGATGTGTGGTCCAGTTTTACCTGTTCCTCAAAGCTTATGAAATTTGAAAAATCCTGAACACCGTAAACATTACAGAGCAGGTCAATCCAGAATTTCTGGCTTTCGCCTTTTTCATATCCTTTACCTTTCCATTCTTCAGAGAACTTTCTAGCTGCCTTTTTTTGTTCTTGTGATAGCATACATATATAATACTTCTACTTTAGTATTTTTTCAATTGGAACTTTTTACCCCTATTCTTCCATATAACCTTCAGGAGTAATGCTGTTCGTGTATTCAATCACCTTTTTCCTTGCAAGATGTCTATATGCTCAAAGGTGAGCCCGTCTTTACCGGCATTGATTAAGAGGTATGATGAGCCTTCCAGGCCTGTTGCAGAAACAGAGACAACCTTTCCCTTTACAAAGTTTTGGTGGCTATGGCCTATTGCGGAAAGTTCGTATTTTGTTACGGCTTCACTTTCCACGGTTTTGTCAAAGATACCGTTTTTTAGGCTTGAAAGCTGAAGGAAAGGATAAGGCGCATTTACGTCCGAAAAGAGGAAATGTGAAAAATGCATTTTGTGGCCGTTAATTTCCTTTTCCAAGAAGAGGGGCATCTGCCTAATAAAGTTCATTTGCTCAGCGCTAAGCTTTGACCTCATTCCGTCATAGTATTCGCGAAGGTATTCAACATCAGGGTCAATGTCCACTCCGTCTGCAAGGTAAAGCTCGCAGTTTCCCTTTAGGCAGATTATGCCGCTTGTCTTTAATAGTTCAAGGCATTCTATTTCCTCGTTTCCGCGCTGAAAAATGTCCCCCAGGAATATAATCTGGTCGGCTCCATTTTCCTTTATCTGACCAAGGGCAGCCTTTAGGGCCTTTAAGTTTCCGTGAACGTCAGAGAACACTGCAATTTTCATAAGTAGTCCTTTTTTGTTAATATGGATATTATAGCAAATGCTTAACCAAAACTCAATCGAGCAGTATGAAAGAACATGGAAATCATCTTCTAAATTTGTTCATCTGCAAGGCAATCTGAAGTCAGTTTTGGGCGCAACGGGAAAGAAATAATATCTATACCAATGACAAAAGCATGGAATTGAACGGTGGAACGCAGGAAAAAAGCAAGGAGGGACCCTTTAGGGAGGATTCCTTGATTTTTTCCGTCGCTGGGACCCGCCGGGCAAGTCCATGCTTTTGTCATTTAGTCTTCCTTAAAAATCATGAATTTTCAGACGGATTTGACTGGAAGCGGAACACAAAGCTGATTTCCGTGTGCAATTATTTACTCGTATTGAAAAAAAATTCATTTATCCATAGAATAGTGGCACTATGGACAGTAACGAATTTATTTTAAAGTATGCCGAGGATTCTGGCTTTGACAAGACATGCATTTATTTTTACAGCGGAAGTCCCAACCTCAAGAAAGTTTTCTATTCAAATGACTCAAGTGACGGCGGAAACTCACAGCCGCGTCTTTTTGTAACGGACACCAGCATAGCAAGGCTTGACTCCATCAAAGATTTTGCGACTCTTTTTGAATGCGATGCAAATACAGCAAGCGGTTCCGCAAACGGTTCTGCGAACACTGATAACGGTTCTTCAAACGGCAGCGGATGCCTAAAAGAAGGCTCGGTCTTAAAATACGGAAGCGACTACCTTCTTGTTCTTGGCGCAGGAGAAAAATTCAAGACAATAGACAGCGTGCTTACCATAGTTAGAACTGCCCTGGAAAGAAATTTCACAAGGAACTGTACCTTTGTTGCCATTGGCGGTGGCGTTCTTTCGGACATGACGGCTTTTGCGGCATCAATCTTTAAGCGGGGAATCAAAGTTGAATTTGTTCCTACCACGGTTCTTTCCATGGTGGACGCATCTGTCGGGGGAAAGACAGGCTGCGACATAGAAGGCTATAAGAACATGATAGGCTCTTTCTGGCCTGCATCAAAGCTTTACGTCTGGAGCAACTTTGCGCTTTCGCTCCCGGAGAACGAATACATTTCGGGGCTGGCGGAAGCTATAAAGACAGCCTTCCTCTTTGACAAGGAAATGCTAAAGCTCTTTGAAGAAGAAAAGGATGCCATAATGAAAAGGGATGGCACAATCCTTGAAAAAATAATAGGCGCATGCGTAAGGGCAAAGGCAAAGATTGTGCAGGAAGACCCGCGCGAAAACGGCAGAAGAGCATTCCTTAACCTTGGGCACACATTTGGCCACGGACTTGAAGCGGCAGCAGGACTTGGCTGCATAACCCACGGAGAGGCAGTTGCATGGGGAATAGGAAGAGCCGCAGACCTTAGCCTGCTGATGGGACTCTGTTCCAAAGAATTTGCTCAAAAGACAAAGGACATAATCGCTTCCTACGGCTACGACTCAGGAGAATACCCCAAGGTTCTTTCCGGCGAAGAAAAGTCTTTGGGAATAAGCAAGATACTCCAGGCCATGAAGAAGGACAAAAAGAATACTACTCTTTCACAAATCCGCGTAACCCTGCAAAAAGGCGAATGCGACACAATAATCACTACGGCAAAGGACAGCGACATTGAAAAAGTCCTTGGCAAGACAGGAATCTAACCATGACGGAAAAAGAACACTACTTTGACTGGGCAGCAACGGCACCCGCTGATGAGGATATTCAAAAGGAAGCACTTTCTACCGCACTTGAGCACTGGGGGAACCCGTCCAGCATACACCATGCAGGATGCGACGCAAGGGAAGCCCTTGAAAAGACAAGGAAAAGCTGTGCAGAAAGCCTTGGCGTAAGTGAAAAAACAATCTTCTTTACATCCGGAGGAACAGAAAGCGACCACATTCCCCTTCTTTCCATGCTCACCCGGCCGCAAAAAGGCCACGTGGTGCTAAGTTCAATAGAACACCCGGCACTTAGGGAAATGGCAAAGTCAATGCAAGCCTGCGGATGGAGCGTAAGCAGTGTTCAGGCAGACAAGAACGGTTTTGTAAGCCCAGAAGCAATTGCAGAGGCTATAAGGCCAGACACAGCCTTTGTCTCCGTAATGGCCGTTAACAACGAGACCGGGGCAATACAAGACGTAAAGTCAATAGCAGATGCTGTAGAAAAAAAATGTCAGGGAAAAAGACAGCCCTTCTTTCACGTGGACTGCGTACAGGCGGCGGGAAAAATACCGCTGGATTTTATTGGAAGCAAGACCAGCAACATACACGGAGCGGCCTTTAGCGCACACAAGATAGGAGGCCCAAGGGGAGTCGGCATACTCTACTTAAACAAGGACATAACAAGCTTCTTGCGCGGTGGCGGACAGGAAAAAGGAATCCGAAGCGGAACAGAAAACCTCTTTGGGGCAACGGCAATGGCACTCTGCCTAAAGAAATACCTTATAAGCGAAAAAAATCCTTCATCCATTGAACGCTTTAAAAAGCAAAAGGAATGGACAAAAGAATTCATCGGGCAAATCATGCAGATAAAGGGAGCTTCCATAATCCCCCACTGCCGCTTTGAAAACGCAGATGAATTTGCAGAAAAATTTTCCCCCTGGATAGTTCAGGCATCCTTCCCTGGAATACCGGGACAGGTAATGGAACGCGCCCTAAGCCAAAAGGGATTCTGCATTTCCACAGGAAGCGCATGTTCTTCCCAAAGCAAGGCAAGGCCAGTCTTGGACTCTTTGCATATAAGCGCAGCCGAAAAAGAAGCCGCCGTAAGGTTCAGCTTTGGATTTGCCACCACAAAAGAAGGAATGGAGGATTTGATAAAGGCCGTAAAAGAAGTTTGCAAGGACTTTGGCCTGTGTTGAATCTTCCGCATATCACGGGATGTCGGCCACCCCGTCATGCTGAACGCACTTGCAATCAAGTGAATTCAGCATCTGTAAAAGTCATGCCGCCACACCCGCATACTAATGCAGGTCTACACTAACATAATTTCTGCCGTTTTCAAGCCTTAACGTGCTGGAACCTGAATAGCTACGCTCCCAACCTAAACTGGAAGCCGTTACCGTAAAATTGTACGTAATGCCCGGTTCCAGAAAATTTTGGACAGTCGCCGTTGCGCTAGAAGAACCGCCATATTCACTTGTAAAGATACCAAAACTTGCAGTGCTGTCCGATACACTTGCCGATGCTGAATAGGAAAGATTCTTTCCCAGTCCAACAGCCTTGATAATAAAAGAAGCATCATACCCCGTTACTATACTCGAATTCCAATTTCCGTCATCATCCACCCAACTGCAACTTACACTAACCAATATACCTTCTACATTTTGCATGGAAACGGATGCTGCGGAAGTCTCTCTTGGGCTCACGGTTACCTCACTGCTTCTTCCGTAATATGTTACAAGGCCGCTTGAATTCACGCCCAAAACTGCAACCGTGTATTGGCCCGGCAAAAGACCGTCTATTGTTATAGTTGAGCCGGGACTGGCACTTTCTTCCGCTTCCACATTTCCGTCCCGTCTTACGCGAACGACGTAATTGGCTACAGATCCTCCTTCAGGATCAGAAATTAATCCCTCCGAGTAGACAGAGCGGATTGAACTTTCCGGCAGTCTAAGACTTATACTCCCCCCCCGTCATTTGACGAGTTAATCCCAGAACATCCGACCATCAGCAGCGATGCAATAAAAGCCAAAAATAATAAACTTCTTCTCATGACAAACCCCACATTAAAACTGATATGTTTCCAATAACCAACAGTTTAACTATAATACAAAGAAAAAAAAATCAATTCCGCAATAAAAAATTCTTCCCTGCATTTTATATTTTGCCATTACTTGCAACTTTGCCCACTTTATTCTATATTAATCCTTATGGAAAACGAGAAACTGATTCAGCCAAAGGTTTTAAAGGGCTTTAGAGATTTTATGCCGCAGGACGAGATTCTGCGCGCCGGATTAATAGAAAAACTTACCGCAACGTTCCGCTCCTACGGTTTTGTTCCAATAGACACACCCGTCCTTGAATATACGGAGATTCTCCTTAGAAAGAGTAACGGCGAGACGGAAAAACAGGTTTTCCGCTTTGAAGATAACGGCCACAGAGATGTTGCCATGAGGTTTGACCTTACGGTTCCATTCGCACGCTTTACCGCAGAGCACAAAGAAAAGCTTTACTTTCCATTTAAACGCTACCACATTGCAAAGGTTTGGCGCGGGGAAAAGCCACAGGCCGGCCGCTACCGCGAATTTGTCCAGTGTGACTTTGACACGGTTGGAAGCGACAGTGCCACAAGCGACTTTGAAACCCTTGCGCTCATGAGGGCAGCCCTTAACGCAATCGGCGTGGAAAAGATAAAGATTCACCTTAACCACCGCGGAGTCTTCAACCGCTTTTTGCTTTCTCTGGGATGCAAGGACAAGTCAGAGGATATTCTTCGCATTGTGGACAAGCTTGCAAAAATTGGCGCAGAGGAAGTTACCAAGGAGCTTACAGAAGTTACAGGCGATGCGGCAAAAGCTTCCAAGATTCTTGAATACATAAAACCGCTTGCTTCTTTTGAAGAGACGCTTAGCCACATTGAAGCCCTTGCAGGCGGTGAGGACGAGGACACAAAGCGCCTTAAAGACATTTTTGCCATGATGAAGGCTTCCGGCATAGAAAAGACTTATGTTCTTGACCCAAGCATAACACGCGGTCTTGACTATTACACTGGCGTTGTTTACGAGACCTTCCTTGACGACCTTCCTTCCATTGGTTCCGTTTGTTCAGGCGGACGCTACAACAACCTTGCAGGTCTTTACACCAAGGAAAAGATTCCGGGCGTTGGCTCTTCAATAGGCCTTGACCGCCTAATTGCAGGCCTTACCGAGCTTGGCCTTACCAGTGCAAAGGGCAGCTACCTTGACGCGGAGATTTACAATAGCGGCGAAGGGCTTGAAGTTTACATGGAAAAGACGGCTTCACTCTTGCGGGAGCTTGGGGTTGCGGTTGAAGTTTTCCCGGATGCGGTAAAGATGGGAAAGCAGTACGCGCTTACGGAAAAGAAGGGCGTTCCCTTTGGCATTCTTATTGGAAAGGATGACGAGAAAAACGGAACACTTACGCTAAAGAACCTTAAGACACGCGAGCAGCAGGCAGGACTTAGCGTTATGCAGGCAGCTTCTATAATTCTTAAGAAAAATTAGTTTATTTTCTGAAAATTTTGCGGCACTTTTGTTTGTATTCGCAGTAATCCATGAAAGAACATCTTGCCATTTTTTATGTAAAACAAGGAGCGCCATGGAGGGCGCGTCAAATGTTTGCATAGAAGCCCGCGGTTTTTCGCAGGAAAACCGGGCACAAAAATGGCAAGGAGGCCATTTTTGAGGCGCTTTCCGGGGTTCCGGCTTCCGCCTCCATTGCCTTGCGGCAACGGGCTAACGCCCGCCCCTCCAATCCCTGCCGCGCATTAATATGCAAAGTCTTACTGCTTGTCGCCAACCAGTGCCTTTGATGCAGCGTTTGCCTTTAGACGGTTGTCGTAGAGCTTTATGGAAACGTTGTCCAACCAGCCGAAGTCAAACTGATACCAGGCACTTACGCTGTTTATGTCGCGAACATTTGGCTCTATGTACTTGCCCTTAACTTCCAGTACATCACCCTGCCTTGCATTGTGAATTACGTCGCTCTGGTAGTTGTGCTCCCTGTAGTAGGCCGCATAGGGAACCGTGACCACTGCCCACGTGACACCAAGCTCAAGTGCATTTTCGTCTGCGGGGTTAAAGACAACTTCCCTCTTGGCATTGCAGGCGGAAAAGACCATGCATGAGCAAAGGAGTGCGGACAAGACAAAAAATCTAGCAGGCCTTAAAATCTTAGCAGCATCAATCATCTTGCACCCTTTTCATACACAAATTTTCTTACTTCCGGGTACAAAAGCAGGTCGGAATCAACAAAATTCAGTTTTTTTACGTCGTCTATGCGCACCCACCTGTATTCGCTGTGCTCAGAAAGTTTGTACTTAAAGATAATGCCCTTGTGGGGAACCTTTATAAGATAGGCATGAAGGGCTACCGTTTGCCCATTGTGGACAAAATGGGCATTGGCTATGTTGGAAAAAACCTTTACCTTTATGCCAAATTCTTCCTTGAATTCCCTTACGACAGCCTGAGCATCGGATTCACCGCTTTCTACCTTGCCGCCGGGAAATTCCCACCTGCCCCCCATCTGGCCAACAGGGTTTCTCTTTGCAACAAGGACGCGGTCTCCGTCCAGTGCGATTCCGGTTATAGACGATGCAGCCATTCAAGTCCCCTTAGAGCAGAATGACTTTTGGGAAAACAAAGTGCAGAACGCCTGCCGCTACGCAGATAACGCCAATGTACTTGCGGGAGTCTATGAATATGGTCTGAATGTTGTCGGGAATATAGATGCTGTCGCTTGAGCTTTCAAAATATTCTATTAACATGGAAGCACCGCCAAGGATTCCTGCAAAAGCCGGGAGGAAGTCGCCGATTATGGGCAAGTCACCGGAGAATACGGAAAGAATCTTCATAAAGCCGATGAAGATTGCAAGAACGCCTATCACAAGGCGGAAGACGGGATTGTTAACTCCGCGCATGAGGGATGTCTTTGAAGCTTCGTCCCTGGATGAAGTCTCTGGGGAAGATGCAGGCGCAATGTCTGCAAACGGGTCTTCGTCGTCTATGTCCTCGGAAAAGTCCATGTTCTGAGGTGCGGCAGGAGCAAGATCATTCTTTTCCGTAAGGTTCATGCCGTAGACCAAAATGAGCCCCGCAATGATGTTAATCAGTACCGAAAGAAAATAAAACTGTACCATAAATTATTCCCCCTATCTTATTCTATCGGAAGAGAAAGGCAAAACCTTTAGTGCCGGGCCACCTTGCCCTTAAGCTTTATTTCATTCTTGGCGGACGGAAGGGACTCTTCACCCTCCGGAGAATCCGCAAGTGAAAGAGTGCATTCTACGGAAGCTATGTCGTAGTCAGTAAAGCTTGCCCTTAGAAACTGTTTTTTTTCACCCTCTTTTTCATTAGACAAGGAAAAAAGGTACTCTTCCTTGGTTGAAGAAACAAGCTCTCCATTTGCATCCAGAGCGTTCACTACTGCAAAGAAATGCCTTGGCCTGTTAGCATCTTCCTTTTCCCTGGCGGACTTGGTCATCTTTAGCGCAACGGAGACATATACGGTCTCTTCTATAGAGAATGCATCCATCTTGCAGCCAATGCCGTCAAGAAGCCCCTCGTTCTTCCTGCCAGAAAGTATGGAAAGCACAAAGATAAGCCCCATACAGACCACAAGTGCCATAAAAATCATGCGGTTGCCCTTAGTTCCAACCAAAACGCCAAAAAAGCCCTTGGATTTAAAACCGCCGCCCTCTGCAAGTTCGCGGGTCTTTTTGTCCTCAAGCTGGCGGAATTCCCCCCGCTTGTGGTGGAAGATTAAAGGCTCCTCCCCTTCTTCATAGCCGTCTATCATGTCATCGCCGAATGCCATAGCCCCCCCTAGTTCTTGATTACGGCCTGAATCAGGGAATCCGTACGCCACCAACTCATCTGGGCCTTGTCGCCAAGGATGTTCAGGGAGCTAAGAATGCCCGTATTGCTAAGGTTAAAGGCCGTGTAAAGGATTTTTTTGCGGTCCATGGCAAGGTGCCTCCTCAAAACGCGCGAACCCGAAGCCTGAACCATCTGAATGTCGTAGCCGCCCTCGTTTGCAACCATAAAGAACATCCAGTCGTTGTCCGTAATGCCTATAAAGTCATACGGAATGTTGTGAACCTCGCTGCCAAAGCCTTCCACAGTGCTTTCCCGGTAGGGCGGAATTATTATGGGCTCGCTGTACTTTCCGGTCTCCACGTCAAGTGCAAACAAAAGCGACTCATCGTAGTCTATGCCCGCAAGCGAAGATATTTTTCCCTCCATGTGGGAGGATGAATAGTCAGCCTTAAGGTAAAGAATGCGTCCGTCATAGGAAGGAATTACGTTCTCCAGCGTAACAAAACGCTCCACGGCCTTTCCTGAGTGCGGGTCGGGGATATTTTCCCTTGAAAGAGGAACCTTGAACAGCAGGTAGCCGTCCGCATTGAACCAAAACACTTCGCAGCCGCTCTTTTTTATGCACACAACGACGAGCTCGTTGCTGTCCGTAACGTAAATACTCTTTATAAGGGGAAAGGGGGTACCGCCAGGTCCCTGCTGGCCAAGATAGTCTGCAAACGAACCGTCCTCGTTAAAGCGCAGCACAATCTGAGAAAGAACGCTGTCATCCTTTTCGTCAAGTTCCTGCCTTTCCACCGGAAATTTGTCCACCACATATAGCCTTTTCTGGGAGTCAACCGCGATAGAAGATATTTCGTTGAAGGGATAGGCGGTAGCCTTCCTAGTAGTGCTTACCACATCCGCACTGTTGGAAAATGACGGGCGGGGATTTGCCTCTTCGTTGTAGTAGAGGCTCAGAAGATCGCCGTAGCTGTTCATCTCCATGATTTTCTTGGCCTCTCCGTTGGCAATGAAAAAGAAGCCATCCCTCATGGCAACCGACGTATTTATCTGGTTTGCCTGGTTCAGGTTGAACACGTTGAGCTCATCCTCGAAGGTCCCGTAGTCCAGGCTAAAAATCTTGTCTTCCTTAAGAGTTGAAACCGCGCCATTCTCCCCGCAGGATGCAAGCAGTGAGCACAAAAAGAGGCAGGCGGCACATTTTTTTACAAAAAAAATATTTTTTTTCATATAAAATAGAATATTAAATTAGTTTGTTAGTGTCAACGAAGTGGAGGGCCGAAGAAATAAATTTTTTAATAACATATTTTTTGTAGTCCAAACAGCTTAAATTCATTCCAATTATATCAACTAAACTAACATTATACTGTCCACTAAACAAAACTTATCCATGAACCACCCTCTTTATCTTCTTCAATATATAATAAGCAAACGGAGCATGAACTTTTATTGATAACTTTATAGCCATACTATCGATTCTACAATGCTTTTTATATTGATGATAGTAATGCGTGAATACATCTTTATTTAATTCCTTATAATCAGAAAGATTAAACAATATACTACCAAGTAGATTCCAAGAATGCCTTGCAATAAGTTTTTCATTTTTACCCTCAAAAAACAAAGCATTCTCTGTTACTGCCCATAACTGGTCTTCAAATCGCTTTTTACTATAAGTATGCGTTATACTCTGTGGATTTTGATAATATCCATAAAGCTTTTTTGTTCCAACAGAAATTTTTTCCGCCTCATATAGAAGTTTTCCAACCGTAGCAGCATCTTCATGCATGCGACCAACAGGGAACGGATATTTTAAAAGCAAATCCATTCGGTATAATTTACATACCGCCACACAGTATTGAGCATCTTGGCAAAACCTAATACAACAATCTTGATAAGAAGGAAACTCTATTATATCATTTTCTTCAGTTAATCTTTCAAAATCTTCTCCATGAATATTAATAAACTGACACATAGAAATATCAGAATTATTTTTTACAGCCATATCATATAAATATGAAAGAAAATCTTCACGCACATAATCATCAGAGTCAATGAACGTAACATATTGGGCAGAACACTTAGCAATCCCACAATTTCGAGCATCTGAGAGCCCACCATTTTGTTTATGTATTACAATAATTCGATTGTCTTTTTTTGCCCATTCGTCACACATTTCGCCAGATTTATCAGGAGACCCATCATCCACAAGAATTAGTTCAAAATCTTTAAACGATTGACCTAGTATGCTCTTTACGCAACGATCTAGATATTGTTCTACCTTATATACTGGAACTATTACTGAAATTTTTGGATTATTATGTACACTTTCACCCATAACAGAAAATTTCCTTATATTATAAACTTTTTTTTCAGCAGAAGAAACTATTCCTCAAACTAAAAATAAAGTGATAATTTACAATCACCATTATATTTTATTATATCAGAAAACACTTGTTTTCTCCTATTTAATAGTTGCCTAAAATTCATTTACTTATTATCTCCTAGCAGCACTTATTTTTTATTATATTCTTTATTTGTCCAAACTTATTTTTCATGAAGTTTTTAAAAGAAAAACTTCCGTTTCGATACTTCAATGCATCATCATATAAAACCCTAAAAAAAGGAAGAAGATTTTCTTCCGAAAAAACTTTAATTAAAAGCATATAAGACGCACATGCATCATCTGGAAATGTATGAAAACGTATTCTTTGCAACATAAATGAAATTAAATGTTTCTGAGTAGCATCCATTATCGCTGTGTAATCTAAAACATCATTTTCCTGACAAAAAAGATTAATAGCATGAAGCACAGTTGATATTGATTTACAATTTCTTCTATTATCCTCCAAAGAATGCTTCATAGTCGAAACCCCGGTTCCTACAGTATACTTAACAATACAAATTCTAGATTGAATATATTTCTCTGTATAATAAGCTATGCAAATTGATTCGTATATATCGTCTGCCATATTGATATATATTTTTTTCATTTTAGCAAATGATTTCTTTAGAAATTCAGTTTCATATAACTTATTCCAGATTGTAGTACAAGAATCAACATTTTTAAAATATTCAATTCGCTTGGAAATCAACCCATTTTCATCAGGATTTACAACAGTATTACCAGGATCCAAAACATAGGAAAACTCCGCAACATCAAAAGTTTCCTTACAAATTAGCTCATCATATAAAGTTTTGAATGCACCTTCACAAAAAGAATCGTCGCCATCCAGGAAAAGAATATATTTACCATGCGCAGCCTCTACTCCAGAACACCGTGCTACATGAGAAGAAAGATTTTCAGGATGAGCTTGCAAAAAAATATTCTTATATTTAGCTCTGTATTCATCAATAATATTTCTTGTTCCATCAGTAGAACCGTCATCAACTATTATTAATTCATAATCTGCAAAATCTTGCTTGAGACATGATTCTATAGCCCTGGAAATATAATTTTCTTGATTAAAGGCCAAAATTATAACTGAAAACACAGGCTGAGTCATTTTTTTAATATCCTTCTGGCAATTAAAATTAAAATTGGCGGAACAAAAAGCTTCAATACCTTCTTGAACAAATTTGGTTTTGTTACAACTATATTATGCCTTTCCTGTACCAATTTGATTTCTTTCTTGTGCAACGGGGTCATGGTTGCACTAATTCCTGTTTCATCATATTCAGCTATTATCAATGGTACATGGTAAAAAATACATCCTTTATCTTTCAATCTTAAAGCATAATCCCAATCTGCAGCAATTTTAAAACTCTCATCATAAAAACCATACTTTTCATGAAAAATCCGTGGGGAAAAAAAACCCTGATGAGGAAACATTCCAGCATCCAATCTTTTGGCAGAATGACACGAAGTCCATGTATACTCATTATCCGCGTAACAATCAATCGCTCCATAAACAACTTCATTTTCATGAGAATGCAAAACATCAGAAACAGGATTTAAAACATTATTGACCAATGCATCTCCGGAATTAAGCATATAAACCCATTCTCCGCTTGCATGACGTATTCCCTTATTCATTGCATTATAAATTCCCGAATCTTTTTCACTGCACCAATATGCAACATGTTTTTTAAAATCATCTCTGCTAGAATATGCTTCAATTAATTCTTTGCTTCCGTCAGAACTGCCACCATCTACTATTATATACTCGTAATCTTGAAAAGACTGATTCAATACAGAATCCATTGTTTTTTGGAGTCCATTTTTATTGTTAAAGTTTATTGTGATTATAGAAATAAATATAGAATCACTATCTTTTACATACATAGGCAGCATAATACCTTCTATCCATTTATTATCTTAAAATCATCCAATGAAAAAGTTGCATCTTTTGTTTGCATGTATAACAAAGGAACTTCTCCGATATAAGATGCCCATCCTGTAAAAGTACTGGGTGGGCCTATTAGATAATCGCATTTTGACATTATATACTGATCAATATACCACTTTTCTTTTGATAAAACAAGATTTTCTCTTTTAGGAATTGAAATTGATTCATTTGAGAAAAGAATAAATTTACAAACAATATTCTTTTCCTTTATTTTTTCTTCCATGTGGCTAATGTATTCAAGAAAAACACTGTCTTCAAAATAATATCGTCCATCTTCCCATGTTTTATAATCACCTCTGCGCAAATGAATTCCAACCAGAACCTCATTATTTTTTTTGGATAATACATCTTGAACAAAAGTATTCGTCGAATAATAACTTGGGCAAAGCAAATAGCGGTTTTGAAAGTATTTCCGATATTTCAAAGTTAAATCATGCCTTCTAAAATACCATCCACCAACAAATGAAATTTTCTGCCTATTCAGTCTATCGACCAAGCTGCTTTGGCTATCTTCTTTATCGAAATCAACGACTCTTATCAGTTTTCTTAGAGGTTTACGAATCAAAAAAAATCTGAAAATTCTTGCAAAGACATTCTTTTTCTGACCATAAAGCTCTTTCATGTCTTCAAAACAAAGATTCAAAAATTTATGATTGTATTCCTTGCAATATGCTTCAAAATGAATAGTTTGAAATAATCTGTTGCTGTGATTACCACTTTCATATAATAAACATATCATTTTACTTATCTCCTAAAACAATATGATTATACAAAATTTTGAGCAGATAGTGAAGTAGACATAACACCTCAGCATTTTTTTATTTCCCCACTAGAGAAATCACAAATTTTGAACATAACTCGAGATATGCACTTATTGTTTTCTCTTCATCAAAGTCACGAACAGATTTTTCAATGCAGTTTTTGGAAAGCCCTGTTTGATTTTTAATACACCATTCTACACCTTCGGTAAGTTCTTCTGCTTTATAGGGAGTTGCAAGATATCCGGTCTGTTTATGAACTACAATGTCACTTGTGCCGCCTACATCAAAGGCAACAACAGGAACACCGCAGCAAATTGATTCAAGGCAGGTGGTAGGCAAATTTTCTATAAGAGACGGATTTATCACGCAATCACATGCAGAATAAAGGCAAGCAAGTATATTCGGATTTGAAATATAACCAGACGCAAAAAACTGGATAGAAACCTTACTTGTAAAAGATTCTCCAGCTGGTCCGAAAATGACCAAGAAATATTTTTCTGGATTCTTGAGTTTGCTCAGTGCTTCCAAAAGATAATAGCTTCCCTTCATTGATTTTGGATTATCAATATCGTAAGCAGCTCCGAATCCAAGAATTATTTTATCATCTGGAATGCTGAAAAGTTTTTTTACGGCAAGCTTGTCTTTTGGGTAAAAAACAGAATGGTCAATAATATTTGGAATTACCTTGCATTCGCAGTGACCGAACAAGGCGCTAGACTTTAAGACATCGTGTTCCCAGTTACTCGGAGCAGTAAACAAAATATTTTTATTGCCTAGATACTTTTTCTTTTGTTTCCATACTTTGCGGCACAAATCTATACCTTTTGTTGTCTTTGGCTTGTTGATTCTAAAATATCCTTCACGCCAGCGAACATCTTTTTCCAAAACATTCGGATGATGCTCAGCACCGCAACAAGGCCATGAATCATGCATCGTCCAGACAATTGGCTTTTTGATTTTTGCAATGTCTTTATTGCAGATTACCCCACTAATCCAGTGAAGGTTTACAACATCAAAGTCGGAATTGTTTATCCATTTGATATCTGTTTCGGAATGAAAATTTGTTGTGTGAAAAATGCCGTTGGTCGTGTGAAATGCAAAAGGATGTGGAAGACGTTTTGTTATTCGTGTAAAAACTTCACCTGTAACACTTTTTACTTTACGAGCAATTTTAAAAGCTAAACAATGTTTCTTTTTGGGAAGGGTTATTACATACGGATTTGCAGATTGCTTTTCCTGCACTCCAAGACGAGCATAAAAACCATGTTCATTCAAGGCTGTAACAAGACGAAGTGCTGCCATTGCAGCACCACCACCAGCATCGGTAAAGTTTATGAGAAGGACTTTCACTCTACATTATTCCTATTTCTTTATTATAAACTCATTTATAACTTCCTCATCAAAAGCAAAATGTATAATTTTTCTCGGAAGCGATTTTTTTAATTCTTGAATCTCAAAAAGATTACAATCATCTAAAGATAATTTGTACACTATCTCTGCAACGATATCAAGAGCTTTATCATTCCAATCATAACGAGAGATTTCTTGAGTACCCAACCGAATTCCAAAACCATTGAAAAGCCTTTTCTCTTTTTTATTTAGTGTAACTTTACATTTATAAGCATTATCGTAAATTGTATTCATAAGTAATTTTGTTGTACGTATAAAGATTTGATGAGTTTGGGATATTACCCCATTAAAACTTGCAATATCAAAACCATAAGTACGCAATTTTTCCCCTAGATAATTTGAACAATGAATCATTTGACTCATATAGTCTTTACCAAATTTTTCAAATTCAATTAGCGAATACAAAAGAGAAATCTTTTGATGCATTTGTGAATGTCTTAAATATTTTGGATTTATTTCAGTTTCCATTTTATCATGAAGATATTTCTCGTTTGTCATAATAAGTCCTGATGCAGGACCAGGAAATGTTTTATGCGTTCCACCGAACATAATTAAATTTTTCTTTGTTTTTAGTGGATTCGAGCAAAGGCCAGCAGCAATCAGCCCCATTAATTGTGAACAATCCCACATAAGTACACATTCAGTAGTATCGATTTTCTCAACATCAAGAGGTTTAATTATATCTGAAGGTGCAAGTAAAATATAATTAATATTCTCTTCCTTAATAGTTTTATTTAATTTCTCGTAATCAAGATCAAAACTTGGCAAATTATAAGGGGCTTCATATACTTTAATACCAAGCCTTTCCACCACAGGTGCAACTGATGCATGACCGCCAAATTCTTTTCCAAGAATCATCATTTTTTCACCAGCTTTACAAACCGTTTTTGTAATCATATCTATACAATGCATTCCTGTAAAAGGTCGCGGATCGGTATATTTTGCTCCAAAAATACGTTCGCATGTTTCAGATATCATCTGATAGAATGGATATAATTTTTCACATCCAATAAAATTATCATTCATATTGAATGAATAAGTGTTATTCATAATATAACGTTCTTGAAAACCAAGAGTTAGAGGCAGATTAGTGAATTTAGAACAAACATTTTCTGCAGCACACAAAGGAACAGTTTCTTTATGATAATTAATAAAATCAGTTTGAGCTTTTTTTAATTTTGCAAGTTCTTTCTCTGTATCAACTTCATAATAACTTCGAATTAAAATATTTTTATCCATTTTGAATAATTTAACCAAATCATATTCATGTTGATCATGACATTGATAATAAACTCGCCCTAAATACTGTATTTTTTCATTGTTATCTGGATTTATATCACAAATATACCAATTATCTTTATAGAAAAATTTAAACAATGAATACTTTATTCTTTTCAAAGATTCAAGATGTATAATTTCACTTTCTTCTGCACCAAGTCGATAACAAATATTTTTCAATATTTCAGAACCCGAATTATTAATGTACTTTTTATCAAACTCCCTAAGCTCCTCTAAAGAATCAAATTCATATATTACATCAGATGGACAATGCTTTGCATACATATACAATTCAGAAAGGTGTTCATCTTGAATATCTGCCCAAAATTTACTTTCGGTTTCCGGTAAATCAAATTCCTCTTTTATGTATTCAATCATTTTTTTTGAGAATCTTTCTGAAAAGAATGCATATCCCAAAGTGACCCAAATATCACAACATTTATCACCATACATTGTCTGTAAAATTCTATCATCTTCATCAGTAATTATTCCACGCTCAGCTGTTTTACCCGGAATATAAATTGTACAGTAATAAGAATCATAAGCATATGTTTGAAATATATTTTCAGTAAAGTATAAATCTGAAGATGTAATAATTGTATTTTTTAGATATTTTCTAGCAGCAAAAACACTTGCATGATTGTTTCTATTCTCAAAATCATCAGTTTCCACAAGAATAATATTATATTTCTCAACTAAATAATAAAATTTCTCTTTCATATAACCGACAACAATTATAATTTCTTCAATTCCCTTTTCTCTAAGTTGTTTTATCTGTCGTTCAATAAGAGGTTCTCCATTAACAGAAAGAAGTCCTTTAGGCTTTTCATAATTTAACGGAACAAATCTTGTTGACATTCCTGCCGCTAATATTATTGCATTTTCAATTTTATGTTTTTTCAACTCAGAAAAAGCTTTATCGGTCAATTTGTTCTGATTGATATATTTATCAGAAACTAATTTTCGATAATCAGATTGAATAGTTTTTTCATCTTTAAAAAGTTTTAGAGCCAATTGTTCATTAGAAAGATAATTATTTTCTTTCAGTTCAATAAGAATATCAAATTGTGTCTTAGTCATTTTTTCACCTATAATAAATCACTATATTGTGTGTTGATTTTCGTTTACTCACTGGAGGAGGTATCATATACTCCGTTCCATAAGATATACTTAGAATCTTATCATAATTCTGTGGAATAATGAATATATCATCTTCAAATTGTTTATTTATAGGCTTATAACAGTCCTTTTTTACTGCACGGCAATTAGATTGATTGTAGTACATAATACTGTTGCAACCTATATTTTCGGCTGAATTATAATCGATTGAACTAGCAAAATTTTGAACTTTCAAAGCTTTTTTTCTAGCAAGAATATGACGGGCCAAGAAAATTCTAAAATTCCTTTTTATATTAAAAATATTTTTTGTATATCTCGAGAATGCCATTGCTATTTCAGAAGCATAATCATTGAAATTTGAAACCAATTTATTATAATGAGCGAAAATATCGGAAGAAGGATATCCGTCCAAAGGAAAAACATCAACACTCAGACCTTGATTAAATAGATATACTCCTAGCTCAATCTTTTTTGTTCGACGATCATATACTTTAGCAAAAGAAAATGGATATTTTTTTGAATTATACAGAGACGCTACATAAAAATTCTCAGAAGCATAGTTATTATATTCTTTACAAAAAATTTCATAATCAGGCCGAGGCATAGCTATATCAATATCATCATCCCAAGGGATAAAACCGTTATGACGAATAGCTCCTAATAGAGTCCCTGAATCAAGAAAATATGAAAGATTTAATTTTTGACACACAAATTTTATGTCTTTGAGTATAAGAAGAGATATTCGCTTCATTTCATCATCTGTTAATTTTCGCATTTTGTTCTCCTTACAATACTTTTCGTTCCCATTAAAATACCAGCTGGAACAAAAAAATGGCAAATCGATTTAAAAAAATATTTCAACTTTATAAAAAAAATATTTTTGATTTTGTATTCTTTTAATAAATTTTTATATTCAATTGTTAGAGAGTGTTTATTATTTACGGATTTCTTTTTTGAGCAGAATAATTTGAAAATAGTCTGTCTTAAATCAGGTACTTCATAATCTATACTATATTTTTTTGAAAAATATTTTCTAATTTCCGAACTACCTATTGAAAATAAAATATTTTTTCTTAAACTATCTGAATGTGATAGAGATTCTTTTAAAAGCCTATAAACAGCAAGAGATTGATTCATAAAAAAAATATTTTTTGCTTCAAAAACAGTATATAACAAAAAAGGAAGATCTTCCATAATCCAATTCTGGTGAATTGGATTAACATCTATCATGTATTTAGAAAAGAAGTCTCTTCGTGTACATATTGTAAGAGCAGGAATATTATTTCCTTTATAGAACAAGTCTTTATAATCAGCATAGTGTCCTCCAATAAAATCGGAACAATTTATATTTGAAACATCTAAAATACGTGCTAGACTATAACAAACATCAAAATCGAGATTTCTCTCCATAAATGATATCTGCTTCTCAACTTTTCCAGGAAGCCAATAATCATCTCCTCCACAACCCATTAAATACTTCCCCTTTGCTCGTGCAACAGTAGCATAGTAATTTGACATTGCTCCAAGATTTTTCTCGTTATAAACAGGCTTAACAATATCTGGGTATTTTTTCTCAAACTCTCTGATTATATCTTGCGTTCCATCTGTAGAGCAGTCATCACTTACGAGAATTTCGTATTTATAATTATGCTCTTGATCAAGTATACTTTGCAAAGATTGCGCTATATACTCTTTTTGATTGTATGTCGTTATTTCAACAGAGAACATTATATCTTCTGAATTCTCTTTGCTTACCATTTATTAACAACCCCCATCACATATTCTACCTGCTCATCTGTCAAGCAAGGACTCATCGGAAAGCTCAGTTCCTGTGCATGAATCTTCTCTGTAACAGGCAGACTCATGTTGTTCCATTCCTTATAACATTCCTGCTTGTGCGGAGGAATTGGATAGTGAATGTTCGTACCTATTCCTTTTGATTCAAGGTATTTCTGAAGTTCATCACGCTGCTCACAAAGTATCGGAAAAATATGGAACACATGCTGATCCCAGTCCGCAACTTTTGGCAGAATTATTTTAGGATTTTTGATTCCGTCAATATATTTTTTTGCAACAGCTTTTCTCAGTGCAACATCTTCATCAAGATGTTTTAGTTTAACATCTAGAATTGCAGCTTGCATCTCGTCCAGGCGACTGTTTCGTCCACAATACTGGAACACATATTTCCTTTGGCTTCCGTAATTAGCAAGGCTCCTTATTGCTTTTGCAAGAACTTCATCATTTGTAGTTACAGCACCAGCATCGCCTAGCGCACCGAGATTTTTACCGGGATAAAAGCTATGTCCGGAAGCATCACCGAGCGCACCAGTCTTTGTTCCATTGAACATACAACCATGAGCTTGGGCATTGTCCTCTATCAGTTTTAGATTGTGCTTTTTACACAACTTGCCTATTTTATCTGTATATGCGCACTGCCCGTAAAGATGAACAATTGTAATTGCCTTTGTTTTTGAAGTAATTCGCGCTTCAATCAAACTGTCATCAATCTGCAGGGTGTTGATATTAGGCTCTACAAGGACAGGGATAAGTCCGTTTTCTGTAATCGCGAGAATAGTTGCTATGTATGTATTAGCAGGAACAATGACCTCGTCTCCTGGCTTCATCACACCAAGTTCAATGTACGCCCGAAAAATCCACACAAGCGCATCAAGTCCATTAGCACAACCCACACAATATTTTGTACCTATGTATTTTGCGTAATCAGCCTCAAACCTTTTATTCTCTTCTCCTTGAAGATACCAGCCACTATCAATTACTCTAAGGGCTGCTTCGTGGATTTCATCTTTGTACTTTTCCGTTACATCTTTTAAACTTAAAAATGGTACCTGCATAAAAGTATTATACCGTAAATGCTATAAATTTTCAATACAAGCAAAACCTTAATCACATTTCCTTAAATCGATCCCATTTACAACAAGTCCACCAGAATAAACAATTTTTATTCCCATAATCTTCTCTCCTAAACCAGCACAAATCTGCTCATATTCAGTTTCTGGATTATCTGGAATAAAAAATCCAAGAGTGTAATTATTTTCGGACACGGAATCTATTTCGATTTTACCTAAAACCTCAAGTTTTTCATTATCCAATTCAATCGGGCTATTATTTTTTATTGCATAAAAAACAATACATCCTTTACCTTGTGCTTTCGCAGAATATTGTATTTTTCCTAAAGGGATTCCATAATGCAAATAATAAGTTTCTGCGTTAGTCTTGAGACAGAGTTTATCTTTAGTCAAAACAACTTCACAGTCACCATGGTAGCCGTCTGGGTTAGGCGGAATACACTCAGAATCCGACAGGAACTCTTTGGCAGTATTGCGCAATGTTGGATTATAAATCAGATTGCCATTTTCCAATGCATGATTGAAACACACATCATAAGCTTTTGCCTTTGAAATTACTTCCACACCAGTTTTCTTACAGTATTTCAAAAGCTCTTCCAAAAAAACACGCTCAGAATATGTGTCTTCAGAATCAATAACCTCTCCATGAACCATTCCATTTGACGTATTGTGCCTTAACGCCTCTATGGTTTTATAAAACGAACCTTTCCCGTCATACATCTGCGTTGCATGAGATTTTCTGGAAGAAAAGTATTCTTTTGGATATTCATCTGCAATATCTGAATATGATACATAGGTATTTGTACTGTATGACAAAGCATCTTTTCTGGAAAATGCCGCATTATATATCAGCTGCTGCCTCATTGCAACTCTGTCAGTTCCATCCACGCGGGAAGGATAGAATGTATCATGCGTCATCACGTACCCCCCCCTCGCACAATACCTGTGTATAGCTTCTGTTTTTTCCTGTAATACTTGATTCAAACGGAGCTAGATAATTGAACAACTTAGTATGCTCCTGATCATAGTAAAACTTACCGTCTGATTGAAACCTAAACGGACTAAGCCAGTCTCCCGGCCAAGACCATGTCAAAAAATCAAAATCCTTATTGTAATGCTCTTTATAAAAAGCTTTTGTTATCTCAAGTAGTCTTTCCCAAATTTCATGATTGCAAGAAGTTTTTGCACCAGTAAAAATTCCTCCAGTATAGTAGCCTTTTTCAGCATCCCATGAACCAAAAGACTTACCTGATGTTCCAAGATATTTGTTTGAAAGCTCGTCAAAAGTATCAAGTTTTCCGGTCTTATCACTGTAAATTGAAAAATAGTTACGCATCATCTGACATTCTCTGTCTGTCAGTTCGCCCCAGTTGGTGTCAAATTCAATTCCGTTAGAATATCCAGCCCAGCCGTAATTTGCTGAGCGTACAGAACTATTCAAATCAAAACCAAATGCATTTTTCCCATCTCCAAAATCTTCCCTCAGCTGCTCGTTTGAAGGAAATGGAATTTGATTTCCCTCTACTGAATTTGGATTTTGTCCGTTACAAAGTGCATCAGTAAAAATATAATTGCAATGAAACCAAGTATGATCTCCAAGTTCATTTCCATTTTTAAGCACTTGATTGATTTTTAGCAGATCAGCTTTTGACGGATTTGCATTCCAGGCAATGCGATTAAAAGTTGCTGTTGCACCATACTTTTTTAATAGCGGTATAACCAGATCAAAGTCGCTTTCCCTAAAATCATCAAAACCTATTGCAAGGTAGCGTTTTTGCGGAGTAAATTCCGCATTATATTTTTGATCTGGAATTGATCTATCCATAAAGATATACTTTATAGAGGGAATAACATCATGCAATCGATTCTTTATTGCCTGCCGTTTATGAATTCCAATACCAGCAAGCATTGTGAACATAATTATATTGAGGAATACAGAAAATATTAAAAACTTTGAAGTTGATTTTTTTGCCATAAAATGCCCCATTCACGAATAAATTATTGTTCTAAAATAATTTTCCAAGTTTGGTAAATATTAGTTCTACCACCAAAGCCCTCTTTTTGGGCAATAAGTCCCTCATTAAGATAATGCCCAGCATCTTCAGTAGAAATACCAAAATCCAGCCATTTCTTTGCTTCTTTAAATTGTTCTATCACAGTCGCAATTGTTAGATCCAACGCTCCAATTTCACGAGCAGTTTCATTTGTGGCCATGTACTGAGTATGGACTACATTATCATAAATAAAAAGTACTGTTCCAGCAATAATTTTTTCTTGATAAAAAGCAGCCAACAATTTTATGTTATTTGGAAATCTCTCTTGAAGAAGATGGAGTTCAGAAGCATTGTGAACAGCTTTGGTTCCATGTCGTTCATTCAAAACTTGATTTTCAAGCTCAATAAAAGATTCAAAATCATTTGATTCTTTTATACTTACACCTTCCCTCCTCGCACGACCGACCTGAGCTTTACGGCCTTTTGGCATTTTCAGGGGCTGCTGTAGATCTATAACAGTAGAAGCCTCTATTTTTACGACTCCAGCCCCATTATAATACAGAGAGAACAAATCCTCTTCAGCAGGTTGCTTGTGATATATGTGCGGAATGTGCTTATAAATAATCTCTTTAATTCCATTTAGGAGAGCATATTCTTTTAGTGCCATGAAACAATCATTCATGTGATGCTGTTTCATATCGTTGCCAGTAATAAAGCCTCCGTAAGTAAGGCCACCATGAGAAGTTAAAACACCATCTTTTATACTCGCCGGCATTACAGCAACAAGCTTTTCCTCGTCATAAAACAAAAGAGAATTATCAGTAAAGCGGTCTTTATGATACTCCATAAAATTACGGTCAAACATAAAAATCCCGTTTTTAGAGTTACGGATAAAATCGTTCCAGAGTTTCAGTTTCTCTGAATTATATACTTCAACTTTAATCATATTTTTATTTCAAACTCGCTAAAAACTCATCATAGCTTCGAATATATTCTTTCTCGTCATAATGCTCGCTGGCAAGAACAACTAACTTGCATCCATAAGAAAAATCATGCATCTCACGCCACATGTTTTTGCCAATATAAAGTCCTACATCCGGGCGGTTCAGCAAAACTTCTTCACGAGATTTTCCATCATCAAGCACAAAGCGGCAGGCTCCGTCCATGGCGATGATTATCTGCTCAAGTTCCTTGTGTGCATGAAACCCACGTGACTCATTTGGCAGGGTATCAAACATGTAATAAACGCGCTTGATCTCAAAAGGAACATCCTTCAGTTCTTCTAGGGCTACAAGTTTACCGCGAGCATCACCGTGTATATCAAAGTTTATAAGTTTGTAGTTCATTTCACTGTAGTATATCACAAAAACAAGATATTATGTAAGATATTTTCCTATTTTTTTTTATGCATCAAAAACGAACTTGAAAACACCTCTTTTATCCTTTCCGAACTTATTGGATTGAACAAATCTGGGTTCTTGCTGTCTTTTTTGTTTCCGCAGATTTCACTCAGGTAGAGGCTCCTAAGATTGTTGTTAGGCTTCACATATTTCAGCTTTACATAGCGGTTCTCTGGATTGATTGAGGTAAAGCAGCACTGGCTCTTTTCCAGAAGTTCAAGCGGATAAAGGTTGTTGGATGTAAAAAGCAGCTGTCCTTTTCCGCCCTCTTTAAATGCACTTAAAAAACTGTGCAGTACACACTCATGGAGACTTGAGTCAAATTCATCCACAATTATAAAGACGCATGGGTTTATATATGCAAGCACAAGTACATTCACGAGAGAAATCAGTTTCTTTATTCCCAGACTCTCAAATTTAATTGGTATTTCAAGCCCATCCTTTTTGGTAAATACCTGGTAAAACGCTCCGTCAGGTCTGCTTGACTCAATTTTGTCCAGTTTTCGGGCAGAAAGTTCCGTGTCAGGACATAGTGCCCTAAGAAAAAAGTTTATCTGTGCAATAAAGGTAAAAAAGTCATCGCTCTCAGCCTCCCTTGCGAAAGTGGGGCCGTTAAGGTTGATGGCAAAATATCCCATGTGTCCAGGAGAGGAAAAAGACTGATTGGGCAAAACGACGGGAACTTTTCCAGCTTTTTGCAGAGGTTCTTGTAAATAGCTGTCATTTATTACAAATAAATACCGTAATGCATATTCGTTCATAAGAAGCATGTAGTCGGCAAGGGACTCATCCTCTGTGGAGCTGCCGAAAGATTCATACAACGCAAGCATTTTCGGATGAAAAAGATAGGATGTCCTGTTGTATCGGCTCAATTCCCTCTGGAGAGGAAAAAACAAATCAGGGGCAGTATCATCCAATATGTATGAATTCTTCTCCATATACTTTATGAACTCACTGGCAAGCGATGCGGGCTTTACATACGGTGGAGCGTCATAAACCGAATACTCAAACGACATTCTATTTTTGAGAGAATCGTAATCAGAAACCACAACCTTCTCTTCCGCCACGAACCATGATTTGTCCTCTCTTTTACCCTGGGAGACTTTCACATAATAATCAAAATTCTTTTTTCTTCTGCCTACAAGAATGATAAACGAGGCCTTAAAAGCAGCTGTTGCCTCCCCGATTCTCACATAATTATTGATTTCTTCAATTTCTACCCCGCACCAAAGAAGTCGCAGAAATGCAAACGCATTTATAAGCGCGGACTTTCCAGAGCCGTTCTGACCGTACACACCAAGAAGATCCGATGAAATAAGATTGCCGCTGTCCATGGAAACCGAACCTTTCTTCACGCAGCTGAAATTCTCAATCTCCAGGGAGCTAAATCTGATTGTACTTCCCTCAGCATCCAAATCTTTAAGCATACACATATTGTATCTAAAACGGAAAAAAAATCAAGCCGCAAAACAATAATTTGTAACAAAATATGAACAAATCACATTTCAATTTAGAAGAAAGTAGCTTTTTACAAGTATTTTTTCCATTTTAGTGCAAATTCTTCAAACAAACCGCTTGACACATCAAGAAACAAATGCTACATTTGTTCCAGAAAGTTACAAAAGACACTTTCGTTTCGTCAAAACAAAGTGCATATCAACAATTTTGTAACAAATTCAAACATAAGAGGTAATTTATGAATTATTCAGTTTGTAAACGTCCTAATCCTATCGATAAGGAAAAACCAAACATGTATTATGCGACTCCAATCTGGAGCGGCATGTGCGGAATCGACGAATTGGCAGAGGAAATATCCCTGGCAACAACCCTTACCCCGGCAGACGTAAAGGCCTGCATAGCCTGTTTTATGCAGAGCATACCCAAGCATCTGATGGCAGGACAGGCCGTAAACTGCGAGGGATTCGGCATCTTCCGGCTTTCATTCTCTGTAAAAGAGGGACATGAAAAAAAGGAAGATGTCACGGCAAAGGACATTGAGATCTTAAGGGTTCTCTTCCGTCCTTGCCCAAAATTAAAAAAGCAACTAGAGGAAACCAAGTTCGCGGCAAGGTAATCTCCCAGTTGCTTGAAGATGCTTTATTATAGGCATTTTCTTTGCGGAAGGCAAGCGTCTTCCGCATTTTTTTTGTATATATCCCATTCACGCAAAGTAAGGACATGGCGGCAGTAAAGTATATAGATTAGCGGCTTAATGTATAATCCGTGGGATGTTAAGGGGTTTTCTTCGCATCTTCACCATGAGTTTTAGCCCCCCACACATTTTGTGCAAAGGAAAATCTCTAGTGACTTTTTCTTTGCTTTAGTGTAAAATGCTTCCATAGGAGTTATATCATTTGATTTTTTGAGTGCTGATATATTCTCCAAGACGGGAATACATCTGATAGGTGTTCTGGAGGCAAGTCGTGGGCATTTTCTTGAATCCCAGCAATAAATTATTGCTACGGGATTATAACAGTGAAATTTTTGTTGACAAGTCTCTTTTAATTCAAGAGCTGAACAAGTTGATTGGAACAAACAACAACTTCCTCTGCGTTTCACGTCCACGCCGTTTCGGAAAGTCCATGGCGGGCAATATGCTTGCTGCCTACTATTCAAAAGGATGCAATTCCAAAAACATTTTTTCAGAGCTCAAGATTTCAGATGTTGAAGAATGGACGACATATCTGAACGCTTTTAATGTCATCCAATTGGATTTAAACGGATTTTATCACAGCCTTAATAACCCCGATGAGCTGGTTCCGGAAATAACAAAAGCCATCGTATCTGAAATAAAGGAAGAATTTCCTCATATTGAATTGGACGAAAAAGACAGTCTTGCTAATGCAATACTCAAAGTTTACAACAAGACGGGAGAATCTTTTGTCCTGCTCTTTGACGAATACGATGTCCTTGTCCGCGAGAAAGTGAAATCATCAATATTTGAAAGTTACCTTGATTTTTTGAGCAGCTTGTTCAAGAACAACAATCTGAAAAGCGCGATTTCGCTCGCTTATCTTACGGGAATCCTGCCCATCGTTCGTGATAAGATTCAGTCAAAGATGAACGAATTCGATGAGTATTCCATGACAAATGCACGTGCGCTGGCTCCTTTTGCGGGGTTTACGGAAGAAGAGGTTTGCTCCTTGTGCAACAAGCACGGCCTTGATTTTGAGGAGTGCAAGCGGTGGTATGACGGCTACAAATTGGGAAGAGAACTACACATTTACAGTCCGCAGTCAGTGGTGACAGCCATAAGGGATCATGAATTCGACGACTACTGGACGCAAACCGGCTCTTATGAGGCTTTAAAAGACTATATCCTGATGAACTTTGAGGGAATTAAGGATGACGTGATAACGATGATTGCCGGAGGAAAAATTGACGTGAACATTCATTCGTATTTGAATACACTGACGGACTTCAATTCAAAAGATGATGTGTTCACTTATCTTATTCACCTGGGGTATCTTGCATACGACCGCAGTATTAAGCAATGCTACATTCCGAATGCCGAAGTGCGCACTCAGTGGATTTTTTCAATAAAAACCTCTCCAGATTACAAGAAAGTAATGGAATTAGTAAATGACAGCAAGAATCTTTTGCAGCGTACGCTTGAAGGGGACTCAGAATATATTGCGCAGAGCCTTACAAATGCACATTTCAGGGCAACGAATCCTCTTACATACAATAACGAAGCTTCTTTTCAAAGTGCAATCGGGCTGGCTTATTTCTATGCGACTGCCCAATATACAATCATCAAGGAACTTCCGACTGGGAAAGGTTATGCTGATATCGCCTTTATTCCATTCGTTCCGAATATCCCTGCATTAATTGTTGAGTTGAAGAACAACAAGACAGCATTAGGTGCAATAAACCAAATAAAAGAAAAAAAATACGATGAAGCCCTTTCTCACTACAGGGGAAATATGCTTTTTGTCGGCATTAATTATGATGAATCCTCCAAACAACATGACTGTAAAATAGAAAAATTTGAAATATAGGTACAACGATAGAACTATCAGGGTAATCCCTTGCCGTTACAAAAATCTCTAGTGCTTATTTTTAAAAATGTTGTATCATTTTTTGTCATTGCCTTTGTTGCAAAAGTAAAGCACACCTAGCAAAAAGTTAGGTCTTCCCTGGCATATATAAAGTCAATTTTGTTGTTTTAAATTCAAAAATTAGAATTTTAATTGAAAAAAAATGATTTTATGGATATAATTTGCTTATGGCAACTGTTTTTAGAGATTGTCAATATATAATGAGCAAGTATAGGATGAGAGAAAGGTGTTATGATTGAAGATATAGAAAAAGAATTGTTAACAAAAATCTCTACAGGAAATGCAATTTTATTTACAGGAGCCGGTTTTTCTCTTGATTTAATTTCTTTGAATGGAAAGCATCCTTTACGGGCATCCGATTTATCAAAAGAGATTTGCAAGATTGCAGAAATTGAGTCTGATGATGATTTAAAATATTCATCTGATGTTTGCATAGCTAAAAAACATACAATAGAGTTAATAAATTTATTGAAAGATTATTACTCTATACAATCTGTTGGAGATGAAAAGTCTGATACAGATTTAATTTGTTCTGTAAAGTGGAGACGATTTTATACAACTAATTATGATAGAGGGCTTGAAATTGGTCTTACAAATAATCAAAAAAAATATCAAAGTATAGGTATAGATTCTGATGTTTCAAAATATATAAAATTAGAAAATCCTGTTATTCATCTGAATGGTTTTATTGAAAATTTATCTGAAGAAAGTTTGAATACATCTTTCAAACTTTCAAATTCTTCTTACGTAGATTCTGATTTATCGGACTCTCCTAATTGGAGATACTTTTTTAATCAAGATTTAGACAAATGTTCTGCATTAGTTTTTGTTGGCTATTCATTATATGATATGGATATTGAAAAGTTGTTACATGAAAATGATAAATTAAGAAATAAAACATATTTCATAACAGAAAAAAATGTTTCTCCGAAAAATCAATTTAGATTTGAGAAATATGGAAAAATACTTCCAATCGAGAAACATGGATTTGCAGAACTTATACAAAATAATGCATCTTCTTTTTCAACATCTCCGAAAGTTATGAAGGGTTTTATTTCTTATTCTGAGGATGTTTTGAAAGAAGATATTCACGATAGTGACATTCAAAGCTTTTTGTTGTATGGGAAAAATCAAGAATCTCTTGCCGCATCAATATTGCTAAATGTAAATAGTAAGCAGCATTTTGCAGTTTATAGGAAAAAACTTATATCAGATGTTATGACTCGAATTTCTGATAATCGACATGTTCTTCTTTTGAGCAATTATGGGAATGGAAAAACCTGTCTTTTATGGCAGATTGCTACAGAACTCTTTCAGCAAGCAAAAGAGGTATATTTTCTTTCTGATTCTAATATCGACTATTTTGAAGAATTAAAAAAATTTTCTCAATCGTCTGAAAAAGTTAAATATGTTATTGTTGATGATTGCATGTCAAAGAAAGATTTTTTCAAAAATTTTGCTTTTCTGCAGCCTGCAAATGTTCTGCTTGTTTGTGCAGATAGAACTGAGGTAATTAAAAAATGGTATAGTGATATTTTTCAAGAAGAAGTTTTTGATTTTGCTTCTATACCTATTGATAACCTTTCCGACTTTGAGTTTCTATCTTTTAATGACATTTTAGATTTTATCGGGCTGTGGGGAAGTTTGGCAGGAACTAGTATTGATACGAAAAAGAGATTTTTTGAGGATGATAACAATCATATTCAATTTTCAAATGTTCTCTTAAAATTACTAAAGTCACCAGTTATAACTGATAAGATAAATGAATTATGTAAAGCTTTTCTAACGGAGGAAAAATATCAGGATTTTGTTATTGCTGTTTGTTATCTACGCATAATAGGTATAAAACCATATTTTAATCTTGTTTATGAACTTTCAGATTCTGATTTAATTTATAGTCCTCTGTTGTCAAAGAACGAAAAGTTTTCTCAACTTTTTACACTTCGCGATGATTATGTTGAGATTTCAGACGTATTTGCGAAATACTTCATGTCAAGCAATCTTATAAGTGGTGAGAAAATTATTGAGAGACTCTATTTTATTGTAAAAAAATTCAATAACTATGCAGATAGAGATTATTTTCAAAATGCAATATTTCGTTCGGCTCTTCGATTTCATGTTGTTTCAAGTTTATTACCAGAAGAAAATAGAAAAGGAATGTTGCTTGATTACTATGAGCAACTAAAAACAATTTTACCATGGTTAAAAAATGATCCAAATTACTGGATGCAATATGGCATGGCAAAAATGATGTGGAGTAAACTATATGATGATGCTCAGAAATTGTTAGAAACAGCATATTCTGTTGCAGAACATAAAAGTGAATACAATGTTTTCAAAATTGATAATCAGCAAGCTAGACTTTATTTGTTAACTGCACAGTTAAAAACTGTTGAAAGTGATAAATTTTTATATTTTCAAAAAGCAGATTCAATTTTAAAACATGTTGAAATGGATAGTTATGCACTGCACAGAATCGAAGATATGTTAGCATTTTACGACAAGTGTTTTACGATGCTTTCTATAAAAAATAGAAAAAATGTGCTTTCATCTTTTCGTTTTTATCAAGAAAAAATTCAAAATTACACAGGTGATGATAAACATCGTTTTTCAAATCTATATACTATAATTGAACAAAAAATAACACAACTTCTTGATGAGAATGATTTGTGAAATTTATATTCAGCAAGAAAATGAGAGTTTTTTATAAGGGAATAAATAAATGCAGGTACCATTTTTAAGTTTAAAATATGTAACGGAAAAGTACAAAGATGAAATCCACGAAGCAGCCCTTAGAGTCATTGACAGAGGCTGGTATCTTCAAGAAGAAGAGAATAAAAAGTTTGAGGCTGATTACGCAAAATACATAGGTACAAAATATTGTGTAGGTTGTGCTAATGGACTTGATGCGCTTGTGTGGATTTTTCGGTCATACATTGAACTTGGTGTAATGAAGCCGGGCTTGGCATTATCAATCAAGTGAAACAAAAGCCGAAATGCTGTAAAAAAACAGGAGAACTGTAATGCCTAACTGCAACTTGGACTAAAACAGAAAAGCTAATAATGTGTATAATAACAAAAGACACCTTACAATAAGACTATTCCTTTCATATTGCTTGCACGATGATAAATCAAATTGTAGTTCTGTTTCGTAACCGACCGTGCCAGCTTTTATTATTTTCCTTGTATATATGTTCGTCCATAACTTATATTATACCATTTTGTCGCCTCAAGGGGGTGATAATTAGCCCCGTCTGGAAAATAAAAGCATACACATAAACCGTGCGTATGTCAAATCCAAAATTTGAAGAGGTTACATTCTGTTTTTCGTGATAAAAAAGAAAGAAAGCAAAGATAGTGTACAATAAAGTTCGCAA
>DJYC01000091.1:0-55017 GCA_002448445.1 Treponema sp. UBA6988
CTCCTAAACTAAATCCGTTCCCTAACTTGATCTTCTGTACTAACCCTAATGTAAACTCCTGCAATCTTCTTTTCTTCTACTGTTCGAGTGTCTAAATAATTCTCCATTTAAAACCTCCTACTATAAAAATAAAAGTGCTAGAAAGCCTATATGCTAACTAACACTTCAAAAAATCTTATTATTAAACTGCCCAATAACCTGCTGAAACAAAGAAAACTTCTAGTATTAGTCACCACTGATAAAATCTCTTAACTTTGAGAGTGGATATTTATTAGCCAAACTACCTATATAAAAATACTCATGTTCATTAAAGAATAAAAAAAACTTATCCTTAATAACAACACAATGTGGTTCTACATAAGCAATATTGCTTTTCTCAACCATTCTCAAATTACCATTCTTTATCTTTGGTACACAATTACTAAAAGTGCAAGCCCATTCAATTTTAGAACGTAATTCTTTCTCAATCGCAATTTCTCTTTTAACTACACGAATCATATCACAAAAACCTCCTCATTTCAATACTTTGAGGCTATTTTTCACTTTTAAAACTACAATTTAACACACTCCCACAATAGAGTAGCCAAACTCTTAATGTGTCAGGACTTTATATTGTTTTATGTAGTGGAGTTAAGGTGGGGACCGACAAGCTAATAAGAGTTAGAAGATTTCGTGCAAAAGCCATCAAAACCCAAAGCACAAAATCCGTCTTGCACGAAAGATTCTTACTCTTAGTTCGTAGTTGGGGCGGAACGAATAAAACAATATAAAGTCCTGACACCTTAAGAGTTTGGCGGTCTATTGCAAACCACTCATTAAAACTGTAGTCTAAAAAGCGTAAAAAAATAAGCCGACTAAATCGACTTACATAAGCTGTGATATATTCACAGTTTGTTTTGCATCAACCACATTTGATTATGGAGCACACTGTGCTCCGCTACGAAGAGTAGCATTTCAAATAGTTCGACGAAAACGCATAATGGTGCCACCATGCAGAATCGAACTGCAGACCTACTGGTTACGAATCAGTTGCTCTACCAACTGAGCTATAGCGGCATATTCATCGCATTTAACTTTCGTTAAGTGCTAACTGAATGATGGTATTCTATGACAAATCATTAATCATGTCAATAGGAAATGCAATTTTTTTTATTTTTTTTACAAAAAAATTTTCATGCTAAGAATGCTCATTTTAGGGACTCGTAAAGTTCCGTATACTTCTGGGCAACCTTCTGCCATGAATAGTTTTCGCGGACATAAGACGCTGCATAACAAACCATGTTGTTGAATATGTTCTTTCCAGCCCTGTCCATAATTTTTATAAGAGAATACAGCATGTCAGAAAGCTCTTCGGGAGTGTTTTCCCCATACAAAAAGCCTGTCTCTTCGCTTATTATCTTGCACAAGCCACCTGTCGCATGGGCAACAGGAAGGGTTCCGTAAACCTGGGCAATAAAATCCTCAAGTCCGCAGGGTTCAAAGAAGCTGGGGAAAACCGCAAAATTGCAGGCGGCAACACAAAGCCTGGAAAGAGCCCTGTCGTAGCCCCTAAAAAACACACAGTCACCCTCGTACTTTAGCGCAACCTGCAGCAGTTCCCTTTCAAGATCTGGTTGCCCCTGACCAATGAATATAAATTTTACAGGAAGCTTTCTCTGCAAAAGCATGTCGGCAGCTTTGGCAAGGACAGAAATTCCTTTCTGGGAAACAATTCTTCCGTGGAAGGCTATGTATACAGGATCCTCGTTCTTCTTTCTCTCTATGTATCCGTACTGCTCTATACCTGCCACAGCCTGCTTTTTGGAAGAAGCAAGGGATGCGTAATGAGAAAGCAAATAGTCAAGGCACTTTTTCTTTCCTTCAAGCTCCATTTTTTCCGGGCTAAAAGGATATGGCAAGAGTGACTTTTTAGTATCACAAGGGTCGTAGCGGTCAGTGTCAATTCCGTTGGTTATGCCTGTAATGCCTGTCTTTAAGCGCAAAAAGCCTTCCGTAAGACCGGCAGTTTCCGTCTTTCCTTCAAGAATTTCCAAGGCATATTCTGGCGAAACAGTCGTTATGGAAGCACCGCAAGCCGCAGCGGCAAGAAAAGGCTCACAGCAGCTTCCGTTCATGGCCTTTTCAAAATAGCAAGCAGGTATGGAGGTAATATCCACGGCATCCTGCAAGGAACAGAACTGGTGGTGGTAGCCTGGGCCAGCATTGTGGATTGTAACCAGGCACTTTGTATTCCCATAGAAGGACTTCATGGCCTTGTCCGTACGCTTTAAATAATCAACAAAAACAGGAACCAAAGCCGCAGGTGCATCCTGACAGTGGATTATGTCCGGCATTTCTTCCTTAGAGCATGTTGTTCCGTAGTAAGCAACGGTCTTTTGAAAGAGGGAATTAAGGAACATTGCGTCCTCATGGCCTTCCCCGTGGCAGTGGCAAGGGTTAAGGGACTCCTCTTCCCTGGTATAGGTGTAAACCGCTTTTTTCTCCGAGAAAGCCCTGTTGCCTATAAAAACAATGTTCACCCCATTCATCTTTCCCGCGCTAAAGGAAACGGTCATCTCCTTACCGCAGATTGTTATAGTAACCGGCCTGTGAAAAAAGCATGTAAAATCACTAACGGATGACAAATCCGTGCATCCGTAAAGAGGAATAAAAAGAGTAACGGAATGACCAGCTTTTGCAAGGCTTTCAGAAAGGGAACAGGCAACATTCTTTACGCCGCCAGCCTCCGCTATACCCGCATATTCTCTGGACACAACCCAAATGTTCATACAGAACTACCCCTGCCAAGATCAGGCCTCAAAACCTGAGCTCCATTAAGATACGAAGGCACAACAGCAGTCCCCTCAGGAAGATAGGCCGTAACCATAAGGCGAACGACCTTTGGCAGCATATTCCTAACGACAGGTTCCTGCGAACAGAACAGAGGAACCGCAGAAGTGTCCACCCCGGTATCATAATGCCTAAGTGCAGTTGCAGGATTAAGCGCATCAAGGTCTGGTGTAACAGTAAACTGTATGTTCACAAGACTTTCTGCAGATATCATATTTTCCCTAAAAACCTTGGCACACAAAAGCCCCACGTTTTCCTGTATTGAATCCTTAGTATTTTCACAGCAGACGGCTCCCCGAATGCAGTACAACCTTTTTCCGTTCATAAAATTCCTACCTTGCCGTATTCAAGGCATTTATTATCTGGGAAAAATTGTCAGACTTGGCAAGACTTTCCAACTGGGGGTATTCTTTTAAGAGGTTTGCAAATTTTTCCAGTTGCTGCATGGAGCGGTTTTCTTCGGCAAGGGTCTTGGCCTGGGCAGAAGCAAGCTCCTTAAGCTTTGCATCCAGTTCCTTCTGGTAGGCTGAATATGAATTCTTTGCCATTTCGTAAAGCTCATAATCAGGAATCTTTGCAGAAGAAATCTCTACAGAAGAAATCTTTCCCCCCTCAAGCTCCGAAGAAAATTCAGCAGAAAGAGATGCAAGTTCGGCATCGGAAAAAACGACACTCTTAAGCGGAGATTCAGCGCTTTTTTGCTTTATAACCTTATCTGCAACTGCAGCAGAAACAAGCTTCGCCTTTGAGTTGTACCATGAATTCAAATCATCCTGAGAGGATATTTTGTTTGCAGAAAAAAGTTCATGTATTTCCTCCGGCGAAAGCTCCAGCGCAATTTCCATGTCCAGCTTATAGGAAAAATCAGCATTACCGTCCAACTTGGAGGCGTAAAGTTCCCCGGAAGGAAGCATTCCCTCCTCTGTCTGCCGGCTCTTGTAGGGGGAAAGCGAAAAAAGATGCACCTGAGCGTTAGTGGGAAGAAGCTTTTCCCAGCACCATGCAAACTTCCCGGAAACAAGGGCTTCCTTGTGTATTCCGCTTGTTTTACTGGTTAGAACCCCGCAATATCCGGGCTTTACCAAAAACTGAACCCAGCCTATAAAAAAAATAGCAGCACAAGCTATTAAAATTACGATTACATTCGCAAAGAATTTTTTCATCTTTCCACCTGTGGCAATTCTGAATAAAATATAGTATACTCTAAAACAGCATGGATTACAAGACTAAGAAAAAGGCAGCCCCAAAAAAAGCCAAAAAGAAATTTTTCCTCTTTCGCCTGGTATGGAGAACGACACTTTTTCTTTCCTCATATTTGGCGGCCATGTTCTTCTTTTACATCTGCGGCAACTTTCAGGTCTTTCTGGACAGTACCCAGCGCTTCATCCTGCTTTTGTGCGCATTAATTTCAATAGCCCTGCTAATACTTTCACTTTCCGGGGTTCTTATAAGCATATTCCAGTTCATTTACAACCGAAGGAAAAGGGCCTGGATCTTCTTTACAATCTATATCCTAATAGCGGTATTTTCCGTCATAATCTTCTTCATATCAAGGACTGTTTCAATTCTTTCCACAGGAATTTAGCCAATCTGAATTTTACTTTTCTGGACGAAAACTTAGGACTGCGTCCTCTTCGCTCTACCATTCAACTTTTGGCTAACTCGACCGAACATGCCTTTGCGTCACCGCCCTTCCGGGGTTCCCTAACGGTCATTACCGGCGGTGCCGGCAACGCTTCGCGCCCCTCCACGGCGGCGTAGGCTTATTTAGGCTTCGCAAATGCAAAAGCAGCGGTCAGCGGCAAAAAGACAAGGAAATTTCCCTCTTCCGCAAAAAAACTTGCCACCCCCTCTTTTTCATCATGAATTCTGTTGCTAAGGCTTGGCATTCCCTTTTTTTTGCCAGCATCCGGTTTCCACTCAAGACCGCTGGTAACAATCTTTCCGCCTTCAAAAAAAGACGTCGTTCTTGCAACAGAAACATAATCGCTTTTTTTTAGCCCGGAAGCCACAAGACTTTTTCCCTGGCCAAGAAAAAACACCATCTGGCTGCCACAAAGCCAACAGTCAGGCCTGTAGTCAAAAGAAAATGTGTCCAGAATGCCAATAAAATGATCCGCCCTGCCCCCGTTTCCGCCAACAAGAACAACAAAGGAACTTCCGTTACCATCAGATTCGCGGGCCTTCATAAGGGCAAGCTCCGTGTCCGTAAAATCCTTGTCATGGGGGTAAAAGTCCTTTTTTGCACACCCAAATTTTTCTAGAAGAGACTTGTCCCTTAGACTGTCCATGTCCCCAATCACAAGGTCTGGAGAAAAATCAAGCCCAAAATCCTTAAAAAATGAATGGTACTGCCCCAATGTATCCAGGCCAGAATCAGCTGCAATAACATTATCCACGCATCTTATCCTGCTAAAGAATTCTTTTGTTTGCCCAGCCTCCGGCGCTTCCCCACCAATAAACACAAGCTTACAAGATTTTAAGGAACAGTCCAAATCCATAGAATTAATCCCCTCTTTTATGATATAATGAATATATCATGAACTGCATAAAAATTCACTCTGATTTACGCAAAGTAGGCAAAATATTTTCTGAACACGGCTTCAAGGCATATCTGGTTGGCGGTGCCGTACGCGATGCCATAATGAAAAAAGAAGAAAGCGACTGGGACTTAGCAACGGACGCAACTCCAGAACAGGTCAAGGCCATATTCCGCCGTGTAATCCCCACAGGAATTGCCCATGGAACCGTAACAATACACATCTTTGGAAGGGAAATAGAAACCACCACTTTCCGCACGGAATCCGACTATTCAGACGGACGGCATCCAGACAAAGTTGAATACGCCGCAACAATAGAAGAAGATCTTTCCCGCCGGGACTTTACTATGAACGCCATAGCCGCTTCTTTGGAAAACGGAGAGTTAATAGATCCCTTTGGGGGAATAGCAGACATTGAGCAAAAAACAATAAGGACGGTTGGTTCAGCCCTTGAACGCTTTGCAGAAGACGGTCTTCGTCCCGTAAGGGCAATCCGCTTTGCAGGGCAGCTGGGATTCAGCATAGAAGCAAGCACCATGCAAGCAATAGGCATGCCTGAAATTTTAAAGAAGACAAAAGGAATTTCTGTAGAAAGGTTCCGCGATGAATTCTGCAAGATGCTAAAGACACAAAAACCCAGCGTTTGCTTAAAGCTTATGGAAGATACTGGAATAATGGAAATGTTCATTCCTCAGTTTAAAATTTGCCGTGGCTGCATACAGAATGACGGACGTGGTTTCCATGAATTTGATGTGGCAGACCACATCTTCTATGCATGCGACGGAGCACCAAGCGACAACCTTATCGTAAGGCTGGCGGCATTTTTCCACGACATTGGAAAACCAGAGTGCAGGACAACAGAAAAAATTGCAGACGGCTCTACCCTAATACACTTTCACGGACACGAAACGGAAAGCGCAAAAAAAGCCAGGGAAGTAATGAGGCATCTAAAATTTTCAAACGAAGAAATAGAGAGAACGACACACCTTGTAAAGGAGCACATGTTCTATTACCAAAGCTGCTGGAGCGATGCAGCTGTAAGACGCTTCATAATCCGCGTTGGCATAGAAAACTTTGAAGGCCTTGTTCAGCTGCGCCTTGCAGACATCTACGGAATGCACAGAGTCCCCTTGCAGGAAGGAAGTCCATCTTACCTTGGTCTTGCAGAACTCAAAGGCCGCATAAAGAAAATCATGGAAGAAAAGCAAGCGTTAGGTTTAAAGGATTTGGCAGTAAACGGAGGAGACCTAATCAAAGAAGGAATTCCCGCAGGCAAAAAGATGGGCGCTATTCTGAATGAACTTTTTGAAGCCGTTACTGAATCACCAGCCATGAACAATAGGGAAACCCTTTTGGAAGTTGCAAGAAACATCTACCGCGAAAAATATTCTTAAGGAAATGCCCCAACTATGAATATTACCACAAAAGCTTTCTTACTTCCGAAACAAGGTAGAAGGAACCGGTAACAAGAAGAAGGGATTTTTCCTTGCTTGCCTTTTCAAAAGCGGTTTTTATACCCTTTTCGCAGTCTTCTATTAAAACATGCTCTATTGAAGCAGATTCAAAAGCCTTGTCCAACCGGGGTAAGTCAGAGCCTTTCTCATAGCCTGGCTTTGTAAGGAAGACAGAAGCAAAGCTGCCCTTAAAACAGGGGGCTATGTCTTCCACGTCTTTGTCCGAAGCGCAGGCAAATAAAAGTACGGCCTTTTCCTTAGCAGTATCGTCTCCAAAAACTTTCTTAAAAGTTTCCATTGTATAGCGCACAGAATTTACCGTATGGGCTCCATCCAGAACAAGCGATTTTATTCCGCAAAAAGGCTCTGGGGCACTAAGAATTTCAAACCTGGCTGGAAGACATGCCTTTGCCAAGCCCCTCTCTATCTGTTCCCCACTAATATCCTTAAAAACAGTCTTTACGGCAAGTGCTGCAACTACCGCATTCTTAGCCTGGAATTCCCCCAATAAACGAAGGGATGCATTAATGTCGCTTTCAAAAAAGCGGGATTTTAGCGTAGCTTCCATAGCAACACAAGGGTCTTTTTTTTGCCTTGCATACCCTTTTACACTTACAGAAGCCTCTTTTTCCGCAAAAATAACAGGCGCCTTTTTTTCGCCGGCAATCTTACGGAAAACATCTTTTACACAATCATCTTTTTGCCAACCGATTACGACCGGTACATTTTCTTTTATGATACCAGCCTTTTCTCCTGCAATAAGTTCAAGGGTATCTCCAAGATATTCCGTGTGCTCAAGTTCAATTGTATTTATGCAGCAACATTCAGGAAAAACGACATTTGTTGCATCAAGCCGTCCACCCATTCCAACTTCGTAAACAGCAAAGTCAACTCCGGCATTCCTAAAGCAGCAGAATGCATACAAGGTAACAAGTTCAAACCAAGTAGGCTGTCTTCCACCGGGCCACTCATCCGCAGAAATTCCTTCCACGCAAGAGACAACTTCATCAGTGGATTTTTTGTAAACGCAATCTTCAAAATATCCGTGTATGGTAGAAATCCGTTCCTCAAAATCTACAATATGCGGAGATGAATATATTCCGCAAGAAAGGCCATACTCTTCTAAAATTGACGCTATCATCCGGCTTATTGACCCCTTTCCCTTGGAACCGGCCACATGTATGCAGCGGCAGGAAGACTGAGGATTGCCAAGCTTTTCGCAAAGGAAGCGCATAGTTTCAAGCCAGAATATTCCCTTCTTTGGATTCTTTTCAAAGTTAAGGTAGCGGTCAACCCAAGCACAAAACCCAGCGGTAGCTTTATATGAAGCATCAGTCATTAGTAAACTCCTTTTTTAAATTTTCAAGGGTTGCAGGGCTTATGCTGTAGCGGTAGTCTATAGAAGCTATGGCAGCCTTATCCTCTTCCGAAAAGGCAGGCCCAGGTATAAAAAGCGGAATCACAATAAAAGAGTCATCTTTTTTATATATGGAAAACTTTGCTACGGAACCGTTTTCAAAATCTTTGGTGTAAACAAAATCTGGCTTAAGATGAGCGGCGGGAGCTATGTTTTCAAGACGGCCATGGCGCAAAAGAGACTCGGATTTCTGCCTTGAATATTCTGTAAGACACTGCGGGTAAATAAAGGGGTCAGACCAGAAAGAAAGCCCGGCTGCTCCGCCAAGAAAAGAAGAAATAGCGGATGAACATTCGTAAACTTCGCTTGATTTCCAGGTTCTAAAATAAATTCTTCCGGAAAGCTTATTTTCTTTACCAAAGAAGAGAGACGAAAGGATTGCTCCGTCCTTGTCCAGAAAAGTAACTTCGCTTGCAGAATCTTTGTCCACGCAAAAATCATTCCAAGATGAAACTTTTGACGAAGCTAGGAAAACCTTTTGGATTTTTGCGGACTCTTCAATAAGGGCAAGAATATTCAGGCCGTCAGCAGGCCAGACATAAAGCTTTTCCAAACCGGAATTTTCATCAACGCCAAGCCAAACCCTTCCCTTCTTAAAAAGCCTTACAGTCTGCATACCCTTTTGCAAAGAAGCATTCTGCTCCACGGGCTGGGAAATTTTTATCTGCGCAACAGCAGAGACATTGTTGGGATTCAGCAAGGCAGTGTCCATCGAAGAAAGTGATTTTTTCTTGTTTAAAGGAAGAAATGCCAGTGCCAGAACAATCAGAAGAACAGCGTCAAAAGCATAAAAAATCAACACACCTTGTTTTGCAGAAAGTCTTTTCATCCATCACCTTCCCGAATTGAATTTTCTTCTTTTTATGAATATCAAAAGCCAAAGGGCAAGCAGCAACACAGCCGGAAGAATGCAAGCAAAACCCAACGTTTGCTTTTTATAAGAAGCAAGAGATTCTGCGCTTATCTTGTAAAGGCTTGTGTCCACGTTATTCTTGTTCTTTAGGTGCAAAAGTTCTTCTTCTCCGTTAAGGCGTATAACGCTTGACACAATAAAGTCAAGTGAACGGGTATCCAGCATTTGCTCAGAGGAAATGTATGGAAGGATATTGGCAGAAAAGCAATACTGGTCCCCAAAAACAATAACAGAAGGACTTTCCTCATCCTTTCTAAAAAGCTCCACCGCTACAGGAAATTCACCCAATTCCTCTCCAGCCTCTGCATTTTTGGAAGCAGAAAAAGGGTTTGTAAGAAAATTGCCCATAACCTTCTTGCTTTGCCATGCAGTTTTATTTGTTACAAGCAAAGTTTTTACAGAAAAGCCCTCTTCTTCGGACACAGAAGCTTCTGTCTCTATTGCACAAGGCCAAGTTAGCGTCATTCCGTCCCTGGCTTCTTTTTGCGAAGGAATGTTGGGCCAAAATGAATACTTTATGTACTCGCTTTTTTGAGAAGCAGCGTCTCTGTCACTAGAAGAGTCAAAGCAGATGTTAAAGCAGTTGCTGTCTGCCGTAAGCGTGGACTTAAAATATATTCCAAGCTCCTGAAGGGCATTTACTCCCCAGTCGCGGTAAGTTCCTTTTACTTCCCAGTTTGTCATGTCTATAGAATAGGGGTTGGTGGCAATAAAAAACTTTCCCCCATTTTTTACAAACTGAAGTAAATCATTTGAATCATCAAGAGAAAATGACGAGCTTCCTAAAACTACAAGCGGCACTTTTTCCAGCGCGGTAAACGGGACTGCAATTGCAACATTACCATCTTCTACCATGCCGGGAATTTTTGACGGAAGGAAAGTCTGAACAGCAGAAATTCCCTGAGACTGAAGCAGAGGCATTATATAGGCATAGTTCTTTTCTAGTTCAAATTCGTTTGCACAGAGGACTTGGGCAGAAAGCATCTTTCCCCGCACAATAGAATTGAGCCTTGTGCAAAGCTGATACTCAAGGGTCTGCACGTTGGCGGCAAAAGGAATTACTTCCGTCTTTCCAAGATATTCAAGTATTACGGCTGAATATACAGAAGAAACGGATGTGGTTGCGTCTGTGGAAGTTCTTACGTTTTGAGGATAGACGCCTGCTGACTCAAGCATTTTTTCCTTTTTTTCCTTAACAGGGTCAACAAGGCTGTAGGAGGCAAAAGGTGACTCGCCCGCAAAAGACAAAAGGTATTCATCTACGTCACGCACCTGTGGCAAAAGCGAAAGCAGTTCCTTGTTGCGGTAATAGGTAATGGTAAGCGGCTGGTCCACTTCCGAAAGCAAAGCCTTTGAATATTCAGACACAGAAAACTTCTTTTGTCTTGTAACATCTGTTCTAAAATAAAATATTGAAGAATCCAGGGCAAAAAGAAAAGCAGTAAGCACAAAAAGGAAGCACATTCTCTTAAAACCCAGCGACTGGTTTCCGCGTCTTTTTTCCATGACAATAACACAAAGCCCATAGAAGAAAAGCGCAGAAACAAGAAAGAAGCTTATGTCCCTGGAGTCAACGATTCCCTTTCCTGCAGCATCAAAATGCCACGCAAAAGAAAGAAAACGTACAAGGGGAGCAAACAAAATACCAGTTGAACTTAATGAAGGAAGCACATGAATTGAATTTAGCGCCGCAAGAACAAGGGCACATGAGCAGAAGGCAGCTCCAGCATTCTCAAAAGCAGTAAACACAAAGACTGCCAGGCTCGAAGAAGAAAGAAGATACAGCAAAGCCATTGAATAGGCTGAATATACGGCATTCCATTCAAGGCTACCCGCTTTTGAAACGCAAATGGGCACTGGCAAAGTTAGCAAAAGACTTATCGCAAGAAGGGTAAATATGCAGAGTATCTTTGCAGCATAAATAGAAAGCGCATGGAATGGCAAGGAATACTCTTTCTTTGAAGTTCCGCACAAAGACCCCAGCGTTGGAATAACAAGAATACAGACATAAGGAATTCCATAGAAAAAGGCATGAAGCTCGGTAGTTCCGGTTACAGAAAAAAACTTCTGCCCAAAAAAGAAATTTGCCGCGCAGAAGAGGACAAAGACCATGCAGCAAATATATGAAAGAGGAGAATATAACATCTGCACTATGTGTTTTTTGTACAAAGACTTCATGCACCTTCTCCCGCAAGCTTAAGATAGGCTTTCTCCAAATTAGAAACATTTGCCTTTGCAATTATTTCTTCTTTTGTACCGCAGGCTGCTACACTGCCGTGGTTAATGACATATATTCTTTGGCAAAGACTTTCCGCTTCCTCTATATGGTGGGTGGAAAGTATTACCGTTTTTTTCTTGCTCAAATTCATAAGCGTCTTTTTTATTTTTACAATCTGCTCTGGATCAAGGCCGCCTGAAAATTCATCAAGCACAAGAACTTTGGGATTGCAGGACAAGGCCTTTGCAAGACTTACCCTCTGGCGGAAGCCCTTTGACAGCGTTGAAATTTTATTAGTAAAGACTTCATTTAATGAGCAGGATTCAACAGCAGACTCCACAACTTCCTTCTGAACTTTTTTTTCCACGTTATACATAGACGCGCTAAGGTAAAGCAGTTCTTTTATAGTAAGGGAAGCATCAAGCTCCGGGTATTCAGGGACAAAGCCTGTTACTTGCCGTATCTGGACGGCATCCGTAAAGCCGCATACGGTAACGCTTCCTCGAGTGGCATAGTGAACTCCGCACATTGCCTTGAGCATAGTGGACTTCCCCGCACCGTTTGGTCCAAGAAGCCCCGTTACACAGCCCTGCTCAGCATAAAAATCTATGTCTAAACAAGCCGCGACATTTTTTTTGTACTCTTTGCAAAAGCCCTTGAGTTCAACAAAACCTGTCGCTAGGTTAACTTCTGTTTTCATCACAAAACCCTAGTCTTCGTAAGGAATTTCCACACGCATTCTGTCGCGGGAAAGCTCTGCATTGGGATATACTTCCCTAGCCTGCTTTAAAAGCAGATCAAGCTCGCGGTCTGTATAGCGGGGACTGTAGTGAATCATTGCCATGCGCTTAACGTTTGCATCGCGAGCGATTGTTGCGGCCTGCCGCGCGGTCATGTGCTTTTTTTCTTTTGCCTGGTCTTCGCAGTCATCGGCAAACATTCCTTCGCAGATTAAAAAGTCGCTGCCCTGGACTTCCTTTGCAATAGAAGGAAGATACATTGTGTCCGTAACAAAGCTGAACTTTCTTCCGCTTCTTGCCTTACCCACAACCTGTTCAGGCTTAACTTCTATTCCGTCTGAATTTATTACGCTTTCGCCCTTCTGAAGCTTTCCCCACAAGGGGCCGCGTGGAACCTTTAGCCGAATTGCTTCTTCCGGGTTGAATTCTCCTGGACGGTCAAGCTCTTCAAGCGTATAGCCTACACAGGTCTTTGTGTGATCAAGCGGAAAAGCGCGTATGTAAAAGCCGTCCCCACCGTAAACCGTGCAAGGAGCCTTTATCTCGTTTACAACAATCGGATAGTTTATGTACATGTCAAGGACTTTGCGGCTGGTTTCTATGTATTCAGCGATTTTTGGAGGCCCAAAGATGTAGAGAGGCTCCGTTCTGTCAACCTGTGCGCTTAGCATGAGGATTCCTGGAAGACCTGTAACATGGTCTGCATGGGTGTGTGAAACAAAGATTGCGTTTATCTTTTTCCATTTAAGGTTAAGCCGTCTTAGGGAAACCTGAGTTCCCTCGCCACCGTCAAAAAGGAAAAGATCCCCGTCCCTCCTTAGCAAAACAGAGGTTAAGTGCCTGTATGGCAGGGGCATCATTCCGCCGCAGCCCAAAACAAATGCTTCCATATTCATAGCGCATACTGTACAGGAAATAATTAAAATCTGCAAGACGTATAGCATAAGAAGCCTAGCCCCGATTGGAAGGGCGGCGTAGCCGTTCCAAAGGAATGGAGGCGAAAGCCGGAACCCTGCAAAGCGGGGGATACGTGCGGCTGGCTGCCGTGTAGCGGCAGACACAGTAAAAGAAGAAATACGCTCCAAATAAATAAAAAAATGAAAAATCAGTGGATTAAAAATGCTTTTTGTGCAACAATATATCTATGAATAGCATTACAAAAGCACAGTCACACCGCTGGCACTTTATTCAGACCGGCGGACTTGTACAGGTAAAAATATCAACAATAGATGACCTTCTTCATCTTGACGAGCTTGACCCCAAACTTTGGATTGCACTTGCATGTCCGGTAAAAGGCCTTGAATTCAGTGAGGAAACCCTGAGCCTGCTTGACACGGATAAAAATGGCCGTGTGCGCGTGCCGGAGATTCTGGAAGCGGTTTCTTTTATAAAGAAATATTTTGCAAAGCCAGAAGTTTTGATGGAAGCTGGAAGCTCTATTCCACTGGATGCGCTTGGAAAGGAGCCATTTGACTGCGGGCATTCCCCTTATGATTCTGCAAAAGCGGTTCTTAAAATTATAGGAAAGGAAGACGCCGCAGAGATTACGCTTGATGACGTAAGCGTTAAGGACAAGCTTTTTTCCCCTTCAGTCTTTAACGGGGACAAAATTCTTCCCCCCGAGGCTGCAAAAGATGAACTAAGTGCGGCTGTCATAAAGGAAATAATCTCTTGTACAGGCGGGGATGACGACATAAGCGGCAGCAAGGGCATTACCCGCAAGCAGAAGGAAGAATTCTTTGACTCCCTCCGCGCTGTTAAGGAATGGAGGAACGGAGCACAGGAAAATGCCCCCCAGATTTTCTTCCTTAAATACCAGACTGACGCGGCTGCAGAGTCCTACATAGCTGTAAGGGACAAGGTTAACGAATACTTTTTGCGCTGCTCACTTGAATGTTACAATACAGAAGTAGAGCTTTCTCTGCGCAAAAAGGAAGAAGACACTGTTCTTTCCAAGGAAGTATTGTGCAAGGAAGAGCTTTCCAAACTGCCGCTTGCTGTTTGCAAAGACGGTAAAAAGGAACTTCCTCTTGGCAGCGAGATAAATCCTGCATGGAAAGACGCTGTTGATGCCTTTAGGAAAAATACCGTTGAAGCAATTTTTGGAGAAGGCAAAAAGTCCATTACGGAAGATGAATGGAATAAAATTCAGCAGGGTTTTGAGCCTTACATGGACTGGTACGATGCCCGTCCCCAAAACTGCGCGAAGGATTTGAGCTTTGAGCGCATAGATGAAATTCTTGCATCCGATGCAGAAACTCTTATTACATCCTACCTTGACGATGAGGAAAAGCACCCACCAATTTCGCTTGCAACGCTTGAGCTTAGAAAAATGCTTCTTTACCGCCGAGACATGCTTGAGCTTGTAAAGAATTTCGTATCGTTCGAAAACTTTTATTCGCCGGATGATGATGCTGTGTTCCAGTGCGGAACCCTTTACATAGACGGCCGTTCCTGTGACCTTTGCTTTAGGGTGATGGATGCGGCCAAACACGATTCCATGTCTCCCCTAAGCCAGTGCTACCTTTTGTACTGCGACTGTACGAATGCTTCTGGAGAGAAGATGCAGATTGCGGCAATGGTAAGCCAGGGCTCGCGGGACAACTTTATTCCAGGGCGCAACGGAGTTTTCTTTGACAGAAAGGGTCAGGACTGGGACGCTACGATTGTAAAAATCATCGAAAACCCAATAAGCATAAAAGAAGGTTTCTTTAGCCCCTACAAAAAGCTTGTCAGGATGATTCAGGACCGCATTGCAAAGACGGCTGCCTCCGCAGAATCATCTGTGGCGGGAAAGATGTCCGCTGCGGTTGAAAAGCCGACAGACGCTGCAACTGCCGCAAAGGAAGCTACCGCTGGCAAAAAAATTGACGTGGGTACAATCGCTGCCATAAGCGTTGCCTTTACTGGAATTGCAACAGTTGTGGGCGGTTTGCTGCAGGCATTCTTGGGGCTGGGCTGGTGGATTCCGCTTGGAATTGTGGGATTGATACTTATTATTTCCGTCCCATCTATGTTCATCGCATGGGCAAAGCTAAAGCAGAGGAACATAGCTCCCATTCTTGATGCTAGCGGCTGGGCTGTAAACGGAAACGTAAAGATAAACATTCCGCTTGGTTCCATGCTCACTGTCACTGCGGTACGTCCAAAGGGCTCAAAACTCGACTCATTTGACCCCTACCGCCAGAAGGGATTCCCGGTAAAGCGCACCATACTTGCCCTGGTACTTATCGCCGTGATTGTGCTTGCTGTAGTCATCATTGCAAAAAATGACTGGAACTTCTTTAAGGCAGTAGGCAGCGTAAAGGATTTCTTTGTAAACTTTGTAAAAATGCCCGAAATCAAGGAAGTTGCAGTTACTGAAGTGCAGCAATAGCGACAAAGCATAGCATTTTTTTATAGGGAGAAAAATGAAAGGAATTATTCTTGCCGGTGGTTCTGGCACAAGGCTTTACCCCATAACAAAGGCTGTTTCAAAGCAGATTCTGCCTCTCTACGACAAGCCGATGGTCTATTACCCTCTTAGCGTCCTTATGCTTTCTGGAATACGCGAGGTTCTGATTATCTCCACCCCGCGAGACATAAGCCTTTTTAAGGAACTATTCGGTGACGGATCCTGGCTGGGAATGAAATTCAGCTACGCGGTTCAGGACAAGCCCAGGGGACTTGCGGATGCATTCATTGTTGGCGAAAACTTTATCGGTAGCGACAGCGTGGCTCTTGTCTTAGGCGACAATATTTTTTACGGCCAGTCCTTTAGTTCGACCCTGCACAAGGCAGCCGAAAAGATTCAAAAAGAAGGCGGGGCCGTAATCTTCGGCTATTTTGTAAAAGACCCCACGGCTTATGGCGTTGTAGAATTTGACGGTTCCGGAAAAGTCCTTGGAATTGAGGAAAAGCCAAAACTGCCAAAAAGCAACTACGCAGTTCCGGGGCTTTACTTCTACGACAATTCCGTTGTTAAAATAGCAAAGGAAATAAAGCCTTCTGCCCGTGGTGAAATTGAGATAACGGCAGTGAACAATGCCTATCTTGCAAAGAAAAAACTCAACGTTGAGTTATTGGGACGAGGCATGGCTTGGTTGGACACAGGAACCTACGACGGGCTTCTTGAGGCATCCAACTTCATTGCAACGATTCAAAAGCGGCAGGGGATGTATGTAAGCTGCATAGAAGAAATTGCATACCGCAACGGCTGGATTGCAAAGGATGACTTACTAAACCTAGCGTCAGGTTACAAGACAAGCTATGGCGAATACCTCAAATACATTGCCGAATCAGACATTAAATTGATAAGCGGAGGCAGGTGAAATGCCCTTTACCTTTACAAAATGCCCGATTGAAGGACTATGGGAAGTTCAGCCAAAAGTCTTTGGTGACAAGCGGGGCTATTTCTTTGAAGCCTACAGCGAAAAGGACTTTAAGGAAGCAGGGCTCACCATGAATTTCGTCCAGGACAACCAGTCATCTTCGCTCCAGGGAGTGCTGAGGGGCCTGCACTTCCAGAAAAGGCATCCGCAGGGAAAGCTTGTGCGTGCAGTGCAAGGCCGCGTATACGACGTTGCACTTGACCTACGAAAAGGGTCTGCTACATTCGGCAAGTACCACGGCATTGTGCTCGACAGCGAAAGGCAAAACCAGTTCTACATACCAGAAGGCTTTGCCCACGGTTTTTACGTCCTTAGCGAAAGCGCAGTCTTTGCATATAAGTGCACGGACTTTTACCATCCAGAAGACGAAGGCGGCATCATGTGGAACGATCCTACCGTTGGGATTGACTGGAAAGGAATCGCTCCTGATATCGAGCCACTACTTTCGGAAAAAGACACCAAGCACCCAAAATTTGAAAAAGACGGCTTGTACTTTGACTTGAATTCAAAGTGGATAGGCAATTAATAATTTTGCGGCGCTTTTTTTTTCCATACAAACGCCATTATTGCAAACCGTACAGATGTTTTATGTGGCCCTTCCGGGGCGCGGCCCGCCGCAAGCGGCGGTCTTGCCTTGTGGCAACCCCTCCACGGCCTGCCGTGCTCTCTTTGCAAAAAGCCCATTGCTAAGGTTCTTGAAAAAACGCCGTCAAAAGCCTATAATAGGTAAACAGAGGTGAATTATGATTTGGCTTATCGGCAGTAAAGGAATGCTTGGCTCTGAATTAGCAAGGCAGCTTACAGCAAATAAAATAAACTGGGTTGGTACAGACAAAGAAGTAGACATTACAAACATAGAAGCCCTTGACAACTTTGCAGAATCCCACGACATTGCGGCAAACAGGACTGGAAGTACAGTCGCAAAAGGAAAGCTGCCCACAAAAATCACATGGATTATAAACTGTGCAGGCTACACCGCGGTTGACAAGGCGGAGGAAGAATCTGACCTGGCAAAAAAGCTAAATGAAGACGGAGCAAGGAACATTGCCCGTGCGGCCAGGCACATAGGCGCAAAGCTTATACATATTTCGACAGACTACGTTTTTGACGGTAGCGAAAGCCTTCCATATACGGAAGAAAGCGTCAAGAATCCACAGAGCGTATACGGCAGAACAAAAGCGGCAGGAGAAGACGCGGTACAAAAGGAAATGACACAGTACTACATCCTTCGTACGGCATGGCTTTATGGATTCAACGGCAAGAATTTCGTCTATTCCATGACAAAGCTTTTTAACACAAAGGAAAACATCTCCGTCGTGAATGACCAAAGGGGAAGCCCAACAAATGCGGCAGACCTTGCCAGCACAATCATAAAAATCATAATGACTTCGGTAAATGCCCCAAAACTGTTCGGAAAGAATTCCGCCCTACCATACGGCATCTACCAGTTTACAAATTCCGGAGAAACAACCTGGTACGAATTTGCAAAAAAAATTTGTGAACTTGGAAAAAAGTACAAGCGCATAACGCAAGATTGTACTATAAGCCCCTGTTCTACGGAAGAATATCCGACTGCAGCAAAAAGACCCCATTATTCGGTTTTGAGCAAGGAAAAAATCCAAAAGGCACTTAAAATAAAAATTCCTTCATGGGAAGAAAGCCTTGAAAAATTCATAAAGTCAGAAAATTTCAAAGGAGAATAATTTGGAACAACGAAAGCTTAAGAATATTCTGGTAACAGGCGGATGCGGTTTTATAGGCAGCAACTTCATCAACTACCTTTTTGGAAAGAGTGCAACTGGCCAGAAAGAATTTCAGGATGCAAATTTTTCTGGAAACATAATCAACGTTGACTGTCTTACATACGCCGGTAACCCGGAAAACCTCAAGTCCGTTCAGGATGAATTCGGTGGCAAGAGATATTTCTTTGAAAAAGTTGACATAACCGACAGTTCTCAGATTGAGCGTATTTTTAAGCAGTATGACATTGACACTGTGGTTCACTTTGCGGCGGAATCACACGTAGACCGCTCAATATTGGGACCGGAGGCTTTTCTTAAGACAAACGTGAACGGCACATTCACCCTTCTGGATGCGGCGCGCAGATACTGGGGCGTTTCTCTTGACAAAAAGCGTGATGACGTCCTCTTCCACCACATATCAACGGATGAGGTATACGGTTCCCTAGGCCCAAGCGGCTACTTTACGGAGACAACCCCATACGACCCGCGCTCCCCCTATTCAGCAAGCAAGGCTTCGAGCGACCACATTGCAATGGCCTACTTCCACACATACGGACTTCCGGTAACCCTAAGCAACTGCACCAACAACTACGGCCCCTACCAGTTCCCGGAAAAGCTAATTCCCCTTATGGTGAACAATATCCGCGAAGCCAAAGAGCTGCCTGTCTACGGAGAAGGCAAAAACATACGCGACTGGATTTATGTTGAAGACCACAACCGCGCAGTATGGCAAATTGTAAACTCTGGAATAGCCGGCCAAAAGTACAACATAGGCGGTGAAAACGAATGGCAGAACATAGACCTTCTAAACAAGCTGATTGAGCTTACGGCAAAGGAAACAGGCCTTGACCAAGATGCGGTAAAAAAGACAATCGTACACGTAAAGGACCGCCCTGGCCACGATGCCCGATACGCCATTGACTGCTCAAAAATAAAGGCTGAGCTTGGCTGGGAGCGCAAAATGACCTTTGAACAGGGCCTTCTTCTTACAGTAAAATGGTACCTTGCAAACCGTGATTGGATAGAAAACATAAAGAGCGGTGAATACCTAAAGTGGATAGAAAAAAACTATTCCGCCAGATAAGCCGAATATAAGAAATGGAGTTTATAGACATAATTCATTCTATATGCTATAATCTTACTAGGTAAGCAAAGTTATGGAATTAGAAGAATTCAAAAAGTCATTTAAGGCCCGATATAAATCTACCAGCTCCTTTTTTTGCGGAATAACGTTAATGGGTCTGGATGCCTTTATCCTCTTGCTGTGCATAGGAACTGGATTTTTCATAGTCAATGCCATAAACAATTCCTGGATAAATTTCCGCTCATTCGTCACATATTCAAGGTACTTGCCGCTTTTTCTTGTTGTTTTCTATGCGGCAAACCTCTATCCAGGCATACTTTTAGCCCCTCAGGAAGAAATCAAGAGAATTTCCCTCTGCTCCTTCTTTGGACTAATGGGAATTGCAATCAGCATAAACGTTGAGGCAAGGGACCGCTGGCCAATAAGCATTGCCCTTTTGCTGGCATGGCCTTTTGCTTCCATAATGCTGCCTGTCATGAGGGAAATATTCCACATGGCTTTCAGGAATTCAAAGCTGAATTCCGTGCCTGTAGTAGTATTTTCAAAGGGGGATGCCGCAAATATAATAGTAGACAGGCTTATAACCCATAAAGAATACATCTACAGCCCAGCCCTGATTATTACCTCCTCGCAGAACCATCCGGAAACCTACAATAATGTTCCTATCTTTAACTTTAACGATCAGATATTCAACATGATAAAGGAACTTAACATAAAGGTAGCCATAATAAGCGACTATTCAGAACACCTTCCGCTTTTGCAGACAACATTCCGCTACCTTATCAAGGTTCCAAAGCAGCAGATTGTAACGAACCTTTCACTGCACATGAGGGACTTGGGGGGAATTCTTGCATTTTCTTCCACAAACCAGCTTACAAAGCGCCGTGCCCTTCTGATTAAGAGACTTATGGATATTTTGCTTTGCCTTATGGCGCTCCCAATAGTGCTTCTTGTGTCCATATTCATAATAATTGCAATAAAAATTGATTCCCCAGGCCCAATTTTCTACGGCCACAAGAGGGTTGGAAAACACCATAAGGAAATAAAGTGCTGGAAATTCCGCTCCATGGGAATTGACTCTGACGAAAAGCTCAAGGAAATTCTTGCAACAGACCCGGTACGCGCCGCCGAATGGGAAAAAGACAGAAAGTTTACGGATGACCCCCGCGTAACAAAGGTTGGAAAGTTCCTGAGGAAGACCAGCTTGGACGAATTGCCCCAGCTGTGGAATATTATAGCCGGCGACATGTCTTTTGTTGGCCCGCGCCCAGTTACACAGCCGGAACTTAAGAAATATGGTGAATACGAAGACTACGTTCTCTCTGCTCAGCCGGGACTTAGCGGCATGTGGCAGATTTCCGGCAGAAGCGACACCGGCTATGAAGAAAGAATTACCCTTGACACCTATTACATCCAGAACTGGTCCATCTGGCTTGACCTTTGGATTATCATAAAAACAATTTGGGTTGTGCTTAAAGGAAAAGGAGCATACTAGATGAATATTACAAAAAGCACAAAGGCTCTGTTTCTTGCATTTGCAGTTGCCGTCTCCATACCTGCCGTTTGCCTTGCACAGGAAGAACCGGAATCAGAGCAGACTCTACCTCAGGTGTCCTACAGGATAAAGGATGTTCAGTATACGTCCAAGGGAATCACCCAAAAGTCTGCACTAAAGCGCCTCTATAAAATAAGCAAAAAGCGTGTCTTTGACTCAAAGGAAGAGCTGGATGCCTATGTTGCCGACATAAAGCAAAAATATGACAACACAAGGCTTTTCTCGGAAACGGAAATCAAGTACAAGGCATTGTCACCTGCAGGAGGTGTCACTCCTGTAGTACTTGAAATAACGGTTGACGATGCCCACAACCTGCTTGCACTTCCAAAACCAAGCTACAACTCGAACAACGGTGCAAACCTTAAGGTAAAGATGAAGGACAAGAACTTCCTTGGTACGCTCAACACCTTTAACCTGGACGTAAACGCACAGTTCGGAAATGAGGACGAGCCAACAAACTTTAAGAAAATAGAGTTGGGCTCAAACTTTGACTTTGACTACCCCTTTGGCATTGGCATAACAGAAGATGCATGGACAAACGACGTTTCATTTTCCTGGACTCTGGGAGAAAAAATGCCTGAATACAAAGCCTCAACAGGCATAAAGATAGGCGTTCCATTCGGGGAAGACAACTCATTCAACATCCACGCGACACAATCAGTTGTCCGCGACATGGACTATAAAGAATTCGGTGACGAATTTTACTTTGTAGAGGAAGGCGGAATTGATATGCCGCTGACACTAGGCAGGATAAATAAATTTACGCCAGTTGTCTACACACCGTCCGCATCAATCACCTACAACTGGGACAAGGACGGCATCTCATCACTGAACGAAGACCTTTTTGGCCCCACTATGAAAATTGCCCACAGAATTTCCATTAACAATGAAAACTGGAAGGGAAATTTCCGTGACGGCTATTCAGAGTCAATAGAACAGGGGTTCTCTTGGAATTTTAAGACGGAAACCCTTTCCCCGTCGATTGAACTCGAAGCCAAATTTTTTACATCCTTCTGGGACTGGGTAGGAATTACGGTTGACACTTACTATTATGTAATTCGTAACGGGCACAGTAACAAGCTGGGTGGAAGGCTCAGAGGAATAAAGGATGAGCAGGAATACAGGGACTTTGACAAGGAAGCCCTGGATTCTGACACAGGCCTGCAATTCTCCATTGACATGCCCGTTCACATAATTACAACCCACTGGATGGACTGGGGATATAAGATTTTTGGCTCCTACAATACGGCTCCCGCCCCAATAAAAATCATAGGCTGGCTGCCCCACAAAATATGCCCCTACCTTGACTTTGAATTCCAACTTTCTCCCTTTATGGATATTGGTCTTACCCACAACGAGGCTACGGATATGACCTTTAACTACAAGGATGGTTTTTACGCAGCTGGTCTTGAAGCCCTATTCTATATGCAGAGATGGAAGAGCTTTGTCGTACGTGCAAGCATGGGTGTAGACATAGGAAGATGGCTTGGAGGAAGCCACCTTAACCAGGACTGGCGAGAACAGTGCAAAAAATATGAATTTACCTTTGGCCTTGGCTTACAATATTAGCATAAAAGAGTTTTACTCGCGCGGAGGGTTCAATACCCCGACGCAGTAACACAATTCTTAGCATAAATAGTAAGTGAATTCTTAAAAGTGTGCATCATACCTCGATGCACTGCGTTGGTGTTCGTTGATTGTAATCAGTATTTTTCAAAATGAGCTTAGCCCCGATTGGAAGGGTTGCAGGGTTGCTTGCAACCCGTTGCAAGACCGCGAAAGCGGGCCGGAACGCAAGTGGAGCCCTGGAAAGCGGGGAAAAAGACAGGCTGCGGAATGGCGTAGCCTTACGCACAGTATAAAATGCAAGTGGCTTCAAATCCCTTCAAAAAATCCAAATTACTGCAAGGGAGCAGGACCGGTGAGCTTTTCGTAGGAGCGCTCTGCCCTGTTTTTCCAGTAGGCTTCCGGCTCATAGTCCTTGAGGATGGAGAAGAGTTCCTGGGCAAAATTCTTGCACCCGCAGCTGTTTGCAATTTCGGCAAAGTTAAAGTACATCTGCCAGATGCCGTTTTTGTTACCCCAGCTTACGATGTCGCTGTAGGAAGAGGCCTTTTTTAGAAGGTCGGAAAATGAAGTATATGTATAATCCGTAACGCGGTCTTTAAGAATTTCTTCGATTTTTGTTAAGGCTGTTATGCATCCGAGGGCTGAGCAGCGGAGCGCCTTTTCGTTTTGCCCCTGCTTAAAGTAGAAATCGGACAGACCGGCCAAGGCCTTTGTAGAAATGTCGGAATCATTGCGGTACATAAGGAAGAATTTTTCTACGCTGTCTGCACGGTTTGTTTTTATGAGCCTTACGATAGAATTCATATAGGCTCGCTTGTTGTGGATGGCCCTGGAGTTTTCGGCTGGAATAGCTTCCTTTGCTGACTTTGCGGCATTTGCATCCTTGGGCTCTTCGTCAGCATAGTATTTGTCGTCTTTTAAGATGTTCTTAAAATAGCGCTCGTAACCGTCATTGTCGTGCTTGTCCTTTGAAATTTCGGCAAGCTCATACAGTATGTCATACTTGAGGTCGGGAACGTTGAGTATGTCCTTTTTGTCATAGGCCTTGTTCATATATTCTTCGGCAACGGATGTTTCACCTTCCAGCCTATAAATCTTTCCAATCAGGAAATCGGATTCGGGGAAATTCTTTGTTCTGACAATGAATTCCTTAAGCTTGGAGAATTTTCCATCGAACTTGTCCTTTCCGTACTTGTAAACATAGTTTTCAATGACTTCTATGGCCTTTGCCTGGTTTCTCTGCCTAAGTTCGCTCATTATGTCGTCCAGGGAATCGCCAGCCTTTCTTACGGCTGCAATCTTCTGCGTTTGGTCAAGGATTTTCAGTTCGCTCTCTACGGACTTTATACGCTCATTCTTAGCTTTTTCAGCCAATGCCAACGCCTTTCCGTAGTCTCCGTTTTCAAAAGCATTCTGGGCATAGCGCAAGGTCAAAAAATAATCGGTCTCAGCATAGGACTTTGCAAACGCAAGCGGACAAAAGAGTGCAAATATGGCGGCAAAAGTCACGGACACAACATTTTTTCTAATTGTCTTCATATATAAACGACTCCCAGGAATAATTTTACAATGAATTCAGTTCTTCTCTGAATATTTTATCGGCATCTTTGGAAGGAATTGTTCGCACTATTTTGCCCTTCTTGAAAATAATGACCTTGTCACCACCACCGGCAATTCCAAGGTCTGCGTGCTTGCCTTCTCCAGGCCCATTAACAATACATCCCATGACGGCAATAGTTACATCTTTTTTTAAGGAATAGAGCTCATTCTGCCACTTTTCCATAAAAGCGTGCACGTCAAAGCCCAAACGGCCGCATCTTGGGCAGCTTACCAATGTAACTCCGGCTTGCCTTTTGCCACATTCATGCAGTATCTCGCGACCTGCTATGACTTCGTTTTCCGGTGCAGATGAAAGGCTTACGCGGATTGTGGAACCAAGGCCTTCTTTTAGCAGGGTTGAAAATGCAAGCGTTGACTTTACGACACCGCTTATAAGGGGACCGGCTTCCGTTACGCCAATATGAAGGGGGATGTCGCTTTCTTTTGCAAATTCCTCATTGGCTTCTATTGTTTCCTGGACGGATGATGCCTTCATGCTTACAACTACGTTCTTAAAGTCAAGGTCTTCAAAAACGGCGGCTTCACGCATGGCTGTCTCTGCAAGGGCCTTTGCGCGGGTCATTCTTTTTTCTTCAACCCAGGCTTCAAGGTCTTTGGGAAGGCTTCCTGTGTTTACGCCTATTCTTATGGCAACACCCTTTTCTTTGCAGGCATTGACCACTTTTTCTACCCTGTCACGGCTTCCTATGTTGCCTGGATTTATTCTGATTACGGAAACTGGGCCTGATTTTAGCGTTTCAAGTGCCAGGCGGTAATCAAAATGAATGTCCGCAACTAAAGGCACGTCTGTGTGGGCGGCTATTATTCCAAGTGCTGCGGCACTTTGCATATCGGGGACAGCAAAACGGATTATGTCGCAGCCAAGGGACTTTAGGGTGTTTATTTGCCTAAGGATTTGCTGCAGGTGTTCAGAGCCTTCCGTTACATCGGTAATGCCTTCTTTCCACATTGTCTGAATTGTAACTGGATTGTCTCCGCCGACGAGTATTTTCCTTATTCCGCTAAATCCGCCTACTGTAACGACCCTTGGTGTCTTGAACATAATCTTTGCCCCTTTAAAATAAGGGACTGCCCCTTCCCGCCTTACGGAAAAGAGCAGCCTTTTTAGAAAATTGTAAATCTACTATGATATGGTCTGCCGGATTAGAGCTGAACCATCATGCCGAATACCATGCTGAACAAAGCGATTGTTTCGCAAAGACCAACTACCATGATGTAGTTTGTAAAGCCCTTACCTGTTTCGCCAAGAGCATCGGAACCAGCGGCACCAGCTTTTCCCTGTGCAATTGCAGACATACACATAGAAAGACCACATGCAATGCCAAGACCCAAGAGGAAGAGACCGCCTGTCTTATATGCTTCTTCTGCAAGAGCCTTTGCCTTTGCAAGCATGTTGTTCATAAGAAGGAAGCCGTAAATTGTCTGTGTAAGCGGAGCACCGGCAAAAACAACCAGAAGGAATGGAGCAGGCTTGTTGTTCAAGTAACATCTTTTCCATGCTCCAATAGCACCCTGGCCTGCAATACCAATACCAATTGCACTTCCCATAGCGGCAATGCCCATTACAACACCAGCACCAATCATACCCCAGTTCATAATTAACTCCTTAAGCCCTTTTTGGGCAGTTTATTATTCTATTTAAAGACGGGCACAAAACCCGCCTGTTATCAAGTTTTAGTTCTGCAAAAGCAGACTTCCGACATTATTCTTCACCGAAAGGCTTTGCACCTTCGCTGAAAGGCCTATACTTTGTTCCGCTCCATGTCATTCCCAAGTGAGTTGAGAATTCAAGGGTGTTAAGACGTACGCCGTGAACGATTACGGAAAGCAGGTTCAGCATCATGTTAAGTCCATGACCAAACACAAGAAGAACTACCGCAAAGATTACGAGCGCAAGCTTGCCGAACATTGGGCCTGCCATTGAGTTTACCGTACTGCTGATTGCAGCTCCCGCAAGAGCTACAGCCCAGAGGCGGATATAGGAAACAATGTCCGAGAACACGTTAACGATACCCAAAAGCACGCTGATGATGTTCTTGCAGCTTTCCAAGACAGACTTTCCGATGCTTCCGTCATAATTGGAGAAGACAAAGCTTAACGCAAATCCGAACAAAAGTACACCTATACAGATAATAGGCAGATTTGACGGGAAGGTAAAGCCGAATGCCCTTATCGGAATGCCAGTGTCGCTCAGGGGGAACTTGCTGGAATCAACAACCATGTTCATTACAACGTAGAACATGCCCCAAAGCTGCATTAGGGAACCCAATTCACCTATAGCCTTAAGACTCTTTCTGTTGCTTACAATGCCCTTTATGTGCGCAATGCTAAGCTGAATCAATGCAAGAACAAAGCAGAAAACCTTCTGGTTAGTGTTGGCGGCCTCTTCGCCCACAGTGCTTGCTGCAAAAGGACTTGCAGAAGAAAGACCAGTAAACCAAGACGGCAGCCTGTCCGCAGAAATTCCAAAGAGAGAGCACGTGAGTGTTCCCCAAACCATAGTACAGACACCCAAAAGAACTACAAGCACAGGAAGCGACCTTGAGCCTTTTTTGCTCTTGAAGTAAAGCAAAAGACCCAAAAGCGCAATCAAAAGGCCGTAGCCAGCATCCGCAAAAATCATTGCAAAGAAGATGCAGAAGAACATCAGGAACCAGCCCGAAATATCATATTCATGATAGCCCGGAGTTACGTCCAAGAAGTCCGTGAGCGGATAGATAAGGCTTACAAGCTTGTTGTTGTGAAGCTTTGTAGGAACAAAGTCTTCTTCCGCAGGGTCTGAAACTGCATAGGCCCATTCATTAGCCCTGCATTCACTTTCAAACTTGCCCATTGAGTCAACAGGAACATAGCCCGTAACCCATGCAAGAGAATTTCCGCTTTCCTCTTCCTCGGCCTTTGCCTGTGCAAGAGCATCTTCCACGGTCATAGGCTCCAAAGAATCTTTAGCTTCTTCTGCCTTACCGCTTTGGTCACGTTCCATGCCGCTGTAGACATTTTCAAATTCAATGTCTGTTGCAAGAGAATTCTTTAAGTCTGCAAGGACGGCACGGTACTTTTTGTCTTCGGTAAGCTCGCTTTCTATCTGGGCGATTCTTGCCTTTGCTTCCGCAATATCCGCAGCTATTTTGTCCGTAGAACGGTCCGGCACAGGTACAGAATATGCTTCTGGAGGCAAATCCGCTGGCCTATCCGTTACTTCTGTTTCCGAAAGAAGCAGAAAACGCGCGGTCTTGTTAACGGAATTTACCAGTATGGTCTTTGATTCCTTGCCCACAAGCGAATACTTGTCCAGAGGAATCTCGAACATATAAAGGAATATTCCCTTTTCTGCAAGATATGCAAAATCATCCGGGTCTACTGACCCCCAGGAAGAAAGACGCTCAAGCTCTATTATATCCTGTGAGATTTTGTCCAGCAGGGACTTCTTTTTGTCATTCAGGGAAACAATTTCCTTTGCCTTTTCAATTGCACCTTCTTTAGAAAGCTTTACCTGAACCGGCAACTGCTTTTTAGGCAACTTTATTTCATCAATGATAGAAATAGCCTTGTCTGCGGCAGCTGAATTTTCCTTGTACAAAGCAAGAACCGGACCTTTGCCCTGGACTGTCTCCAAATGAAGCAGGCCCATCTTGCGAAGTTTCTTTAAAGACTCCTTGCGGTGCGAATTCAATACGACAAGGGAAACTTTTTTCATCTGAACAATTGCCATTATTTACCTCCCTTGTCTTTTGCATCTGAAGACGCCACATTCTGGAGCTTCTTCTTTGAAATCTTTGAGCGTACAACGGCGGCAACCTGTTCGTCTCCAAGGAAAACACCAATTTTCTTGATGTTAGCTTTTGTTTCGGGAATCTTAACCTTCTCGAAGAGGTTTACGCGCTGAGTCGTAGTACGCAGTTCCTTGGAAAGAAGCCTTACCTGCTCCTCAAGCACTTCTGCCTGAAGGTCAAGCTCAAGGGCCTTTTCCATGCGGTCTGCAGCCATGTCTATCCACAAAGGTGTTGAATAAAGGTCGTAATCTCCACGGCCAAAATCAGCACCTTCATAAATTGGAATCTTTACGCCGGCAATGTTGCCCCAGCCCTTCTTAATGTTCCTTACGGTGACCATTTCGGGCTTGAATGCATCCTGTTCGCCGAAGACGGAAATCCATTTTTCAAAGTCCTCTTCCAGAGATTTTTTCTGGGCACGGACTTCCCTGGCCTTTTCGTCTATCGTTCGTATTTCTGACTGCAGCTGCTGTTTTTTAAGCGTAAGGGTCGGAAGATAGCGCTGGTACATCTTAAGCGCGTCTTTCTGAACCTTCTGCTCATTTTTAGTCAGCTTTATCTTAGCCATTAATCAAGCTCCCAAAAAATTAGTTCTTCGGCCAGAACTGTTCAATAAGTTCTGTCTTAAGGCCTGTTTCCTGCTTTTCAAAACATGAGGCAAGAATCTTCCAGCCGTTGTCCAAAGCCTCTTCAAGAGGAACGTTTACGGACAAATCCATCATCTGGGATTCAAACATTACGCCGTATTTAAGGAGCTTTTCGTCCCATGCGGACATGTTGAAGCCCATGGACTTCTTTTCCAGAGTATCCTTGTACTGGGCGTAAAGCTTAATCATTGCGTCCATAAGGTTACGGTGGTCTTTTCTTGTCTTACCGTTTACGTTCTGCTTAAGACGAGAAAGGCTTCCGAATGGCTCGATGCGTCCACCCTTAAGGTAGAACTGGCCTTCCGTGATGTAGCCCGTGTTGTCTGGAACCGGGTGTGTAACGTCGTCACCAGGCATTGTTGTTACGGCAAGAACCGTTACAGAGCCCTGGTCGGCAAAGTCAACAGCCTTTTCGTAACGGGATGCAAGCTGTGAATAAAGGTCTCCCGGATAACCGCGGTTTGAAGGAACCTGCTCCTGAGTAATAGCAATTTCCTTCATTGAGTCTGCAAAGTTTGTCATGTCCGTAAGAAGAACAAGAACGTCTTTTCCCTGAAGGGCAAACTGTTCAGCAACTGCAAGCGAAAGATCAGGAATCTTCATTGCTTCTACAGTAGGGTCTGCAGAAGTATGAACGAACATTACCGTCTTGCTAAGTGAGCCACCCTCTTCAAGTGTGTTCTTAAAGTAAAGGTAGTCGTCATATTTAAGACCCATACCGCCAAGAACGATTACGTCTGCCTCTGCCTGCATTGCAATACGGGCAAGCAGCTGGTTGTATGGTTCACCGGAGATAGAGAAGATAGGAATCTTCTGGCTTACGACCAGTGTGTTGAACATGTCGATCATCGGGATGTTGGTACGCATCATGCGGTTTGCAAGAATACGCTTTGACGGGTTTACGGAAGGACCACCGATTGGGACAAGGTTTTCCGCAAGGGAAGGACCGTGATCGCGGGGCTCTGCTGAACCGTTGAAAATGCGTCCAAGAAGGTTGTCGCTAAAGGAAACGCGCATGTCGTGGCCAAGGAAACGGATTTTGTCGTTTGTAGCAACACCGCGGCCACCTGCAAAAACCTGAAGCGAAACGTTCTCGCCGTCAATTTTGTTCACCTCGGCAAGTGACTTACCAAAGCGTGTTTCGATTTCAGCAAGCTCATTGAGCTTTACTCCGTTTGCCTTAACCGTGATAACGCTTCCGTTAATGCTTTCTATTTTGCTGTATACTTTGTTCATTACTGACCATCCTTAAGAAGGGCTTTTACTTCTTCGCTGATTTTAGCTTCCTTTGAAGCAAGAAGGTCGTCTATCATCTTTTCATAGTCCTTGAACTTGGCACTCTTGAATTCTGCGTAGTTCATGTCCTTGAAGTCCTGCTGCAAGTTCGCAAAGAGGGAGCGTGCTTCGTCTTTTTCGCTTACGCCGAAAGAAGAACCAAGGATTCCCACAATCTTCTCGAACATATATTTCTGGCGCTCAGGGCTTGATGCACCTTCAATTTCGTCGAATGAATCCTGCTGCATGTAGACGGCATCAAGGAATTCACTCTTAAGGTAGAGGATAAAGTCTTCGAGAGAAGTACCTTCTTCGCCAACAACCTTCATCATGGAACTGACTTCCTGACCGCGCTTGTAAATCTTGCGGGCATATTCAACCCATGCGGAATTCATTGAAGGCTTGTACTTTGACCATGAATCCAGAGGGTCAATTGAAGGATAGCGGCGTGCGTCGGAGCGTTCGCGGCTCAAACCGTGGAATGCACCAACAACCTTAAGTGTTGCCTGGGTAACAGGTTCCTCAAAGTTACCACCTGCAGGAGAAACTGTACCACCGATTGTTACGGAACCAGTTGAACCGTCGCGGAGGCGGACAATACCTGCACGTTCATAGAATGAAGCTATTGTTGACTCAAGGTATGCAGGGAATGCCTCTTCGCCAGGAATCTCTTCCAAACGGCCGGACATTTCGCGCATAGCCTGTGCCCAACGTGATGTTGAGTCTGCAAGAAGAAGAACGTGGAGGCCCATCTGGCGGTAGTATTCAGCAAGGGTTACGCCAGTATAAACCGAAGCTTCGCGGGAAGCAACAGGCATAGAAGACGTATTACAGATGATGATTGTACGCTCCATAAGGGAACGTCCGGTTCTTGGGTCCTTAAGTTCCGGGAATTCAGTAAGTGTTTCTACAACTTCACCGGCACGCTCTCCACAAGCTGCAATGATTACGATGTCTACGTCGGCGTTGCGGCTTGTCGTGTGCTGAAGAACGGTCTTACCAGCACCGAATGGGCCCGGAATACAGTAGGTACCACCCTTTGCAACTGGGAAGAAGGTGTCTATAAGGCGAACTTTTGTTACCATTGAATCAGAAGGCATAAGGCGCTCTGCATAGCAGTCAACGGCTCTCTTTACAGGCCACTTAAAGCTCATGCAGATGTCGTGGGACTTGCCCTTTGCATCGGTAAGGGTTGCGATTGTGTCGTGAATCTTGTATGAACCGCTCTTTGCAACCTTCTTTACCTTGTACGTTCCAAGGAATGTGTATGGAACCTGAATCTTGTGCGTAAAAGGTCCTTCAGGAACAGAACCAACTATGTCTCCGGCCTGAACAGTATCCCCTTCTTTTGCGATAGGCGTAAAGTCCCATTCCTTTTTTTCATCAAGAGCAGGAAGATAGACACCGCGCTCAAGGAAGTAGCCTGAATGCTGGGCAAGAAGCGGAAGCGGGTTCTGCAAACCGTCATAAACCTGTCCCAAAAGACCAGGTCCAACTTCTACGCTAAGAAGGTCATCGGTAAATTTAACTTCACAGTCAGTTGAAATACCGTTCGTCATTTCATAAATCTGCATCTGTGCCGTGTTTCCGCGGATACGGATTACCTCTCCCTTAAGCAGCTTGCCGTCTACGTTGACGTAGCCTACTTCGTTGAGAGATACCTTACCGTTGAACTCTACAGAAACCATGTTTCCGTTTACGGCAACTACTTTGCCTTTTGTATCTGTCATTTCTTTTCTCCAAGAATCTCGTCATAAATTTTGTGGTAAGAAGCGAGTCCTAAATCTCTGTTAAACTTCTTCATACGTTCAACAAGCATGAGCTTAAGTCCATAGCAGTAAACCGCATCAACAGAAAAAATATCCAGTGGTGCAATTTTATCCAGAACGCCAAGACGGTACTCGTTAAGATACTGTTCGGCGCTAAGAGGACTGTCCATGCCTGTTGCCGTACGCGCAGCCTGAACAACTTCTCCGTCGCTGGAGATAGGAATGTCCTTGGCTTCCTTCTTCATCTTGAGTGCGCGCACTTGGGCAAGTGCAAACCTTAGGTTGCGTTCCTTTGTATACCATTGGTCAAGGAAAGCAGAACCTGTAGGCTCACCTTTTTTGGGAGGCTCAAGGGAAAGGCTCTTTGCAGCTTTTGCCGCACCGCTGGACATAAAGCGGGAGCACAAATCCTTAAAATACTCCGTCGTTATGGGAAGTTTGGAATTACTGTCGCTGTTTACCGAAAAAGCCGGCAACTGGGCTACCAGATAATACAAATGTTCCACTATTTCTTTCCTTTTGCAGCAGTCTTTCTTGCTGTTGTTGTTTTAGCAGCAGTTTTGGCAGTCGTCTTTGAAGCAGGTCTTCCCGGTCTCTTAGCGGCTGGCTTTTCCTCTTCATCAGAAGAATCAAATTCAACTCTTTCTGAAGGGATTCCCTTTGCGGCATTCATCATAAGCTGGGTTGTGCGGGGGTTCAAGTATGAACTGAACAGGCCTGCAACTTCATCAGCGCTAAAGTCATAGAAAGCCCTTCCGTCTTTTGTTCCAATTCTGAATCCTGAATTCAAAGAATCATCACCCTTGATTACGAGGCCTTTTGAAATCTGGCTCTTAAGGGCAGTCTTTACGGTGCTTTCCAAAGCCTTCAAATCCTTTGCAGGAAGAAGGACAGACAAATCGTTTTCTCCGGATTTTGAAGAAACCCAAGCCTTAACTGTTTCCGGAATAAGTTTCTTGAGCAAATCCTTGTCAAAGGCCTTTTCTGCCTCTGCCGTTACCAAAGCAGAAATTTCCCTGTTGATTCCTTCACGGAAAGAGATAATCAGGTTGCGTCCAGCCTGCTCTATGGCATCTTCGCTGGCTTTTTCCATTCTTTCAGTTTCCGCCTTGGCATTCTTAATGATGCTGTCAGCCTTTGCCTCTGCTTCCTTGATGATGGAAGCGGCTTTATCTTCCGCCTCTGTAACAATCTTCTGCGCAGAAGTCTCCGCGGTGGCAACACCATCTCTTTTGATCTTGTCGATCAATTCCTGTAACTGGACGTCCATTGTGACCTCTCTATTTTCATTAAAATATAACTTTTTCCGTGGCAAAAAATGCCGTATGATTCATCTTCGCAAGACAAAACTGAATTGCGGATAAAATCCAACAATAATTTAGAAAAAACAAGGCAAGCTGTAAAGCCTAGCCTTTTCTAGAACTCGAATGCGTACTGCGTAACCTGGCGGTACGTTTCACCTGGGCGCAAAATGCATGAGGGGAATTCGCTCTTGTTGGGAGAGTCAGGATAAGCCTCCGCCTCCAGACACAAAGCACCGTGCTTCTGATAAACAAAACCGTTCTTTCCGTGAACATTGTTCAAGAAATTGGCTGTATATAATTGTACACCCGGTTCTGTGGTTTTTACAACCATTTTTCTTCCCGAAGCCGGATCTTTTACGATTGCGGTAAGGTTGAGCTTTTTTTCCGGGGTAAAGCCGTCTATGCAGTAGCAGTGGTCATAGCCCATGCCAGTCTTTGCAATGTCCCTGCCTATAAGATGGGGCTTTTTAAAGTCGTAAGGGGTTCCCTCAACGTCAATAAGCTTGCCGGTTGGAATAAGCTTGTCGCTGGGTTCAACATACTTGCTGCAGAACATCTGGAGTTCCTGGTCTTCAATTGAACCGCCCGAATGCCCCTTTAGGTTGAAATATGCATGGTTTGTAAGATTTATTGGCGTTGGCTTGTCAGTCTCTGCCTTGTATGCAATTGTAAGCTCGTTGTTTTCGTTAAGTGTATAGGTTACGCTTGCCTTTACGGTTCCGGGGAATTTCTGCTCTCCGTCCAGACTTACATGAGTAAAGCGGACGCCCGCACCGTACACGGACTTTGCAACATCTGCCTTCCAAACCATCTTTTCCCAACGGTCAAAGCCACCGTGCAGCATGTTTACGCCATTGTCATTCTTGTCCAAGTCATACTTTACGCCGTCCAGCGTAAAGGAAGCACCGCCTATCCTGTTTGCAAAGCGTCCAACAGTTGCGCCAAAGCTACAGTCATCGCGGATAAAGCCGTCAAGCGTTGAAAAGCCCAAAAGGACATCCACATTGCCACCACCCCTTGCCGGCAGCAGTATGCTTGTAAGTATGGCACCGTAGTCTGTTACGGAGACACTCATTTTTCCATTGGAAATTGTAAAAAGATGAATTTTTGTGCCGTCGGACAAAAGACCGTACCGGGACTTCTTTACTTTAAAAATACGCATAAAAATATTATATCGCATTTTTATATAAATTCAAGCATTAATTTTATTTCTTGGACAGTTCTTCCTAATTTTGATGCAATTTCCTCTTCCGTCATGCCAAGTGCCGCATATTCCTGAACCTGGCGGTTTATGCTTTTCTTTACGACGACAGGATTGCTTGAGTGTACAATCTCCGGCTGTCCGGATGGTCTTTCCTCTGAAGTTGCAGGTTGTGCGGGGGCTGTAGTATCTGCGGAAAAAAGGTTGCCCTGAGCCTGCTCGTCCCTATAGCGGGATGCAAGCGATGCAGACCTGCTACCGCCTTTGACGCGCTGTGGTATATCTGAAGCCGGGGAATCCACAACTACATTCGTCTGGAAAAGAGGATCCATTCCCTCATCTGCCACCTTGGTCCTAGTCCTCGAAGCTGTCTTTTCCGTGGATTTTCTGGAGGCAACACTCTTTTTTGACTCTCCCCGTCTGGATTTTGATGAAGGAACCTTTACTTCCATTTGGGCCGAAGATTCAAGCACATTTTCAGCAGTTTTCTTTCCTGAAATTCTTTCTTCAAATGCCATAGCCCGCTTTGAAGCCTCTATTTCGCCGTTCATAAGGGCAATCCTGCGCTCAGCCTCCTGCTGAACCTGAAGAGTCTCTTCCTGAACGTCCTTGAGCATTTTTATTGAATCGTTAACAAGACCAACATTGCGCTCGGCATTTCGGTTCAAGTCCATGAGCATGTTGTCCATGATTTCTCGGGCCTTTTCGATTATCTTGTCAGTCGAAAAAAGCCGCCTGAACCTAACTAGCATTATAATCCAGAGGAGAATGTTAAAAGCACAAAGCAACAAAGCAACGACTACCAAGGCCTACCCCGTTATATCAACATGAAGCCCAAGCCTTGGGTCTGAAATTTCCTTTTGCCCGTCCCTATTGTCCTCTCCGTCATCGGATGAATGATTCTTCTTCTTGCCGCTTCCCGGATAAAGAGAAGAGCCTCCACCCGAACCTCCGTCCTTCTTGATTTTTGTGGAAGTTGACTCATTTTTTGCAGCTTCCTGGACAGTCTTTGATTTTTCCAAATTATCAATAGCACCCTTGTCAAGCGCAGACTGGTTTATAGCCTGCGCAACCTGATTCTGGGAGGCATTGAATTTTGCAACGTTGTCCATCTGTGTATAGACAAGCGACAAATCAATTGGATGAATAGCCATCTGGAGCCTTTATATCATTTGCGGCCTGAGAAGGATCAAATTTGCCGCGGCGGACAAAGCCGTTTTCGTAATAGAATGTTACAGACTTGCAGTCAGCCTTAACTTCATCCTTTTCATCACGGACATATATCTTTGAACCTGCAAAAACAGTTCCACTGGCATTGACCTTTCCAACAACCTTAAGTTCCCTAAGACGCTTCTCCAAATCGTTTATTTCCTCGGTCATCTGATTGGTCTGCTCTGTAATTTCCGTCTTACGGGTAAGGAACTGGCTCAAGGTCTGTTCCTTTTCTACAGGGAGTGAACGGCGTACCTTTTTCTGGTTTTCAAGTGTCTCTATGTTCTTGTCTACTTCCTCAAGTTCCTTTACGAGAGCAGCCTGCTGTTCCTGAAGCTCAAGAAGCTTTGCCTTTGACTTTGGATCAAATCCTACTTCAAGGATTGTTTCTGTACCGCCCGCCGGAGAACCGATGTTCTTTGCCGTAATTTCTTCTGTAGCAAAGAGGTGGCCACCGATAATCTGCGCACGCTTTCCACGTACTACAATCTTCTTCATGGCGGAAACCTGGGAATTCATGATGTTGTCATTTACAACAACATTTTCACCGGCTTCAACCTTTGCATTCTGAATAAAGCGTGCCCACACAGACTTAGGTGTGGAAACGACACCCTCATCGCGGCCCATGATGCCCTGTGAGATGACTATGTCACCACCGGACTCAATGCGGCAGTTACCGACAGAACCGTAAATCTCAATGTTACCGTCCGCCTTGATGTTGTAACCGTCTTCAACGTTGCCGTGGACAATAACGGTACCAAAATATGTAACGTTTCCTGTCTTGATGTTAACGCCCTTGACTTCCTTAACCGGCTCAACACAGATTTTTCCGCTAACGATAAGGACTTCACCATTGCATGCAGCAAGTACTGTAACTCCATCGGAATCCAACTTTACGTTCTGGCCAAGAGGAATCTGTATGTCCTTGCCGTTCGTAGCTTCAAGGTAGCGTCCCATAATGGTCTTTCCGCCCTTTCCTCTCTGCGGCTGAATCTTCTGCGCAAGAGGCTGGCCTTCTACAACGTTTTGTATGAGGTTGAGTTCCTTAAAGTCCATCTGGCCAGTTTCGCTTTCCTTAATCTTTAGCTTTGAGCGGTCCGTTTCAAAATTATACTTCATGTAGGCATCGGAACCGTTAACAGGAGGAATTGCAGCTGCAACCTCGTAAGGAATATGGTAAACCGGGTTGTCTACAAATTCCGCAATTTTCTCTTCGTTTATGCCGGCAACAACCCCCTGGCTTTCCAGAGCACGGATTATGTCGTTTGCAGAAATTTCCGCACCACTCATGGAAGGCGGAGAAACGCTGATTGTGGCAAACATTTCATCCTTGTCTATGTCAATAGCCATAACTGCGTCACCTGCAGCAGCACGGGCATATTCGCCAATCTTTACATAAGCACCGTCGGTACCTTCCTTGCAGCATTTCTTAATCAATGCCTCATCAACTTCATCCGTATCAGGACGCTTTGATGCGGAAATGGCATCATTTGCCGCAACGGGCAAGCCATCCCCCACCGGAAGTACAACATGAAGGTAAATACCGTCCTTGAAGTGGCGGATGTAAAACCTTCCGTCGGAATTGACAACCTTGTTTTCTTCTGCAGCCTCTTCCATGGCAAGCTGAGCCTGCTTGGCAATCTTTTTCTTCTGCATGAATTTGGGATTTTCATAAATCAAAAGTTTCCAAGGCTTTTTTGCAAGACCTGCTATACCCTGAAAGCCCTTTTCCAGAACTTCGTATTCAAGGTTTGCAACTTTTGTCTCCAGCTGGACGGAAGCATCTGCAAGACATTCTTCTATTGTATCCGCACGGACTTCCACCGAGTGGATTTCCTTGTCAACTTCCAGCTGAGATTCCATTTCCAAACGGAGCTTATCTAACGTAACCATGCTTTCTCCTTAGAAAATACCTTTGCGGAGGCTAGTAAGCTTTGCACGCAGGCGCATATTGGCTTTTGTGTGAAGCTGGCTTATGCGGCTTTCGCTTACGTTAAGTACCTGCCCTATTTCACGGAAGGTCAGGTCTTCATTATAATAAAGGACTATTACCATCTTTTCATTTTTGGGGAGTTCGTTGATTGCCTGGATTATGACCTTGCGGACTTCCTCCCTTTCAACAATAACATCAGGATTAAGGCTGGATGGAGACTCAATGTTGTCTCCTATGGACATGTGGTCGCTGTCATCCCCTGAATACCATACATCGTTAAGGGAAAGAACGCTGGTTCCGCTTACCTTCATGATTGTAGTCTGATATTCCGATTCGGTCATGTTCATGGCCTTGGCAATCTCTGCATCGGTAGCGGTACGGCCAAGCTGGGCTTCAAGCTCAACAATAGTGTCTTCTATTTCCCTTGATTTTTGCCTTACCGAGCGAGGAACCCAGTCAAGCTCCCGCAATTCATCAAAAATAGCACCACGGATTCTTGTAACTGCGTAAGTCTTGAATTTTACGTTCTTGTCCGGATCAAATTTATTTATTGCATCCAAAAGTCCAAACTGACCAAAACCGATCAAGTCTTCATACTCAACACTGTCCGGCATACCAGTCTTTACCTTTCCGGCAACGTATTTTACGAGAGGCATATATTGGCGGATAAATTTGTCACGGATTTGTGAAGACCTGGTCTTCTTGAATTCGTGCCAAAGTTCATCTTCTGTCTTTTCTTCATCCGTAAGCGAATTACCCATTATCCTCACCTTTTATATTATTTATTCATCCCGTTTTAAAATTGTAGAAATAGCTTTTGCCAGTGTTTCCGTATCATGGTCGGCAGCCTTTGTTCCATCAGAGAAAGTACTGCCACGGCTTGCAGGGGAAGAAACTCCTCTGCTGGCAAATTCCGTATCATCTATAACGTCGGGACTGTCCTCAACATCACCTGTAAGGGCATCAAAACCTGAAAGATCAGGCAGACTGTCTATGCCGTCCACAGCTCCACCATCTGAACTGGCGGATGCTGAAGAAGAGGCTCCTGGAGATGTAACTTCCGCAACGGAAGAGGCAACAAAGGAAGGCTTATTTTCATCCTGCTTGGCAGCGGCCACTGTTGCAGCTGTTGCCGCCGTTTCCTTTGCGCTCTGCAAGAAACTTTCCTTTTCTGACTCAGGCGCATTCTGCATTGCAGCCCCTGCATCATCAAGCCGGACATCAGCCTTAGCATCAGATTCCTTCAGGGTCTGGTCATCAAGAATCTTTTTATTGTTGTTTACGGAAAAGCGCAAATTCTCACCGTCATCCGTAAGGTCTTCATCAGAAATAACGATATCAACCTTGTTGCCTAAAGAAGAAGGCTTCTTTGCAGAAGAAACTTCCACATCGGAAGCCTGTTCCAAAAATGTGCTGAATAAAAAGTCAACAAGAAGGAACAAAAGTGCAAATACTACACCAAATATAAGTCCCCTTATGAGAGACCAAAAAAGGCTGTGTGTAAAAATCAAACTAATTACAAAAGAAATAACAAAACCAACAGCCGCCGGAATTGCTATCTTTTTTGGAGTGAGCATAAACCATTCCTCCGCATATATATATAAGATTACGTCAAAATTTCATTCCGGTCAAGTTTAACTTGCAAATTCAGAATAATTTAAACGCGATTTACCTTTTTTTCTTTCCGCCTACAACAAATTTCTTTAAGAAATTCTGAACGCCGACAGAAGCATTATTCTCCGTCTTCTCTATCCTTCCTACGATGTGCTTGATGCAGACGGAAGGCCTTGAAGTGGGATTAACCACAATAAAAGGCTTTTGGCGGATAACTGCGGTCTGAACCACAGAATCCTCATAAACGAAACCTATATAGTCAACCTTGTAATTAAGGAACTGACCAACAATAGTAATGATACGCTCGGAGATGCGCTTACCCTCATCCGCAGAATGGACACGGTTTACGAGCAGCTTTATGTTGCTCTCCCTGTCCACAAGCTCCGTAGAAATTATCTTTATGATACCATAGGCATCCGTTATGGCAGTTGGCTCCGGCGTGGTAACAACGTATACCTCGTCTGCCGCAGCGACAAACTGCAAAACGTTGTTTGCAATACCGGCACCGGTGTCTATTATTATTATGTCGGCATTGGAAAGAGACAGGAATTCCTTTGTAAAATAGTCCAGCTCTTCCTTGGACAGGTTTGCAATCTTGGAAAATCCGTTTGCACCGGCAATGAATTTTATGCCAAATTCCGTGTCCAAAATTATTTCACTCATCTTTTTCTGGCGGTTGATAACCTGAAGCAAATTGTAGCGGGGGACTATGTTAAGCAAAACGTTAACATTAGCCATTCCCATATCGCCGTCTATAAGAATCACGCGCTTGCCGATTTCCGCATAGGCAATTGCCATGTTTACGGCAACATTAGTTTTGCCGACGCCGCCCTTGCCGCTCGTTATCGCGATAATCCTTGTCTTATGGGGATCGCCGTTCCCCATCATGGCACGAAGTTCGTTTGCCTGTTCTTCCATTCCCATAATCAACACCACACATTACTTAAAATAGACTTCTTGACACATATCCTGCGCAAGACCTTAATCTTCCTCATTTTCCGAGCCGAATTTCTTTACGAGCTTGTCCTTGTTCACCTGGAAACCGATAAGCTGCCTCAGAAAAAGAACAGGGCTAGCACGTTTTAACGAATGCAAAACCTGCTGGCCGTCAGTTATCATGGAAACCTGCTTGTTCTTTTCACTAAGAATGCTTATGACGTTTCCGTAGGCAGAAGTTTCATCACATTTTGTAACAATCACGCTGCGGAAATCGAACGATTCATAGTTTCTGATGATTTTTTCAAGGTCGCTGGCTTTTGTGCTTGCAGCAACGGCAAGATAAATGTCGGGCTGCATACCCTTGACATCAAGCATGGAGCGCATCTTTGCAATATTCTCGTAGTCATTCGGGCTGTATCCGCTTGTATCTATGAGGACAAAATCTATGCTATTCTTATAAGAATCAAAAAGGGACTTAAGGTCATCGGCACTTTCAGCTTTGTCAACGTCAATTTCGATTGCGTCCCCATAGTGCTTGAGCTGTTCAAATGCCCCGACGCGCCACGTGTCCATCGTTATCATCTTGATTGCTGGAGCAGGCAGCTTCTTTGACTGTGCAACCTTGCGGAGCTTAGCCGCCATACGGGCAATCGTAGTGGTCTTTCCAACTCCAGTGGGACCTACGACAACGATGACGTGTGCAAACTTGCCCTTTGAATTGAATTTAGGTGCAATGGATATTGACTCGCCAATCCAGTCGATTACGCTATCCTGTACACCGTCAAAATCTTCAAGTTCTTCCAGGTTGAATTCCTTGCGGATTTTTTCATCCATCTTTCGGATATAGTTCTGGGTGAATTCATTCTGTGACAACAAATCATTTATCTTCTGTATTGTAGCGTTTTCATCACCCTGGGATGCTGCCTGAGCCTGGGAAATAGAATCAATTTTCTCGTCAAGCTTTTCAATCTGCTTGGTAAGCTGAGCAACCTGCAGCATGCTGGTAACATTGCCGCTGCCCAAAGTCTGCTTAAGGAATTCATCCCTCTTGGCCGTAAAACTGTTCTGTTGCAAATCTTGCATTCCAACCTTTACAGAGGCTTCCCTTGTCATATAGGGCATGTAATCCGGCTTCTGGGCATAGGCCTGGGGATGCTGGAACTGGGAAACATCCGCTCCTGGATAGGGCATTTTCTTTAGAGGATCGGGAACGGAATTATACCTTTTGAACGAATCTTCAACCACGTAGTTGGCATTTACGATTTCCTTCTGAAAAAAACCGAAAAGCCCACCCTTTAGGGTTGTTTTATAGTTGAGGATTTGATACATGTCACCATACTCTCTCTGGAGTCTGTTTTTTATCCATTCAAGAGATGGTCCTTCTATCTCCATCTGCGTGCTTCCTAGTTTTTCAGTTTTGTACATCGATGTCTCCAATTGTCTCTACTTTTATTCCCGAACCGGCAGCCATAACTTCGCTTACCGAAATGCAAACGAGACCCGGAATCTCCCGTTCTGTTGAGGAATGAACAAGAAGGCGTACCTGATCCGGGCAAAGCACAATCGGCAGATAGTTTCTTTCGCTTACAGCTGCAAAAGACGCGCTCATAGTTTCAATATATTTGCGGCCGTCAACAGGATCAAATGCAACAAATGGCTTCTGACCGGGCTGCATAACCTGATGCTCAACAATTTTTTGTGAAAGGTTCTGGGAAAGCCGCATGACGTGGAGCACACGGTCTTCATCAGCATACTGAAGGCAAATCTGCGCTCCAAGTGCTTCCCTAACCTTCTCTGTAAGAGTCCACGGATCCTTTGTAATGGGAGCAAAATTGGCAAGAGTTTCAAGGATGACAACCATGTTGCGTATGCTGACCTGTTCATCCAAAAGGTTCTTGAGAACGCTTTCAATTTCACCGTATGTAAGCTTGTGGTCTCCGTTGAGGATTTCATCAACAACGACAGGATTTGTTTCCTTAACCTTGTTTATAATTGAACTAACTTCCTGGCGGCTTAATATATCCTTTGCATGGCGACGTATGATTTCCGTCAGGTGGGTTGCTATGATTGTAGGAGGATCGATTACTGCGTAGCCGGCCTTTTCCGCTTCAAGACGCTTGGGCTCGGAAACCCAGATTGCCTCCATGCCGAATGCAGGGTCTTTTGTCTTTTCTCCGACAATTGCGCGCTTGGGATCAACATTTCCTGTGTTAAGGCACATGTAGTAGCCAAGCTTGAGCTTACTCTTTCCGACTTCTATGCCGCGAATCTTGAATGAATATTCGTCGGGGTCTATGGACATACTGTCACGGATTCTTATAGGAGGAACAACAAGGCCAAGGTCAAGGGCTTCCTCTCGGCGGATTCTTGTTACGCGTTCAAGAAGCTCCGCACCCTTTTCACGGTCAACAAGAGGAACAAGGGCATATCCAAGGTCAAGGGAAAGCGGATCAAGGGTAACTACAGGAGACACTTCATCCGGGCTACCGCCAGTCTGCTTGCTGGACTTTGCGTTTCTTGCAGCCTCAGCCGCACGTTCAGCCTCCGTCTTCTGCATCCTCTGCATACGGATTCCAAGATATACAAAGACAGCACCAATCGGCACAAGCACGAATGCAGACGCATTGTGGAAAGCAAGCCCCATCGCTGCAAGGGCAATACCAACGATAACATATATAGTTCCGCTAACGGAGAAGTTGCGCTTGAGTTCATCACCGATAAATTCGTCCGCACGGCTTCCTGTAACGAGAATACCTGTTGAGAATGAGACGAGCAATGCAGGAAGCTGGGAAAGAAGTCCGTCGCCTATGGTAAGCTTTGCATAGGTGTCCATAGCCTCACCTGCAGCCATGTTGTGGAAGACCATGCCGGTAATCATGCCACCGATAAGGTTTACAACTGTAATGAATATGCCAGCCTTTACGTTTCCGCTTACAAATTTGGAGGAACCGTCCATTGTTGAATAGAAGTCAACCTCGCGCCTTATTTCTTCCTTGCGCTTTTCGGCCTCCTCCTCGGTAATTGCACCGCTGTTAAGGTCATTCTGGATGTCGAACATCTTTGAGTTCATGCTGTCCAAGGTAAAGCGGGCGCTAACTTCGGAAATACGTCCAGCACCCTTTGTAACGACTATTACCTGGACAACAATGAGGATGACAAAGATAATAAATCCTACCACAAGGTTGTCACCGGCAACAATATTGGCAAAAGCCTTTACCATTTCACTCTGCTTGGACATAAGCATAGACGCCGGAACATCAGCCCCCGGAAGAAGTATGAGCCTTGTCGAAGAGATGTTTATGGCAAGCCCAAATAACGTCACCAAAAGGATTACGCGCGGAAAGGATGAAAAATCCGCAGCTCGCCTCGTGTACATTACGGTCAAAAGGATTACAAGGGCAATGGCCAAATTTACAACCATTGCCAAGTCAATTACAATTTTTGGCAGCGGTATAAAAAGCATAAGGACAATTACAACCGAAGCAACCGCCACGGAATTTCCCTGTATCGCTGAAATTATACTCTGCCTGCTATTCCCACTTTTATTTTCTGCCATGAGTCCCCACCCACTTTTTCTATATTATAAAGTGTTTTATAGAATTTTTCAATCAAAAAAATCAAACTTTTGCATATTTTTTGTCAAGATAGCCAATCTGTACATAAACAGTGGCTATGGCCTTCAAATAGTTTGCAGGTATTATATCACCAACCTGGGTATCTGTATATAGTCCGCGGGCCAGAGGCCTGTTTTCCACAACAGGAACCCCGTTGTCCCGCGCTATCTTCTTCATGTTTTGGGCAGTAAGGTCTTCTCCCTTTGCCGTAACCTCAGGAAGTTCAGCCGTATCGCGCTTCCACTCAAGGGCAACCGCATAATGGGTCGGGTTGGTAATAACAACATCCGCCTCTTTTACGGCCTTCTGTATGTTCTGCCTTAGCATTGCCCGCTGAACCTGCTCCAGATGGCTCTTAACCTCCGGGTCGCCCTCCATTTCCTTGTATTCTTCCTTAACTTCCTGCTTTGTCATCTTCATGCTTTCGCGGAACTGCCTTCTCTGCACGATATAGTCAAGTACGCCGACTGCAAGCAGAAGGACTGCACATATCACGAGCAGGACTGCAGCCATTCCGGCAAAACTCTTCATTGCAAGCCTAGGACCACCGGTTCTGAGGTAGTTAAAAATCGACGTCAGATTCAGCCTGATTATGCAGAACGCTATTATTACTATTATTGCTACCTTGAAAATCGACTTGAAAATATTGAACACGCCCTCTACAGAAAAAAAACTGCGTTTAAGGTAGCGGCCAAAGTGCGGAACTATTTTGTCAAACTTTGGCATGATTGTCTTTGTGGTAAACAAAAAGCCCTTGTTCTGTATCAAATTGGAAACTATTCCTGCAATCATCCCCACGAACGCAATGGGAAGAGTCATAATAATGAAATATTTTAGGCAGAAAAATGCGAATTTTTTGTCGTCAACCTTGGGAGCGGCTACATTTCTGAAGAAATAAGTAAGAACTTCCTCGCATTTCCTTTCAATCCAGGGGGCAAGGAGTATGAGCATGATGACAGTGACAAAGAAAACCAGAGTGCCGTTAAGCTCCTGGCTCTTTGCAAGCCGTCCCTCTTCACGGGCTTTACGGAGTTTGTATTCTGAAGGTTCCTCGGTCTTGCCCTCATCCTCTGCGGCAAACCACTGCAAGTCTATCTGGCTCACTAAATTCCTCCTCCGCCTAGGCTTATAAAAAGTCGTTCTATCTGCCTGAATCCAGCTACAAAAGAATTTGTAAAGAAATTAAAGAATTCAGGAAGAAGTGTCCATATTACAAAGAAAGAAGTAAGCATAAGGGTCGGGAACCCTTCGGAAAGCAGGTTCATCTGAGGTGCAGCCTTTGAAAGGATACCCATAGCCACGTTTATGAGGAACAGGGTGCCCATCAGCGGAAGGGCAAGAACCAGGGCATCCGCAAACAGCCTTACTAAGCCGGAAAGCATGAATGTCATAAGGTGGTCGGAGCTACCAACTATAGAAAAACAGTTCAGCGACTGGAAGCTGGTCTTTAGTGCTCCCAAAAAAAGCATCTGGAACCAGTTGTTCTGCATGAAAATAAGCATTGCAAGAAGGTTGAAGAACTGCCCCATGAGAGGATTTTCCACCTGACTGAGCGAGTCATAGGCCTCCGCAGCAGAGAATCCCATCTGGAAGGCAAAGAACTGGCCTGCCGTGCTGAATGCAGCAAAGATAACGGTTATATAGAAACCGATTATCATTCCAATTAAGGCCTCTCCACCCAGGAGCAGAATATACTCAAGGGTGAATTTGCCGTCTGCGTTTACATAAGATGAATAGGAAGCGAATTTTCCCGAAGCAAGTGAAACCTGGGGAAAAATAAAATATGCCATGTAAAAGGCCAGCGCCACCTTTGCGATGCGGGGCACAGCCTTTGAAGACAAGAGAGGAAGGGTCATCATCAGGGCAAAGCATCTGGCTGCCACCAAAAGAAAGACAGGTGCTCTTGCCGCAATAAACTCTAAATTAGGCACATCTACTTCCTGTTAATAAAAAGCTACATTCGGCCAATCATCTGGAAAAGGCCAACCGTATAACTTTTCATGCTGGTGAACATAGCCCCTCCAAGAAGGGCAAGAACAATCAACATGACCAAAAGCTTGGGCAAAAATGTAAGCGTCTGTTCCTGAATTGAAGTCGTAGCCTGGAAAATGGCAACAACAAGGCCAATTATCAGGGCTGCACCCAAAACTGGCGCACAAAGCTTAAGAACCTGAAGTATTCCGCCCTGCATAAGAAGCGTAACCTGTTCCATACTCATATACTACCCCCTTAGCCTACTACGCTCTGGAAAAGCTGTTGAGTCAAGAGCCCCCATCCGTCAACAAGGACAAAAAGCATCAGCTTAAAAGGCATGGAAATCTGAACCGGCGGAAGCATCATCATACCCATGCTCATGAGGATGCTGGCAACAACCATGTCTATTACAATGAAGGGTATATAGAGCATGATGCCTATTTTAAAGGCAACAGTAAGTTCATGCAGAATATATGAAGGAACCAGAATGTATGTTGGAACCTCGCTAAAATTCTTTGGCTTGTTCAACTTGGCCATGCTCATGAATGTGCGGACATAGGAATGATCCCCATCCAACTGCCGGTACATGAACATGCGAACGGGAGCCTCGGCCTTGTCAAAAGCCTCTTCTATAGTGATTTCATTGTTGGAGAGCGGCTTAAAGGCAGAGTCATACATACTCTTGAAAGTTGGCCACATGCAAAAAAGCGTCATAAAAAGAGCTATTCCGTTAAGGACTGCGGTAGGTGGAACCTGCTGCAGGGAAAGGGCCCTTTTTATAAAGTCAAGCACAATGGAAAAGCGCAGGAAGCATGTTGTAAGAATCAAAAGGCTCGGTGCCAGCGTAAGGAGGGAAAGCAGAAGCAAAAGCTGGACGCTGAATGCAACTTCTTTTCCAGTACGCGGTGCTGTCGCGCTGAAGGTTACGTTGGGAAAGTCAAGGCCCGTAATCCTCTCGCTCATGCTTGTATTCCCACGTGTGGAGCCTTCGGGGAAGGATGACGGCTCAGAAGAAGACTGGGCGGTTGCGGCCATTGCGCAGAAAACTGCCAGCAGCAAAGCTACCATTATCCTCTTGATGTTTTTTCCCGCAAAAAAATGAATCAAACTTTGCATAATTATTCTCCCTCGCCTAAAGTTCGGGTTCTGTGCTTTAGCGAATTCAATATACGATCTGATTTTCCATCGTCAAAAGCATTTGCCTCAGCCCCCTTCTTTGATGAGCCAGGCATGAACAAATCAAGAATCTCGCTAAAATTCTTTGGCTTTGATGCAGCCTGGGTTTTATCCGCATAAAGGTTCAGGGCATTTATAAGCTCCTTGTCGTCTATCTCGGAAATCAAATTGATGGAATTCTCGCTAACACCGACAAGATAGGCTTTGTCTATAAGGGTAACGATTTGAACAGACTTTCCAGGCCCAAGGCTGATTGAAGCCGCACGCCTAAGGAATTTGTCGTCATCAGAGGCAATATAGGAATTTTTCTTTAGAAAGCGGTAAAGCAGATAGATAAGACCAAGGACAAGTCCAAGGACAAGTATCATCCTTACGAAGACCCACAGGCCGCTACCGGCAGGAGAACCGTCATCCATAACAGGAAGCGAGGTCTCATCAGTAATGGGCATCTTGCTTTCATCCGTAACAACCGGACTTTCATTCTGCTGAACTTCAGTTGAAGAATTTAAAACAGAATCAGTCTGTGGTCCAGAATCCTGGGCATTCACAGACATGACCGTAGCCAAGAGAAAAATTGCAAAAACTGCAAGCAGTCTTTTTGAGTTAATCGTAGTGTCCCCCACCCATGAACAAGACACCCCCGGACTTATCCCCAGCCGGGAGCATCCATTCCCTACATCTGTACGGTTACGTGTTCGAGCGCAGGAAGAATTTCCGTTACGCGGACACCGAAGTTTTCGTCGATGACTACGACTTCGCCCTTAGCTATAGGTTTATGGTTAACTAAAATATCTACCGGTTCACCGGCAAGTTTATCCAATTCAATAATGGTACCTTCGCCCATTCCAAGAATGTCTTTAATGGTTTTCTTTGTACGGCCTAATTCTACCGTCATTTCCATAAAGACATCCATAATCAGGCCAATATTACCCTGTTCAGGAGTTCCGCCGACCTGCTGCAAGTTCGGGAACTGCAGCGACTGTACATTTGGTGTATTTGCTACTTGAGACATACCGCCCATACTCATCCCCATGCCCATCATGGGCTGCTGATTGAATTGTTGAGCCGCACCAGTTGCCTGCTGCGGAGCCGGAGCTGGCTCACCGCCGCCCAAGGCTTTTACCATACCATCCGCAACAGGACCGCTGACAGCTTCCCATAAGGTATATGGTGTTCCGTCAATGTTGAGCGGATAAGTAAACAAAGCGAAAGTATCCTGAGGCATGCGTACCATGGCCTTTGGCTGGTTTACAGCTTCCGGCGTATTGGTTGCAAGGCCCGGCAGTTTACCGTCTTTGCTTAAGTCTGTAATCTCTGAACCAGAGTGCTGAGCAACAACTTCGCTGATAACAGACAAAGCCATGTCATCGAGCTCAGGAGATTCCTCTTTATTTACAAGACTTACAATTTTCTTAGCACATTCCGGATCCATGATGAACAAGTGGTCACCGCTCAAAGCAGTTGAATAGTCAGCCATTACGGCTACAACCACTTCCGGAATCTTTGCAAGCAACTGGTCTCTGTTCAGAGTTTCAACTATGGGGGAATCAACAGAAACTTCTGCACCCGTCATAGTGTTCAACTGAGAACCAAGTCTATCTTTTAAGCCGTCCGCGAACTTCTTGAGGGTCTCCACATCAAATTTGGACCCGGAGGCTGCTGCAGGAGAAGCTCCGTTGCCAAGGCCTCCCATGTCAACATCGGACAACAATGCGTCAATTTCTGCCTGTGAAATAGATCCTTCGCTCATATTGATTCTTCTCCTTCTGCGGACAGTTCTTCAAAATCTTCTTCATCCGATTCATTTATCTTGCTGATGACCTGAACAGCAACCTTCTTGCCGATTGTACCCGCCTGGCAGTAGAACTTCTTCTTGTTGCCAACGCTAAGGGTAAGCGGATCATTAATCTTGGTGTTGTTAAAGCGTACCACATCACCCACACGCAGGTTGAGCACGTCGCGAATCGGAACGTTCATGCTGGCAACCTCCGCAACAAGCTGCATCTCAACATCCGCAAGCTTTTCCTTGAGTGTGCCAAGATACTGGGTTGTAGAAGAGCGCCTTACCGAACTGAACCAGAACTGTGATGAAAGCTTTGAGACAATCGGTTCAATCGTGATGTAAGGAATACAGATGTTCATCATGCCGGCTTCCTCGCCTATCTTGATTTCAAGAGTTACAAGGATAACCATTTCGCTTGGAGGAACAATCTGCGCAAACTGAGGGTTTGTTTCAATCTGCTGCAGCCTTGGGCGCAAGTCGATTACCTGCGTCCACGCTTCGCGCATATTGGCAAGGATGCGGACGATAATTCCTTCCATTACGGACTGTTCAATATCCGTAAGGTCGCGGTTTACCTTACCGCCCGTATCACCAGAACCGCCGAACAAGCGGTCAATCATAATAAACGTGATTTCCGGAGCAATTTCCAAGACTGCATTGCCCTTAAGAGGATCCATGTTTATTACAGCCAATGTTGTTGGTGTTGGAATAGAACGGATGAATTCCTCGTAGGTAAGCTGGTCTACGGAAGCTACGTGGACATGAACCAGCGTTCTTAACTGTGCCGAAAGGCTTGTAGTCGTAAGACGGGCAAACGTTTCGTGCATATTGGAAACAGTACGGATCTGTTCCTTTGAGAACTTGTCCGGGCGGCGGAAGTCGTATATCTTAATACGGCGTGTATCCGACACCGGCTTAAAGTCATCAGTTTCGCTTTCGCCCGTACTGATTGCCTGGAGAAGCTGGTCTATTTCGTCCTGTGAAAGAACTTCATTCATCGCCTAATCCCACCTGCACAATTTTTTGAATTACTGAGCCTTTACAACATCTTTTGTTGTAAAACGCACATCCCTAATCTTTGAACGAGACAAAATGTTTTCGTTGATCTGATCGCGTATATCGTTCTTCAAGGCTTCTTCCTTATCAGGTGCAATTTCTGCCTCTGACTTTGAAGAGAAGAACTGCCTCAAGAAGTCAACGATTTCGATACGGCGTTCAGTGATTTCTGTAGAAGCATTCTTATCGTCTTTCTTGTAGCCAAGCACTACCTGAACAACAACGTTTGCCGGATTGATGTCGTCGCATGTCTGCGTACGAATCTGATCCAGTGTCGTGTACCAGGAAAGAACCTCGCGCTGGGTTGTGTACTCCTGCCCAACCGGAATCTTAGACTGGCTCTTGCCACCCCTATTCATAATAAGGTTGGTTATGATTACAATCGTTACTATAAAAATAACAGCTGCAATTCCGATAAGAATATATTTTAGCAATACAGGCAATGCACCTTTAAGGCCGCCTGATTTTTTTGCCGGAACTTCATCCCCACCGATGTCACCTGCCAAGTCGTCTGCTGCGCCTTCGTCTGCCATAGAATCCTCCAATTATAAAATACTTACTTTTTTATTATCGGTATTTTATTCTTTTAATTTAGTAATCTTTTAAAAATGCCCGTCATCAAGAATGATTATGTCCACGCGGCGGTTGTAGGCAGCCGCTTCAGGCATTTCCGCATCCTTGAACTTTGGACGGGTATCCGCATAGCCTGCGATTGAAAAGGACTTTTCGTTCGCCCCAAAATCAACCAGGTAATGCAATACATTAGCTGCACGGGCTGCAGAAAGTTCCCAGTTTGTCTTGAATTCCTGCACCCCTTCCTCGTTCGGGCCCACATCTTCCGAATCCGTATGGCCTTCTATTCTGTAGCGCCAGGGTTCGTTCTCCTTGCGGTTGCGCTTTTCGAGGGCTTCCTTTTCGTTTATCTCGTTAAAGAACTGCGAAAGGCGCAAGAGTGTTTCCCGTGTTGTTTCCATATTTAAGTCCGCGCTTCCCTTTTCAAAGAATGAATCGGAAGCGAGGGAAATTACAAGACCGCGCTCATCACTAGTGATTGTGATGCGGTTGGACTTTATGTCCGGCTCAAAAATACTGATAGCCTTCTTCTTTGCAGGTCCAAGAGATGAACCCCTCTCGTTTGAAGGAAGCGAGCTTACAGTATTTCCAAGGTCGGAAAGTCGGCCGGCAGACAGTGACTGTCCTCCGCCCTGAAGCGTATTCTGGATGGAAGCCTGCATTGCGGCCATCATTACGGCATCTGCATCACTAGGGTCGTAAAGCATAACAAAGAAGCAGAGCATGAGGGTAATCATGTCGCCATAAGTACCCTGCCAGGCGGTTGAAGGCTTTCCAGGATCTGATTTTTTTCTAGCCATTCTTCAAGCCTCCTTAGTCCTTAAGAACTTCTGAAGAAATAGCTTTGCGTGTTACAGGATCAAGATATGTAAGGAGCTTTGTTGCAAGGATGCGTGGGTTGTCTCCAGTCTGAATAGAAAGAACACCCTCAAGGACCATGTCCTTTGCATTCATTTCCCTTGCATTCTGGGCAAGAAGCTTGTTTGACAAAGGTCCGAAGAGCCAGTTAGCAATCATACAACCATAAAGTGTTGTAATCAAAGCAACAGCCATGTTAGGACCAAGGGCTGACTTGTCTTCCAAGTTGTTCAACATACCAATCAAACCGATAACGGTACCCAACATACCCCAACCTGGAGCGTAACCTGCCCACTGGATAAGTACACCAGCCCACTCCATGTGGCGCTTTTCGCACTGGGACATTTCGTTTTCCATGATTGCACGGATTGCAGTTCCATCATGACCATCGACCATGAGGCGCAGGCCTTCGCGAAGGAATTTGTCATCCAAGTCGTCAAGACCTTCTTCCAAGGCAAGGATACCTTCACGGCGGGCCTTTTCGCTAAGGGCAACCATGTTCTGTACGGTTGACTTTTCACCGTAGTCAAAAACCTTAAAACAGCGTCCCATTATTTTCCAGACACCAAGGACTTCATGTAACGGGAAAGCAATGAAAAGGGCGCAATAAGAACCACCGACAGTAACGAAGATGGAGGCTAGGTTCCAAATATCCCCGGCACGTCCACCACCAGAAATAACTCCGATAATTACCATCGCCACGCCGCCAAAAAGGCCAATAATTGTAGCTACATCCATTTAAAAAAATCCTCCCGACTTTAACTATTCCCTTTGTTTTTGCAAATCACAGTTCCTGATTCCAGATGCCGATTCGCCTTCGGTATTCGACGACCTTATTCACCACCTCTTCCGGAGTGTCGCTCACAACAACCTTCTTTCCGGAAAGAAGCGTAAGCGTAAGGTCAGGATTCTGTTCCATGCTTTCTATTTGATGCGGGTTAATCCAGTATTTCTTGCCATTCAGACGGGTAACTTCTATCATATCTTAATATAATGTACAGTTATCGTCCGACCGTCAAGTGGGTCTACGGATTTTTCCGCATAAATTTTCTCTTTTGAATATCGGACAAGGGGAGCTTCTTCTTGAAGGAAAAATAAAAGCCACGGATGGCGGCTTGCAGGATACTGATACCGCAGCCCTTCAAGCCCCCTTCGACAGGCCGCTCGAAGCCATGCTGCTAGTTCAGGGACCGCTAGTGATTGTTTTTGTGTTAACCAACGTGCCACCGCACCAGCCTACGCCGCCATGGAGGGGCCCGCCAAAGGCGGGTTGCGGAACGAAGTGGAGCAATGGAGGGGTTGGGCCCCCGGAACCCCGGAACGGCGGTGGCGCAGAGGCCTGTCTGCCGAATTAGCAGAGGCGTAAAATGGTAGAGCCGGATAAAGTACCGTCCAAAAGAAGAAATAACATAATTTTAATCCACTCAGGTTTTTCTAAAAAACTGTTATAATAGGAAAAATAACAAAAAAAATATTGAGATTTAATTGAATCGGTATTATTCTTACCATATGAAGAGCAAAATACTGGTCATTGAAGACATTCTTGAGATGTCAGAACTGATAAGCCTTTATATGAACAATGCCGGTTTTGAGACAAAGGCATGCGAAACGGCAGAAGCTGCGCTTGAGATGCTTAAGGATGGCTACGTGCCGGACCTTGTGCTGCTGGACCTTAACCTTCCCGGTATGAGCGGACTGGAATTTTTGCAGCAGTTCAGGAAGGACTACAAAACCACTATTCCTGTGATAATCGTTTCTGCCCGGGATGCAGACGAAGACATAATTGCAGGCCTTGGCTATGGTGCGGATGAATTTGTTACGAAGCCCTTCAGCCCAAAGGTTCTTGTTGCCCGCGTTCAGTCAAAGCTTAACAGGCTTTCGGCAACGGAGGCCTCGGTGGAAGAGACCATATCATTTGGCCCCTATACGCTTTTCTGCAACAGCTGCGTGCTAAAGAAGGGAACGGAAAAGATTCCCCTCTCCACAAAGGAATATGAGGTGCTTGAATTCCTTGCCCGCCACGCAGGTGAGCCTCTCAGCCCTGACGTTATCTATACAAATGTATGGAAAACCCAGTACGGGGACATTACGGCGGTTGCCGTCTACATACAGAGGCTTAGGAAAAAGATAGAGGAAGACCCGTCCGCACCCAAGATAATCACTACGATGTTTGGCATGGGGTACAGATTCGACAAATGAAAATAAAGTCGCAGTTCAAGCTACTGATATTCGGGATTGTTATAATACCGCTGATTACGATAACAATCCTGCCCATAAACATTTACCTTACCTCGCCCCAGTACACCCTTCTAAAGGGATACAAGGAAATCCGCAAAATCAAGGAAATAGACCTTACGGAGGAAGACTGGTCCATAGTTCAGAAAAAGATTGAAAGCATACCGCCCAACGTGCAGGTTGCCTTCTATTACAATTCTACGGTAATCATCTCAAACATACCGGAGCTAAAGGCAGGCCTCTACCTTACGCCCTTTGAAATATTTGAGTTCATGAAGAACACCAACTCCGACTACGACTACCAGTTCCAGTCGCCCCTGCTCACAAAAGAGGAGATGGAAAAAAACGGGGGGCTCAACTACAGGATTCTGGTTATAAGCAGAGTTCCTATCCCGGAAAAAAACAGGAAGCACAAGCCCCTCTTTTACATGCAAATACTTATCTTTGCAGTACTGTTTGAATTCTTCTGCCTTACCTCGGTAATAAGGCTTTCAAGGGTAATATACAAGTCCATAACACTGCTTGAGCAGAGCACCCTCAAGATTGCAAACGGAGACCTTGACGCAGAGATAAAGATGCCAAAGAACAAGCGCCTTGCAAACGAAATCACCTCGCTTGTACAGAGCCTGGAAAAGATGAGAACTTCCCTCAAGGATGACCACGAGCGCAGGGTAAAATTCATCATGGGTATAAGCCACGACCTTCGCACGCCGGTTTCGCTCATAAAAGGGTATTCGGAGGCCATTACAGACGGAATCGTGAGCGACATGGATGCGGTAAAGAATTCGCTTTCCATTATAAGCACAAAGGCAGACCAGCTTGAAGTTATGATAAATGACCTTATCAACTACGTTAAGCTCAACAACACAGACTGGCAGCAGACACTGGAAAACGTGCGGCTAGAACCCTTCCTTTCAAACTTTGCACAAAGCGCGCTAAATACAAGCAGCGTATACAATAGGAAAATAAACACATTCATAGACGTGGACAGCTCAATAGAAGTTCCCATGGACAAGAACCTCGTAAGCAGGGCACTGGAAAACATACTAAGCAACGCAGTACGCTACACAAAGGATGGCGACAGCATAAGCATTTCTGCTGTACAGGAAGGCTCGGTAGTGCTTCTTAGCATTGCGGACACAGGTATAGGAATAGAAGAAAAGGACCTTGAGCACATATACGACATCTTCTACCGCGGGACCAATTCGCGCCGGGAACAGGGCATGGGAATAGGCCTTAGCGTTGTAAAGACAATAATAGACACCCTGGGCTGGAACATAAAGGTTTCTTCAAAGATGAACGAAGGAACCATCTTCTTTATAAGTATTCCCCTCGGGAACGGCAAAAGCGCAAAATCTCCTGCTCAATAGCAGTCCTGTCGTCCATGTCAAAGGTCACGGCACCTGGGATTCCCCGCATAAAGGTATACTGCCTCTTTGCATAGCGGCGGCTGTCCGCCTTTATCTTTTCTTTTACGGCATCAAGGTAGCCTGAATTCTGGGCAGCTTCCAAGGCCTCTATGCCCGGCTGGCAGTCAAAGAACTCTCCGTAGCCTATAGCCTTCATCGCGGGACTGTCACGCCCTATCCCCTGCTTTTTCAAGTCCAGAACTTCTTTGCAAAGCCCCAGGTCAAACATTGCGTCAACGCGGGCATTTATGCGGCTGTAAAGGTCTTCCCTCTTGCGGGTAAGGATTATAGAACAGAAGTCGTAGCATTCGCGCAGTCTGTCCGGCACAGCAAAGGAACTCAAAGGCCTTCCAGATGAATAGAAGACTTCCAGTGCACGGCACACACGGTAGCTGTCGTGAACACGTATTTTTTTTGCGGACTCAGCGTCGCATTCCTTAAGCTCTTGGTAGAGGGCATAGTCACCCTTTTGGGCAAGCCTTTCCTTTATTTGACGGCGGATTTCAGAATCACTTTCTGGCGTACTTGGCAGCCCAAGCAAAAAAGAGCGTATGTAAAAGCCGCTTCCACCGGTTACGATGGGGAATTTATGTCGGGATGCAATTTCGCGGCAGGCACGGT
>DJYC01000091.1:55062-55694 GCA_002448445.1 Treponema sp. UBA6988
TCGCGGCAGGCACGGTCAGCTTCTTCAAGCCACTCTCCCACCCCAAACTGCACCCGGGGGTCTGCTATGTCTATGCAATGATGGGGTATGTCTACTCTTTCCTCTGCGGAAGGTTTTGCCGTCCCTATGTCCAGGCCCTTGTAAACAGCCTGGCTATCCGCGCTTACGACTTCCCCCATGCCTTTAAAATACGAAAGACTGCTCTTGCCAAAGATTTCCCTTGCCAAAGCAGTCTTTCCGCACGCGGTGGGCGCAAATATTACAATCACCGGGAGCATTTTTTACTGACGCGGCCCCTGTTCAATACGGTACTGAACCTCGTTCGTAAACAACTGGCGGGCTGCAATGCTTACAACCTTGTCGTCGTTCTCTTCTACAACCGGATCCTTTACCACTGCCAACTGGTAGGCGCGTTTGCTTGCAGCAGCGGTAATCTCATAAATGCTGCCCTTAAACTTTACTAATTCTTCAAGCGGGAATATCATTCCATACCTCTTTATAATTTGACACTGTATTATAGCAGATTTGAACAAGTCTGTCCATAGAAAAGACAAACAAGTTTTAAAGTATTTTCCATAAAAATCTGGAGCGTATTCCTTGGTAAAAGAGTTTTTGCCGCTACACGGCAAAAA
>DJYC01000017.1:0-37614 GCA_002448445.1 Treponema sp. UBA6988
CCTTGGAATGCAGATTGCTGTAATAGAATTTGCCCGCAGCGTACTTGGCTACAAAGACGCAAACTCCAGGGAATTTGACGAGCTCTGCGAACACACGGTCATAGACTTGATGAAAGACCAGGAAGGTGTCATAAAAGGAGGAACAATGAGGCTTGGAAGCTACCCCTGCCTTGTTTCTGCCGGAACAATTCTGGAAAAGGCATACAAAAATGTCCTTAAAAACAATACAATCCACGAGCGCCACCGCCACCGCTACGAATTCAACAACGACTACCGCGAGCAGATGAAGGACGCAGGCCTAACAATCAGCGGAACAAGCCCGGACGGCACACTCGTAGAAGCTGTAGAAATACAAGGCCAATTCCACGTGGGAGTTCAGTTCCACCCGGAATTCAAAAGCCGCCCCAACAATGCAGGTCCCCTCTTCGTAGAATTCTTGAAAGCATGCCTGCATTAAATTATAATAAAAAATAACGAAAGAGGTTTTTATGTACACAGTAGAAGAAGTTTTGGAATATGTTCAGGAAGAAGACGTAAAGTTTGTAAGGCTTGCTTTTTTTGACTTACGCGGAGTACAAAAAAATATTTCCATAATGGCGGGACAGCTAAAAAGCGCATTCGAAAATGGCGTTAGTTTTGACGCTTCTGCAATCTACGGCTTTGAGACAGCAGAAAAATCAGACCTTTTCCTGCACCCGGACCCAACAACAGTTGCTATCCTTCCCTGGAGGCCAAACACCGGAAAAGTTGTAAGGATGTTCTGCACAATCTCCTACCCGGACGGAAGCCCCTACAAAAAGGACTGCCGAAAGATTCTTTGCAACGCGGTAAAAAAAGCCCGCGAAGAATTCGGAGTGGAATTCAGCTTTGGAACAGAAATAGAATTCTACCTTTTTAAACTGGACGAAAAAGGAGAGCCAACAAAAATTCCTTTTGACAGGGCAGGCTACATGGACATTGCCCCAGAAGACAAAGGAGAAAACATCCGCCGCGAAATATGCTTTACACTTGAACAGATGGGCATTCAGCCGGAAGCAAGCCACCACGAGGAAGGTCCCGGACAGAACGAAATTGACTTTCACCATTCAGATGCACTCACCGCAGCAGACAACGCCACAACATTCAAATGGATTGTACGCACAAGAGCCGCAAGCGCAGGACTTTATGCAGACTTCTCACCCAAACCACTTGCAGACCAAGCAGGAAGCGGCTTCCACATAAACATATCATGCATGGATGCCGGAAAAAGGCGCAACATGCTGGCAGGAATCCTAAAGCACGCAAAAGAACTAACCTACTACATGAACTGCACGGAAAACTCCTACGACAGACTTGGTTCATGCAAGGCACCAATTCACATTGCATGGGGCTACGAAAACCGCTCAACATTCATCCGTGTTCCCGCAACCAGACAGGACGATGCAAGCCGTCTGGAAATCCGCACCCCGGACAGCGAATGCAACCCCTACCTTGTCTTTACCCTCCTTATACACGCAGCGCTCGACGGAATCAAAAACAATCTTGAACCGCCGGAGCCGATAGAAAAGAACCTGTTTGAAAAAGCAGCAGATGGAGACATGGAAACTTTACCAGACACACTTGATTCAGCCAGAGAAATTGCAGAAAGCAGCCAATTCGTAAAGGAAGCCCTTGGATTTTAACAAATGACAGAAGATACCCATAGCGTTTTAGTCGTTACAAAGGATTCAAAAATTTCTCAGGCCACAGGCATTATGCTTATGCCCCCGCTCTTTGAAACGGAAGTGCTGTCAGACTTTAACGAAGCCCGCCGCCGTATTTCCGAAAGGAGATACAACATCATACTTGCAGATTATGCAGAAGGCAAGGGAGAAGATTTTGCAGTAGACGCATCAGAAAGCCTAAGCACAATCCTGCTGCTTACCCCCACCGCCCTTTTTGAAGAAGTGAGCTACCGCGTGGAAGGCTACGGAATCATCACAATCTCAAACCCATTTGACCAGTTCTATTTTTACAGCATGATAAAGGCCGCAATTGCAGTACAGTACAAGGTGCAGGTTCTTTCCAGCCAGACAACAAAGCTAAAGGTAAAGATGGAAGAAATAAAACTTGTAAACCGCGCAAAAATGCTTCTTATGCAGAACATGAGCATGGCAGAGGCAGAAGCCCACCGCTTCATAGAAAAAGAAGCGATGGACACTGGTCAGAAAAAGATAGCCATTGCAGAAAGCATAATCAAGCGATACGGTTAATCAACCTCGGTTAATCTAATCAGACAGGATACTCGCCGTTAAAGCAGCCCTTGCAGAAAGTGTCCGCACCAAGGGCTTCAAGCATTCCTTTTAGAGAAATAAAAGCAAGCGAGTCTGCTCCTATTTCCTTGCGGATAGATTCAAGCTCGTGGGTACTAGAAATAAGTTCTGCCTTGCTTGGAGTGTCAATTCCCAGGTAGCAGGGAAACTTTACCGGCGGAGAAGAAACCCTAAAGTGAACTTCCCTTGCACCTGCCTTGCGCAAAAGCTGGACAAGCCTGCGGCTGGTTGTTCCGCGCACAATGGAATCATCTATTACAATTACGCGCTTACCTTCAAGATCACTTTTGATTGCATTCAGTTTTACAAAAACCATGGATTCGCGCTCAGCCTGAGTTGGTGCAATAAAAGTTCGTCCTATGTATTTGTTCTTGATGATTCCTGTTACGTAAGGAATTCCGCTTGCCTTAGCATAACCTAGTGCCGCTCCAATTCCGCTGTCGGGAACTCCAATCACAACGTCTGCTTCTACAGAAGATTCCCTTGCAAGAACTTCTCCCATCCTGTAGCGTGCATTCTGAACAGAAATTCCGTCAATCACAGAATCAGGCCTTGCAAAATAAACGTATTCAAAAATACAGGTTCTCTTTTTTTCTTGTGCGTATTTTATAGAGCTAAGACCTTCCTTTGTAACAACGACAATTTCTCCGCCTTCAAGGTCACGCAAAAATTTTCCGTTAACGGCATCAATGGCACAGGTTTCCGATGCAATTATATAGGATGTAAAGGAGGGGGGCATCCGCTCGAAACTTCGTCCATTCGGACTTGCTGCGAGTTCCCCCTGCGTTCGCACTTCGTTGCTCTCTACCCCCTGTGCGGGGGACACCCCCGCAACGCCCCCGGAAATTTCTCCAAGACACAAGGGCCTTATACCGTTAGGGTCGCGGACTCCAATCAGCATATTTTCCGTCATAATGCAAAGGGCAAAAGACCCTTTTATAAGACCTGCCGTCTGCACAACAGCATCTATGAATCTTTTGCGGTTTTCTTCTGCAGACTGGTCACCGGTATTGGGGCTTCCAAGCTTGCCACCGTTTTCTATATACTTTCTTACGATGAGCTTAAGAATAACTTCACTGTCGCTTGAACTGGAAAAGGTAGAACCTCCGTCTTCCAGCTGGGCCCTTAGCTCTGCATGGTTCACAAGTTGACCGTTATGGCACAAGGCAATGGAACCGTTCTTAAAGGAATTCAAAAAAGGCTGGGCATTTTCAATAGTGCGTCCACCGGCAGTTGCATAGCGTACATGGCCTACAGAAATATTTCCGCTAAGCTTCTGCAAGTGTTCAGTAGAAAAAACATCTCCCACAAGCCCCATGTCTTTGCAAAGACTTATCTTGGCTCCTTCAGAGGACGCAACATTGGTATTGCAAACAGCAATATTGGTATTGCAAACAGCAATGCCGGCGCTTTCCTGTCCTCTGTGCTGCAAAGCCGTAAGCGCAAAATACGAAAGCCTGGCTGCATTATCTGCCCCAAAGATTCCTACAACACCACATTCATCGTGAAACTTGTCATCAGTCATTTTACTGAGCCTTGCCCATAAGGTAATCGTCTATCTGCTTTGCACATTCACGGCCTTCCGCAATAGCCCACACAACAAGTGACTGTCCGCGGTGCATGTCTCCCGCCGTAAAGATTTTTGGAACGGTGGTTGCATAGCCTGTCTCCAAAGCCTTTACAGTTCCCCGCTCTCCAAGCTCAACTCCAAATGCATTTGCAGTATATTCCTCACAACCGGTGAATCCTGCCGCAACAAGAAGCAAGTCGCAGGGAAGTGTTTTTTCCGTACCGCTTCGTTCAACAAGCTGCCTCTTTCCGTCTTTTACCTGGAATTCAACTTGCACGGTGCGCACAGCCTTTATGTGCCCATTCTCACTAATAACTTCTTTTACTGTTGTCTCGTAAACACGCGGGTCTTTGCCAAATTTTGCAATTGACTCTTCTGCACCATAGTCCACCTTAAGAACCTTGGGCCACTCAGGCCAGGGGTTACTTGAAGCGCGTTCAACTGGAGGACAAGGCATCATCTCTATCTGGGTAACACTTGCAGCCCCCAATCTGATTGAAGAACCGCAGCAGTCGTTTCCTGTATCGCCACCGCCAACAATAATAACGTGCTTTCCTTCAACTTCAATTCCGTAGAGTTTTTTTAGCATCTGGGCAATCTGTCCGTTGGTAGGCTGCATGGAAATTTTTTCCAAGGCAGAGCTTGTAGAAATTACGCATTTTGTAACAGCGGTAAGAAAATCAACAGCAAGCATTTTTCCGCCGGCAGCGCCTTTGCCATCTGCTAAAAGCTTTTCAATTCCAACTGCATTCAAAGCCCTTGCTTTTTTTGCACCGCAGCAAAGGGCAACTGCATCGTATTCACCAAGGATATGGTCTGCAGAAGCAGAACGTCCAACGTCCGCATTAAAAACAAATTCAACGCCCTCTTCCTTCATAAGATTTATACGGCGTTCAATTATATTTTTTTCAAGCTTCATGTTGGGAATGCCGTACATCAAAAGTCCGCCAGCCCTGTCTTCCCTTTCAAAAACAGTTACGCTGTGTCCGCGGCGGTTAAGCCAGTCTGCAACGGCAAGTCCGCTTGGCCCCGAACCAATTACGGCAATTTTTTTTCCGCTGCGGGTCTTGGGAACTTCTGCCTTCATGTAACCTGTTGCAAATGCCTTCTCTATAATAAAAAGCTCGTTGTCGTGAACGGTAACCGCTTCTTCTCCAACAACGGGACTTCCGCAGTTGCATGCCTTTTCGCAAAGAGCAGGACAAACGCGTCCTGTAAATTCTGGGAAGCTGGAAGTTTTTAAAAGCCTCCATGCCGCCATGTCAAACTGTCCCTTGTAGAGGGCATCATTCCACTCCGGTATGTAATTATGCAAAGGACAGCCGGTAACCATTCCCTTTAGCTTTAGGGCAGCACCACACATGGGAACTCCGCAGTTCATGCAGCGTGCAGCTTGTTCGCGCCTGGCATCTTCGTCCAGTTTGGGATGAAATTCCTTAAAGTTTGCAATGCGCTCCAAAGGGGAAATGCTTGCGTTCTCTACTCTTTTATATTCCATGAATCCTGTTGGTTTTGCCATTTTAATCCTCCTAAGCCGTACACTTTCTAAAAGCTGCAAGTACCGCATCTTCGTGCTCAGAACCGCTCTTTTCCTGAGCTGCAATTTCCTTCATTATCTTTAGGTAGTCATTAGGAATGATTTTCTTGAAGGCTTTGCGGTAATGGTTCCAGTTTTCAAGAATAGACTTTGCGCGGGCACTTCCTGTTTCTGCAAAGTGCTGTTCGATTAAGGAATGCAGCTTGTCTTCATCTGTTGTTGAAGCAGAAAGGGTTGTTGTCTCGTCGTCCAAGGCGTACATTTTTACAAGCTCGTGGTTAAGCCTCTTGTACAAGTCATGCTTTTCATCAAGCACGTAGGCCACTCCACCGCTCATTCCTGCGCAGAGGTTCTTTCCTGTTCCGCCAAGGATTACGGCAGTTCCACCTGTCATATATTCAAGGCCGTGGTCTCCGCATCCTTCCGCAACAACTGTGGCACCGGAATTTCTTACGCAGAACCTTTCTCCTGCAACACCGTTAATAAATGCAGTTCCGCTGGTAGCTCCAAAGAGGGCAACATTTCCTACGATAATATTTTTGTCTGCATCTCCTTCAAAAGCATCAGGCTTTTTGATTACAAGCTTTCCTCCGCTCAAGCCCTTGCCAAAAGCGTCGTTTGCATCGCCTTCAAGCCTAAGGGTAAGCCCCTTTGGAATAAAGGCACCAAAACTCTGTCCAGCCCCTCCCCTAAAGTTTACGCGGTAAGTGTCGTCATCAAGACTGTTGCCAAACTTCTTCTGTATCTCGCTTCCAAGAATAGTTCCCACAGTACGGTCTGTTGACTGTATGTTGATATAATCTTTTTCTCCGCTTCCTGAATTGGCATTCTTTTCAAAATCAGGAAGGAGCTTTGTAAGGTCGATTCTTTTTTCAAGCTCAAAGTTAAAGAGTGAGCGGTCCTTTTTCCAGCCGCAAGCTTCTTTTTTATTAGCTTCTGAGTTTGCAAGAACGCGGCTCATGTCCACAAGGCCTGCCCTCTTGAACCCCTGCTTGTCCTTAAGCTTTAGCAAATCGGTGCGGCCACAAAGTTCTTCTACAGAGCGCACTCCAAGTTTTGCCATAATCTCGCGCATTTCCTGGGCTATAAACTTCATGAAGTTTTCAACATACTCAGGCTTTCCCGGGAACTTTGCACGGAGTTTTTCGTTCTGGGTGGCAACGCCAAAAGGACATGTGTCCAGCTGGCAAACACGCATCATTGAACAGCCCATGGAAATAAGGGGAGCCGTTGCAAAACCAAATTCCTCTGCGCCAAGCAAAGCGGCAATAACAACGTCCCGTCCGCTCATAAGCTTGCCGTCTGTTTCCAAAACAACGCGTCCGCGAAGTCCATTCTGAATAAGTGTCTGGTGGGTTTCCGCAAGGCCAAGCTCCCAAGGCAATCCAGCATGGTGAATTGAACTTATTGGGGCTGCTCCTGTTCCGCCGTCGTGTCCGCTAATCAAAATTACCTGTGCTCCAGCCTTTGCAACACCGGCAGCGATTGTGCCAACGCCAGCTTCACTAACAAGCTTTACGCTTATTCTTGCCTGGCGGTTTGCATTCTTTAAGTCGTAGATAAGCTGGGCCAAATCTTCTATGGAATAAATGTCGTGGTGCGGTGGTGGAGAAATGAGGGCTACACCCGGAGTTGCATAGCGTGTCTTTGCAATCCAAGGATAAACTTTTTTACCGGGGAGGTGTCCTCCTTCTCCCGGCTTTGCTCCCTGTGCCATCTTAATCTGAATCTCGCGGGCACTTAAAAGGTATTCTTCCGTTACGCCAAAGCGGCCAGATGCAACCTGCTTGATTGCGCTGTTGTATTCCGTTCCAAGACGCTCAGGTTTTTCGCCGCCTTCGCCGCTGTTGGATTTTCCGTGCAAGTGGTTCATTGCCAAAGCCATGCACTTGTGGGCTTCTTCCGAAATTGAACCGTAGGACATTGCACCTGTCTTGAACCTCTTTACAATTTCGTCCACGCTTTCAACTTCTTCAAGGGGAATTCCCCCGTCAGAAGCAAAATTAAATTCCAGCATAGCGCGCAAGGTATGGGGATGGTCATTTGAATCTACAAGGGCTGTGTATTCCTTAAAGCGGTTGTAGTCTGCGTTGCGGGTTGCCTGCTGCAAAGCAACGATTGTCTCCGGGTTGTAAAGGTGGCTTTCTGCGGTTGGTCCCCTTCTAAGCTTATGGTTTCCAACTGAATCAAGATGCTGGTTTACAGTAAGACCTGCCGGGTCAAAGCCCTGAGCGTGATGGTAGCGGACATCCTCTTCTATTTCTTTTAGTCCAATTCCACCAACACGGCTTACAGTGTTTGTAAAATATTTTTCTATAACGTCAGCTGCAATTCCGACCGCTTCAAAAATCTGGGCAGACTGGTATGACTGGATTGTGCTGATTCCCATCTTGGCGGCAATCTTTACAATGCCGTTAACAACAGCCTTGTTGTAGTCGTCTATTGCAGTGTGGTAGTCCTTGTCCAGAATCTTCTGGTCAATAAGTTCTGCGATGGCCTCGTGGGCAAGGTAGGGGTTGATTGCGCGGGCACCGTAGCCAAGGCACATTGCAGCCTGATGAACGTCGCGCACTTCTGCACTTTCAAGGATTATGGAAACGGCAGTGCGCTTTTTTGTTTTGATAAGATACTGTTCAACTGCACTTACCGCAAGGATTGCAGGGATTGCAGCATGGGTCTTGTCTACACCGCGGTCGCTAAGGATGATGATGTTGTAGCCTTCCGCATAGGCCTGGTCTATCTGCTTAAAAAGATTTTCCAGTGCAGCAGACAGGAGGGGGCGTTGCGGGGTCTCCCCGCTAGAAGGGGTAGCGCAAGACGGCTTGCCGGCTTGAGCGAGGGGAAGGCTTTCCCCACCTAGAGAATCTGCAATTTTGAAAAGTATGGAAAGTGTTTTTGCTTTAAGCCCATTTGAATTGAGGGCGGCAATTTTTATTAAATCCGTTCCGGTAAGAATTGGATTGTTTATTTCCAGAACGCGGCAATTTTTTGCATTCGGTTCAAGAATGTTTCCGTCCTTGCCAACATAAACTGTTGTGTCCGTAACGATTTTTTCGCGAAGGCTGTCTATAGGCGGATTTGTTACCTGGGCAAAGAGCTGCTTAAAATAGCTAAAGAGGCTCTGGTGCTTTTCGCTCATAACTGCAAGCGGTGTGTCTACGCCCATGCTGGCTGTAGGTTCAACACCGTTACGCGCCATTGGCAGAACCATCTCGTTTACGTCTTCGTAATTCCAACCGAATGCGCGGTAAAGAATGTTGCGCTCTTCCAATGTGTGCACAGGAATTTTTTTGTTGGGAATTTTCAGGTCTGCAAGATGAACAAGGTTCATGTCCAGCCATTCACCGTATGGATAGGTGTTTGCGTATTGTGCCTTGCATTCTTCGTCGCTGATGATTTTTTTCTGAACAGTGTCCACAAGGAGTATGCGTCCAGGCTGCAGGCGGGATTTTATTTTTATGTTTTCTTCCGGTATGTCCAGCACTCCTACTTCGCTGCTAAGGATTAGCATTCCGTCTTTTGTAATGTAGTAGCGGCTTGGGCGCAGTCCGTTGCGGTCAAGGGTTGCGCCAAGAAGGTCTCCGTCGCTAAAGAGTATTGCGGCAGGTCCGTCCCAGCTTTCCATCATGGTTGCCCAGTAATGGTAGAAATCTTTTTTCTGGGCATTCATGTTTTCGTCGTGCTTCCAAGGTTCCGGTATGCACATCATTACTGCAAGTGGAAGGGGCACTCCGTTCATCATAAGGAATTCCAGAGTGTTGTCCAGCATTGCAGAGTCGCTTCCGCTTGTGTCCACTGCAGGAAGAACCTTTGACATTTCTGCATCAGAGAGTTTTGCAGAATGGAGGGTTTCTTCGCGGGCAAGCATACGGTCTACGTTTCCGCGTATTGTATTGATTTCTCCGTTGTGGGCAATGAAGCGGTTTGGATGTGCGCGCTGCCAGCTTGGCTGTGTGTTTGTGGAAAAGCGTGAGTGCACTATTGCAAGGGCCGACTGGTATTCTGGTGACTGGAGGTCTTCGTAGAAAGTCCTTAGCTCGTGGACAAGGAACATTCCCTTGTAGACTATTGTTCGGGAAGAAAGCGAGCAGACGTAGGTTTTGGCTAAGGAGGGGGAAGTCTCCCCCTCGCTGCAACCCGCTCCGCGGTTTTCCGCTACCCCTTCTGCGGGGGCATCCCCCGCAACGCCCCCTGTTGCAACCTTTTCAAAGTTACGCCTTACGATATAGAGCCTGCGGTCAAAGTCTATTCCGATTTTACAGGATTCGGGTTTTGCAACAAAGCCCTGCCAAATTTCTGGCATGCAGTCACGGGCTTTTTTTCCAAGGACCTTGGCATTTACTGGAACCTTGCGCCAACCAAGGAATTTAAGTCCTTCTGATGAACAGCACTGTTCAAATCTTTTCTTTTCATTTTCCGCACCGCCATCACTTGGAAAGAAGAACTGGCCTATGCCGTATTCACGCTCGCCCAAATTGCCCAGCAGATCCGCAGCATTCTTACTAAAGAAGTCGTGGCTAATCTGAACCAGGATTCCAACACCGTCTCCTGTTTCGCCAGATGCATCCTTACCTGCGCGGTGTTCCAATTTTTCTACAATGCTTAGCGCATTGTCAACGATTTTGTGGGACTTGCTTCCGTCAATGTTTACTACTGCACCGATGCCGCAGTTGTCATGCTCGAAACTTGGTTCATAAAGTGTTTTCATCTTTCTTCGCTCCAAACAACAAAAGGCCGCACGCACAGTTCTTCCACTGTACATGCAGCCCCTTTGCCGACTTTGAGATTTAAAAAGGAAAAGGCCGTAGATAGAATTTTTGCATGGAAATTCCATACAAAAAAAATACCTACGACCTCTTTGCCGTTTATGTAATACTAATGGATTAATGGGGTAATGTCAAGTAAGTGTAATTACAAATCTTTATGAAAGTTTTAGCTACATTGAATTAGATGAGTTGAACAGACACGGAAATCAGTTTTGTGTGTAGCTCCCAGTCAAATCCGTCTGAAAACCCGCGGTGTCGCGGAATAGGAAATTAAACTCGCTGCGCTCGTTCCGCTCCAATGCGGGTTTTCAGACGTCTTTGCCTTCCGCTGCGCACAAAACTGATTTCCGCACCCCATACATTCATCACGCCCGCTTTACCACACAGCACCTTTGACCTTACGCGGAACCCATACACCCGTAACAAGTGCGTTTTGCATACATATTAAAAAAAAGAAAAGCCGGTGAGTTCTGTAAACTGAACCCAGCCCGGCATTTTTTTTGATTTAGTTTTGCAAGTTTTTTTTTACCGCTTTTATTTGTTACCCAAGAATTCAAGGGCGCTGTCTGCGGCGATTTTTCCGTAGACGCAGATGTCTGCAACGGCATTGCCACCCAAACGGTTTCCACCGTGGATTCCGCCGGTAACTTCTCCTGCTGCAAAAAGACCCTTTACAACAGAACCGCTCTTGTTAAGAACCTGTGCCTTTGTGTTAATCTTTATACCGCCCATTGTGTGGTGGATTGCAGGACCAACTTCTACAGCGTAGAAAGGAGCCGTTGCTATTGCGCGGGGCATGTCGTCTGCCTTGCGGCTAAATTCCGCATCATTTCCTGAAGCCTGGTAAGAATTGTATGTGTCTACAGAAGCCTTAAGATCTGCTGCCGGCATACCAAGTTTTTGAGCCAGTTCTTCAAGACTTGCGCCTTCCGTCAAAAGCCCCTTCTTTGCATAGCCTTCGATTGCCTTTAGTGACTCGCGCACTCCCTGGTCAAACAAAAGATAGGCTGTCTTTCCTGTCTGTGCAAGAATTGCTGCGGACATAACATCGCGGGTTGCCATTTCGTTTCCAAAGCGCTTGCCCTCGCGGTTCACCATGATTGCACCGTTACCGCGGACAGCTTCCGTAATCATAAAACCGTTGGAAGGAACAACAGTCGGGTGGGTCTGAATCTGTTCCATCTGAACAAAGTCTGCGTCAAATGGTTCAACCAAAGCGATTGCGTCTCCTGTTGCACCCTTGTGGTTTGTAGTTCCAAAGCCTGCAAGATCCGGCCTGTATTTTACGACAAGTTCCGGGCTTGCACCAAAACCGCCAGTTGCAACGATAACTGCGCTTGCACTTATAGTGTATTCACCTTCTGCAGAAAGAACCTTTACACCTGCAACGCTACCGTCATCAGCCTTTACAATCTGCGTAACCCTGCTGTTGTAGCGGATTTCCGCCCCGGCAGTTTCCGCCGCCTTAACAAGAACAGGAACAAGGTGGGCACCGATTGCAGCACCGCCCTGAGGCCTGTGGGTACGCTTGTTTGTGGAACCAGCCATCTTGCCAACATCAGTAAGGTCTGCACCCAAGCCAATAAGCCAGTCAACAGTCTCTGCTGAATGTTCAACCATGTTGCGTACAAGGTCCGGGTCATTAAGATTGTGGCCGCCCTTAATCGTATCTTCTATATACTGGGCATTTGAATCTTCTATGCCAAGCTTTTTCTGAACGGAAGTTTCACTTGCGTTAAGACCGCCTGTAGCAGAAGAAGTGTTTCCGCCTGCATTGCCCATCTTTTCAAGAACAATAACCTTCTTGCCCTTGGAAGCAGCTTCCGTAGCGGCAGAAAGACCAGCACCGCCTGCACCAATAACAACGATGTCTACCTTTTCGTCCTTTAAAGCCTTCTTTGCCTTCTTGGAGGCAATTCCGCGGGATGCGTTAAGGGCTTCCTTAATAGCCTGCTTTGTTGCGTTGGAAGTAATGGTTGCACCGGAAACAGCATCAACTGAATCCACGCTCTTTCCGCCAAGCACAGCCTCTGCAATCTGAGCAATTGCTTCCTTTGCAAAGTCGGTCTCATCTTCCTGCACAGTTTTTATGGCTGTAATCTTACCGCCAGAAACGCTAACAGACATAACAACACGGTCGTTACGGCCATCTGCACTTCCCGTCCATTCACCGTCGTTAAGCGGCTTCTGGGCAGAAGACTTAATGCCTATAAAGGCCACCACTGCCGCAAGCACAAGGAACACGGCAGTACACACAATAAATTTCTTGTTTTTCAAATTAATTCTCCTATATTGGACTATATTGAACTATATTAGACTTAATTTCAAGCCATGCAAAAGCGCACAAGCAAAAAAGCCACGGTGCTAATTTCCGGCCAACTTGCATTCCTTCCAAAAGGCCTCCATCTGCTCAAGGCCAAGAGAAGCCATATCCTTGCCAGGTTCAAGCTGCTCACACTTGTGCTGAACATAAGAAAAGCGCTCGTAAAACTTTTTGTTTGCCCGTTCCAAAGCAAGAACCGGATCCACGCCCAGCTTCTGAACATAATTCACGGCGGCAAAAAGCATGTCTCCGCACTCCTCTTCCAAATGCCCACTGTTTCCTTCCAAAGAAGCAGACTTAACTTCACCAAGCTCCTCATTCATCTTTGCAAGGGCAGAATCAGCATCCGGCCAGTCAAAGCCCTTCTTTGCAGCCTTCCGCTGGAACTTGCAGGCCTTTAAAAGCGGGGGAAATTCCTTGGGAACTGAATCAAGCACGCAGTCAGACTTTCTGCCTTCAACATTTTCCTTTATGCTGTCCCAAAGCCCGGGCACACTTTCTGCCTTTACCCCCTTTGCAGCAGCAAAAACATGGGGATGGCGGCGGATAAGCTTTTGGCAAACATCATCCAGCGCATCCTCAAAAGCAAAGCCGTCCTTTTTTCCGCCAGCGTTCCTGCCAGCTTCCCACTGCTCGTCAAACATAGAGCAAACAAGGGTAGCGTTAAAAAACAAGTCGCCGAGCTCTTCCTTAGAATGCATTGCATCGCCTTCGGTAATGGCATCAACGGCTTCAAAAGTCTCTTCCACCAAAGCGCCCCTCATGCTGCGCGGAGTCTGCTCCCTATCCCAAGGGCACCCCTCTTTTGAACGCAAAACTCGGGCAAGCTCAAAGAGCCGGCAGAACGCAGATGCAACCCGGGCAGACTTTTCATCATAGGGCAAAAACTTTTTTCCACGAGAATTCAAGACACAAGACTTTTCCAAACCATCGTCCATTTTTTTCTTCCGTTTTTAATGCAAAGCGGAGGCAGCGGGAATCGAACCCGCCTGGCCCTAAAAGGAACCACCGGTTTTCGAGACCGGCGCAATACCACTATGCGACACCTCCACGGTGAAGCCAGTATAGCAGAATGGGGATTTTTTTCAAGTGCGCAAAAATTAGTCGGTAAATTTCACGTTGAAGAAGAATACATTTGAGCAACCGGCATAGCTTGCCTCAACTCTAAGCACATAAGTTTCGGTCGTACTGAAGTCTTCTGCACTTGATGCTTTACTAAAGCTGACGGCAGCACCAGTTCCATGACTTGGACTTGCCTTATTTGATTCCTTTCCAGAAAGAAGCAGCTTCCAGCTCCAGCTAACGCCTTCCGTAATGGGCTCAGAGCCACTAACCGGATAGGCTGCAAGACTAATGTTAACTGCTGACGACTTGTTGAATGACAATGGACTTGTCACAGTTGCGGATGGAGCAGAGTCATTTGCCTTGACCGTAATTTGGGATGCAACGGATATTGCTCCGTTTCCTGAATATACGAATGGCTTCGTTGTTATTATACAAGTGGATTCACCAGAATCCATGTAGAGATTTTTATGTGTATAAGCTTTTATGAAGTATTTTTGCCCATCATTCGCTATGGTGGAACAAGAAATGGTTATGGCATTCTTTCCTGTTACGGTGCCGGATTTAAGGAAGTTTGCCGTAGTTTCAGTATTCCCCCTATAAACCCTGTATGAAAGGACAGCATCAGGATGACCTGCGGGGGGAACAAGCACAAGGTAGGCCTTTCCGTCTTCACCGTAAATCGTGTTGTCGTTAACAGTTCCATCATGATTATTTGATTGGGAATCTTCATATGTCAACGTGCCACCGCCAGTATTTTCGTACGACACTTCCCCAATCTGTTCTGCGGAAGCGTTAATTTCTACGGCAGAGGTAAAGCCCATCATATCAATGAATTCAACCACATAGGATTTTCCGGAGTATAGGCTTTCACCTGTTTCATAAAACAATGTAGTCCCGGATGCGCCTGACGTGCCTGGAGAAAAAACGGCATTTCCTTCAAAGCGACTATATGTTTGGCCATTATAATCAACTGCTGCTGTGCTGGGGTTAACAACAGGGGTAGAAGTTACATGCAAATCGATTCCGCCTGTAAAAGTAACGGTTCCCGGGTTCTGCAGGGATTCAATGCTGATGGTCCTTCCGTCAATCCTCAGATAGGCAAGATCCTTATGAATGTACCTGAGAGAGTCTGGATTCGGCAAATTCATAAAAAGAACTGCCTTGTTTTCTGCATTGGCAAGACAAACGCTGCCCTGCATTAGAGGCGGCACGCTGTTGCAATAAAGCGGAAAGGAATAAGATCCAAAGTCTTCCAAAGAATAGGGATGCTTTAAATTTATGACTTCGGTAATCGGATGAAAGCCACCTTCCCTTTCTCTTAGGAAATCCGCAGAATATTCAATGTGGATAATAGAAGGATCCGTCAAATCCTGAGAAACAAAAACTCCGTCTGCTTCCGAGACGGTTTCCGTATATGAATCTTCCAGTCCATAGACAAGGCTTTGCCCCTTGGTAAACACAAAGCGCTTGGGATTGCGAAGGTAATAGCTTACGGACACAGGGGCATCGGCAGAGGAAATACAAAGCTGTCCGCCCGAGCCTTTCTGCGTGGGGGAAGCAACTTCATGCTTTTCTATTGCCGCCGTATTGGTCATCAAGTCAAAATATTCATGGACATCATTGTTAAAGGATCCTGAAATTCCGGAACAGGAATACAGGAAACAAGCTGCCGCCAAGACTAGAAATACGCATGCGAAAACAGATGACTTTATTTGTCTCATACGACCCCCTCTAAAACTGGAATCCAGCAGAAACCTGTGGCAGAACATAAATTGCCTTCATGTCCGGAACAAAGGCCATAAAGCCGTCTACCCCTGCCTCAACATAAATTCTCGATGTAATATATGTCTGCAAACTCAATCCAGCAATCGCGCTCACGTCCGTGCTGTTAAGCTTTGGCGTGTCAATTCCGTGCGGAAAATGAAACTGGTAGTCCGCAAAATATGCAATACCCGCACCACCGTGAAGTTCTACGGTAAAAGCATGACGCCTCTGGTTTGTTCCCTTTACCCTAAAGCGTATGGGGAACTGGTATACAAGAAGCCCGTGCGCAGTGATAAGGTTACCGTCTACGGTGTAGTTCCCCTCATCATAGAACATTCTCGTGTATGAACCCGTAACGCCAATGCCAAGATAGCCCCAGTTGTGCTTGAAGGGCATAAAGGTAACCTTTGCGGTTGCGCTTATGGGCCATACCATGCTTCCCATGTAGTCCTTGAAAGTGGGATCCTTAAGAATTATGGGACAGGTATATCCACCGCTAACGTCAAGGTCAAAAGGCTTTTTGTAGCGGACGGAGAGTTCATTCTTGGACCCAAGTTCAGTATACAACCCACTCGCATCTTTTGCAACTATATGATAGTCTCCAGTGTCCAAATCTTTTAAATTAAATTTTAAGGTTACGCTGCGGTTTTTCTTGTCTGTTTCCAGAATTTCCGGCACGATTCCGTCGGAATCTATGTCCCCACCCTCCGGCAAGAGGACATAATCCGTAAATTCAAGGGACTTATTGTTCTTGTCCGGCTGAAAGAGGTTGCGGCCGTCTATGGTAAAGATACCGTCGTTGTACTCTTCAAGGTAAATTGTGGAAGTCTTGTTTGCCTTGCTGCTCACGTCCTTGATTTCCGGCTGATGGGCAGCATATACGCGGAAACGAGTCCATGCGCTCACTTTTGCGGGGCGGCTGATAAGGTCGTAGGTTATAACCTTAAAGCGGTAGTAGCCCGGTTCCAAAAGGGGCGTAATCTGAATTCTAGTGGCATTGTCTTCCGTCTGCAAGGTTGTGGCAGGCCTGTATCCTCCGCCAACTTCTTCTTCTATAACGACTTCATACTTCAGTACGGCATCGGGATCGCCTTCAACCCATGAAAGTATCTGCCATGACTCTTCCGGCCTGGCCTTTTTTTCTGAATCTTCATCCTTCTTCTTGGACTTTTTCTTTCCCTTGGAGGAATCCTGCTTTGCCTCCTTGACCTGGGCGTTTTTATCCTCAGAAGAGGCACTTGATTCAGTCTGGGCAAAGGAAGGAATTCCAAGCGCAAGGGTGAGGAGAATCAGCAATGTGGAAAATTTTCTACTTCTTTGACTTGCCATAGGTATTCTCCACAGGATTAATCTTTAGGTCTTTAGGCTCAGGAATGTCGATTGCCAGTACGGAAGGCACGTCCGGACTTTCCTGGAATATAACGTCCACAACCCCGTCCTTGTTTGAGTCAACGCGGCGGAGTGCCTTTATGTACCAGTTGAACTGCCCCCTTGACAATGCCGTTTTGAGCTTGTCGTCCATGTTTGCAAAGTCCAGTGTATAGTCGGTCTTGTCGCCAAGGAATTCCTCAAACACAACCTTTCCGTCAATGTCGCGGATAGAGAATTTGTAGTCGTTGGCAGTCTTTACCGGCTTCCACTTAAAGTCTATAGCTCGCTTGTTCTTCTTTTTCTTAAGGTACTCCCTGTTAAATGCTTCGGGAGATGTCCTAAGCCCCTCGGGATCTTCAAGAGGTGGAACTGGAAGGACAGTAAAGCGTCCCTTGTATTTTTCGTCGGTGCTGGAAACGTCAATTCCGTCCATGGTCTCAGCATAAACTATGATTTCATAGGTTCCGCTGTGAAGACCTTCTTCTGGAGCAAGGCGAACAGCAAACGGTGCCACGCGGTTACCGGCTGCCATCTGCGCATCGGAGGGAACCTTCATTATTTCTACCGGCGGGTCAACATCCGTCCGCAGAAGAACGAGCTGGGCGTATGAGTTCTGGTCTACGCTTTCCCACTTTGCGTAGGGCGGGCTCATGAGGGCTTCAAGACCGTCTATCTCGCTGCCTTTAAGTGGGGCTACAACCGCAACAGGATGCAGCTTTGCAAGAAGGAAGGATGCCCTGAGCAAGCGTCCTGTACGGCGGCTGACTATGCCGGGTATTGCGTTGCTAAAGGCCTGAATTTCAACATTGTAGTTGGAGCGGTCAACAAAGCCTGGGCCAGAATACATGTTAAGGTCAAGCTGGGTTCCGTAAACTATGTCGCGGAATATGCTTTCGCCGGTCGTCTGGCTGAAAATTTCAACCTTGTAGTAATCTGCATGCTCAACAGGTGCCCATTTTACGGTGTAAAGCTTGCCTTCGCGGGCTACAGCCTTTCCTCCGTTCTGGGGGTCAATCATGAAGGATTCATCAAGGCTGTCCAAAACTTCAAACATGCGTGGCTGGGTCGTCATCGTGTTACCGCCACCGCTGGAAGAAAGACGCCAGTAATACTTTCCAAGGGCAAGGTTTGTAACCTGCAGGACATTGCTTGCAGACTGCCCCCTGTAGGCAAGGGTAGAGAAATTTATGTCTGGCGAAATCTGAACTTCCGTTACGTAGTTGTCCGGGAGGTTCCTCTTCCACGTAAAGTTCATGTCGGGAAGAAGGTTCTGTGCAATTCCGTAGTTGTTTGCAGGCTCAACAACGTGCTGCTCGCGCTTTCCCTCCATTGCAAACAGTGTGCGCACGTCTGAAAGCGGCGACTCTGCCCCCTCCTGGTCCTTGACCTTTACAGCCCAGTACCACTTGCCGTCGTCAAGCTTCTGCTCCTTTGGCAGGAGGTGGAAATTCTTTTCTACCGTTATAGTCCTTGCGTCCTGGGTAAGGGATTCGTTCCTTGCAAGTATGAGAGTATACTGGGAGGCTTCCCTGTTGGCCTTCCAAGAGAAGCTTACTTTTGATGCACCGTCACCGTTGTCAATGATTGCGCCTTCTGAAGGAACAAGCAAAAGAGGCTTTTCAAGGGCACCGCTGCGGTCTATCTTAAAGGACTTTACCTCGCTTGAGGATGCAAGTCCAATGCGGTTTATTGAATAGAATGGCGTTACGCGCCAGTACCAGGTTCCCTCGCCAATAGTCGTGATTTGCGCGGAATTCAATGAAGTCCTTGTGTCTATTTCGTGGGTAGAGAAATTCCTGTCGGAGGAAACCTCCAGCCGGTAAGATGCAGCGTGGGCAGATTCCTTCCAGATAAACCTGACGGCGGGAAGCTTTGTGCGGAAGGTGTACGAAGTCTCATCAGCAGGTGAAAGAAGCTGGGGAGCAAGCGAGTGTGCAAAGAGGAAGCGGTTCTGAACATAGACCTTGCCCTTTGCGTCCGCAATGCGCCAGTAGTAGATTCCGTCTGCAAGAGCCACGTTTGAAGAGCCGGAAAGCCCGGCAGATGGAATGGAAGAGCAGTCGATTTTTTCCTCATATGCAGGGGATGAAAAATTCCTGTCGGCAGCAACCTGCAGCGTAAGGGAAGTTCCCCCGTTCACCTCTTCAGAAACAGAGCCTGCCATCTTCCACGCAAAAAGCACTTCCCTGTCTTCCGGCGTAAAATAAAGTATTTTCGAGGAAGGGCGCGGGCTTGAAACCATAACGTGCAGGTCATCCCCGCTGTTCTTTAGCGCAAGGGAATTTCCCTCCGAGACAGTCACAAGCTGGCCGTCGCTCGTAACGACAACGTTGCCCTGCAAAACCTGAACGCCGTCCATGCCAGCCGCAACGGAACTTCCGCTTTCTATAAAGACATCGGTTCCGTCTGCAAAGAGCCGCATACCGTTCTTGGAGTCCATGCTGTCCACCGATGCTGAACCCTGGGCAAGCTCTGCCGAAACGGAGTCGTCATCGTTCACGAATACCTGGACCATGGTGTCTTCCGCAAGCTCCATTATGTTGCCGTCGGTAAAGTTAATCGTGGCTTCGCTCAAGTGCTCGGTGCGGATTATGTCCCCGTTGTAAAGGGGCGAAGTCTGCCTTAGGCGATCCCAGACCATGCGGTCCATGAATTTACGCTCGGCAGTTTTGTATTTAAACGTAATGGTGGCAATGGGAGACTCGTTCATCTTTGTAAGCGAACGGTTTACGCTGTTGTAGAAAAGATAGAAGTTTAAGGCTGCCCCGGCGCAACAAACAAGAATAGCCAGAATGAAGGGCAATAAAAGGCTACTGCTTGACCTGTATCTTGTTTTCTTCTTCATTCAAGTTCACCTTTTCAAAGTCAGGAATCGGAATGCCAAGCATGTTGCGCACTTCATTCAACGTCTTAGGACCTGTAGGGCCGACTGCCTTTATACAGTCCGGGTCTGCCTTAAAATCCTTGTTACCCTGCCTAAAGAATTCCTCTATGCTGAATCCCGGCATGTTGACAACACCGTAAAAGTGCTGGGCACCCTTACCCTTTACTTCAAATTCAACGGGAATGCGCTCGACCACAATTTCGTTGGCAAGGTTTTCCTGTGGAATCGTAAAGTTGTTGTCTTCGGTTCTTATATAATCATTCCTAAGAAGCTGATATGTGTCTTCCGTAATAAGAATGTCCGTTCCGCAAGGCTTGTTGGAACTTTCGGTACGGGAAGCAAAGTTTACCGCGTCACCGATGGATGTGTATTCCATCTTGTCCTGGCCACCCATAATACCGCAGGTTGCGCGACCAGTGTTAAGGCCGCATCCAATCCTAATGTGGGGCTTGTAGGTTGCAAGAGGCTCGTTCTCGTGAGCCTTGGTAAAGGCCTCTGCGTCCTTGTTGTACTTCATAAGGGCGTAGCGCATGGCGATGGTTCCGCGGACGGCGTTTATGGCGTCTTCCCTTACATGCTGCTTGTGCCTTTCCTCCAGCTGCTTCTTATTGGGGTCAGAGTCGGGCAGAAGCTCAAAGTCAAGGCTTTCGTCGCGGAGAATTCCCCATACGGCCATAACGGCATCGCCTTCAAATTTGTCTATGTTTCCGTGGCTAAGGGTTACGCACTCTACCATGCGCCCCATGTAGTCATTCAAGAAGCCAATGATTTCTTTTGGAGAGTTCTCCTGGAATTTCTGCTTGAATCCGTCGCTTATTGCAGTAAAGCCACGGATGTCCGAGAAGAAGATTGTAATGTCCTTGAGGTGGGGCGAAAAGTCAATCTCGTTACGGGCAATGGCCTTTGCAACGTTCTTGTTGGTAAACTTGGAGAAGGTGTTCAAGAAGCCAATTTCGTTCTTGGTTGCCTGGTTCAATACGCCAATTTCGTCCTTGCGCCTGGTGTTGAGCTTTGAAAGAATCGTAGGCGCAAAGTTTCCGTTCTGGATTTCGTCCGCAGAATTTGTAAGGCGGCGCAGGTGGCGGGAAATGGCAAGGCGCGCGAACAAAAGAATTACTATAATGGAAAGGAAGAATACAATCAGAGTAATGTATATGTTGTTGCGTCTGGTTGCCCTAACACCACCAAGAATGTAGTCAAGGGGAACCGTCGTGTAAACACCGATGTCGCCAGTCTCTATGCGCGAATAGGCCCCGAGGAACTTCTGCTTTTCAGAAGGCTTACCCTCTTCCACCTGGACCTCATCTTCAAACTGAACCTGCTTTGTCTCCAAGCCACTCTGGACAGTGCTCTTCATCATGGAAACCAGAGGATGGCTTTCCATAGACTCGCCGCGAAGCACGCGCTCACTGTCTGGGTGGAAAAGGAGCTCCGAGCTGTCGTTTATAAGGAAGGTAGTGTTCATGGTGTCTATGCCGAGCACTTCCGAAATAGTCTCAAGCGAGAATGTTATGGCACAAGCCTGGTCAAGACCGTTTTCCTTGTAGGGAAAGAAGATAGTAATAGCAGGAACGCCAAAAAGAGGCGATGGGTTTGCCGCCACAGTCTCTCCGTTGCAGGAGCGGATTACAGTCTCTGCATTCTGGGCAAAGAAAGTCTGCATCAGGGAGGACTCTATCTCGTTTTCTATAAAGAACTGCTCGTTAGGAATGTTCACGTTGCGGTTTTCTATGTCGCCGGTACCAAGAATGTTGATGGAGGCAACGTCCGCATTACGCTCGAAAAAGAAAATCTGGGCCTGGCGGGCAAGGGCAATCGACGCATTGCCGGTCGCATTCATAAGGTCCAGCAGCTGGAAGACCGAACTGCGCATACGCAGGATTTCGTTCTCCGCCATCTTTGCAGAGCGGGAGTTCACGGAAAGGTTTGAAGCCTCCGCAGTACGCCTTACGTCGCGTCCCGAAAAATAGCTGTTAAAGAAAGTTACCATGCCAAGAGAAATAAGGACGATAAGACCTATGATGATGGCAAGCTTTACGCCAAGGGGAAATTTTACCTTCTTTACAATCTGGGACTTCTGCTCATCGACTTTGACTATATCACTTTTCTTCATATTCTACTTCTTCACTCACCGGCAGCCAAATGTGGGGCAACCGCTTTTTTATGCTGCATTAAGATAAGCTAAAAAAAACTCTCCTATGTTATTATAACGGCTAAAATAGATATAAGTCTATAAAAAAATGTAAAAATCTCTAAAAAAAAGTGAAAAAAATTAAAATCTCCAGCGCGTGAAGTTTTTTTTACAGACTGCTTTAAGATTCTTTAGGGAATTTTTACTCTTTTGGAGCGCATTTTTTGGTAAAAGAGCTTCGCAAATTGGTTGGTGTTACGGGCTTTCCGGGGTTCCGTTTTAACTTGGACAAGGAGCGCCATGGAGGGCGCGTCATTTGTTTGCACAAAAGACAGGCAAGTTTCCAACGGAAACTTGCAGGATACAAAATTGCATGGACGTAATTTTGTATCCACATTCCCGCTTCGCGAGAACGGCTGCGCCGCCCCTCCAATCCCGGCTAGGCGGATGGGCAATGACATGCTTTTTGCAAAAGTCTACTTTTTACCTATCTATCAAACTACGAATAATCACGAATAAGGAAACAAAAAACATAATTACTCCTCCAAAAAAGCGAACATCATTTCTTATATTATATTCTTTATTGATAAAAGGTTTTACAGTAGAAATCATTAAACTAATGGAGAATAATAAAAAACACAAAATAGAATTTATCTCATTTCCTTTAGTAAAAAACAGCAGAACAAATGCACACAGTCCAATAATAAAACCTATCGTACTTAAGATTGAATTATCTTTGGCATTAACACTTTCATCAGGTTCTTGGCCAACAATTAATTTTCCATCAAAAAAATAATGTTCTATTATATCATGTATTTTGTCTTCATCATTTAATTTAAAGTAGTGAAAAATATTTTTCTCAACTCTATGGGCAATAGAAACGTATCCATTTTCTTTAAATATTTGGAGCCAGTTTGATTTATCAACTTCAAGGCAAATATCATAATTCGATTGGTTTATAGAATTATCAACAAATTCTTTTAGCCTTGCATAATCGAGTCTTTCATACTTTTTACCATTTATTTTTATATTCATTTTTCCCCTGCACTCCAATGCGTGAGTCCGAATAACTACGAACTTAAACGGTGGCGCAACCTAACCCGCTATTGACCACGAACCTACGCTAGGCAATCAATCTACTAAATAATTTATATAAACCCCAAATTATTAGTGTATCGAATATTAAATCAATAAGTACAATATGAATCTTTGACCAAAGTTTTGAATTACTGAATATAATTTGATACGAGTTTATTATTGAAGTAATAATAAAACCAATGGCAAAAAATATGTACACCCAAATATTAGGAATGAACCGAGATGTAAAAAAGCCAATACAAAAAACCCATGATAAAATATTTATTATTTTATTTTTTGAACTTTTCTTTATCTCATGTATTTTTGAAATATCATTATAAAAGCTTTCTTTATTTTTCAGAAATTCTGACGTAACTATTCTAGTGTGATTGTTAAAATAGATTATAAATTTATTTTCTTCAATCTGTTCGATTTTATTTATATCTTTAAACTCATATTCGTTTATAAGTTTATCATCTGTAACAATAAATTTATTTTCAGAAACTTCAAAAGCATATTCTACATAATTCTTTTTTAATTTTTTTGAAAATAGCAATACTAAAAATATACAATAACACGCTAAAGCAGGAAAAAGGATAAGAAATACATATTTTATTTTTTCAAAGTCAGGTCTATACTTGGGAAGAACTAAATAGAATAAAATAAAATTGAGCAATATTGCAGAACCATAAATAAGGAACATTTTTGTTTTGTATTTATTTATAAACATTTTTATTTTTGTTGAATCATTCTTGTAAATCATTTTTTTACTCCATGCCAGTCCGATGTGTTGTCCGCACAACAGCTTGCGGCACAAAAATCAAGTTTACCTAATTTATAACTAAGATGATACTATAACACTTTGTGTTCTGCAACAATTAAAACAAACGAATACAGAAATCAAACCGCAATCTGCAATTATATTTTCATCCATCCGTTTCAAAAATATTTCTGGAAGTTCCTTCATTTTTTTTCTCTCCCCTATGCTTTATTTTATTTGAAGCGCATGTTAGGCTTCTTTTAAAATTTCCAATAGCTTTTTGTAAACTATATAATTTTTACTCTCTTGATAATCCAAATCGGGGTAGTCTTTGCACCAATCTTCTTCCTCTTTCATTAAACGCATTATTATATCTATTGAGTCTTCATTTTTATCGTTTTTCAGTTTTGTATCGCAGCCTTTTGAAATCAAGAAATTTACAATTTGCACCGCATCTTTTCCAGTGTATTTACTTTTTTCGACGCACAACATCAATGGCGTATATCCATATTTATCCTGCCTGTTGATATCGGAACCCTTATCGGTTAAATATTTTATTATTTCGATATCTGAAGAACCGTTAGATGCAGCGGCATGAAGCGGAATTCTTCCACTTTCGTCGGCAAAATTAGGATCAGCGCCTTTTTCAACCATCTTTTTTATTATCGGAAAATAATCAATACCCCTGGTGGCCATAATATATAAAGGTGTTTCGCCATTTTTATTTACGACATTCAAATCACTTGATTCAACTACTTCTTTGTAAATAGTTTTTTTGTCTCCATAAACAATTTCTGCAAAGAGTTTTCCATTTTCTTTGATATAATCATTTTTTATTTTATTCTGTTCGATTATACTGAATGAAATTATGAATACAAAAAAAAGAATTGGAAGAAAACAGATTCCCGAAAAAACGAAAGAAATGATAGATGCTATTTTTACTTTTTTCCAAAGCTTTATTCCTACCACCAGCAGAATCAAACCGACGAAACCTATTATTAAAGCAAAACCAAATGCAAATATAGCTCCCATATTTTCTCCATAGTCGTTTTCGCCCCAGTAGCCTGTCTGCATAACATGTCATCATCGGGGACGCTGAAAATTTCGTTTGCGAAGGCCCCGACAATGACACACTTTGTGCAAAAAAATTGGCTTTTGGCCTATTACATTTTTTCCAGGAAAGGAACAAGAACCAAGTTCATTGCGCTGCGCAAAACGGTGAGAGTGCAGGATGCCAGGCACAATCTTGCGCTTGCCAAGGTCTTGTTTTCTTCTGCAACGGAAAGAATTGGACAGTCGCGGTAGAAGGCACTGAAGGCTTTGCAAATTTCGTAGATGTAGGATGCCATCTGGCTTGGGTCCAAATCTGTCGCGGCTTTTTCCACAACCTGGGGGAAGCGGCCAAGGCTTTTAATAAGGGCCCATTCACTTTCGTGAGTCAAAAGGGAAAGGGACTGTGCATTCGAACCAAGGTTTGCGCTAAGCCCCTGCTCTTCTGCCTTGCGTAGAATAGAAGCAATTCTTGCGCCCATGTACTGGAGGTAGGGGCCTGTGTTTCCGTTAAAGGAAAGGCTTTCTTCCGGGTTAAAGAGCATGTCTTTTACAGGGCTTACCTGTAGCAGGTAGTAATGAAGGGCAGCAAGGGCAACTTTTTCTGCAACGTCATCAGCATTGCCAACTTCGCTGTCCCTGCCCTTGTCCTGAATTGCCTTTAGGGCATCTGCATGAAGGCTGTCTATAAGGTCGTCAGCGTCAACAACGGTTCCCTCGCGGCTCTTCATTCTGCCTGACGGAAGGTTTACAAGGCCGTAGCTTAGGTGGTAGAGGTTTGAAGCCCAGTCGTAGCCAAGCTGCTTTAATATATGGAAGAGAATCTTAAAGTGGTAGATCTGCTCGCTTGCAACAACGTAGACCATCTGGTTAAAGTCCCAGTCGTTGTGGCGGGAGATTGCGGTTCCAATGTCCTGGGTAATGTAGACGGAAGTTCCGTCCTTGCGGAGCAATACCTTGGAATGGTCTTCGCCGTCCTTGCCCTTGCCGGTTACGTTTGTTACGTCCACGCGCACGGAGCCGTCTTCTGCCTTAAAGAAGATGCCTTTTTCCAGGCCCCTCATTATTTCTTCCTTGCCCTTAAGGTAGGTGTCGCTTTCAAAGTAGAGCTTTTCAAAGCCAACGCCGGTTCTGTCGTAGGTCTGCTGAACTCCGGAAAGGGTCCAGCCGTTCATCTTCTGCCAAAGGTCGCGGACTTCCTTGTCTCCGTTTTCCCATTTGATGAGCATGTCTTCTGCCTGCTGCAAGGCTTCGGGGTGTTCCTTTGAGTATTTGTCAAATTCTACGTAGCACTGGCCAACAAAGTGGTCGCCCTTTATGCCAAGGGACTGTGGTGTGTCGCCTTTAGCTTCGTGGAAGAGCTTGTAGGCAAGCATGGACTTGCAGATGTGGACTCCGCGGTTGTTGATGATGTTTACGCGGTAGACTTGGGCACCTGCCTTCTTTAGTATGCGGCTTACGCTTTCGCCAAGGGCATCGTTCCTCATGTGGCCCAGGTGAAGGGGCTTGTTTGTGTTGGGGCTTGAGTATTCAACCATTACGCGGCGGCCTTCAAAGAGCTTCTTTCCGTCTTCTGCAAAGGAGCCGTATTCGTCGCCTTCCTTAAGGATTTTTTGCAGGATTCCTCCGGCAGCGTTTTCCTTGTTAAGCTTGATGTTTACGTAGGGGCCTACAGCTGCAACTGTTCCCAAAGACTTTACGTCTGCGCTTCCAGCATTTATGATTTTTGCAACTTCTGCGGCTATTGCCGGGGGAGCCATTCTAAAAGCCTTTGCAAAGGGAAAGAGGGGTACGCCCAAATCGCCCATTTCCGGCTTGGGAGGATTTTCTACGCGGACCAAGGAAGAAGCGTCCAAATCGCCCTCTATTGATTTTTCTGCCTTAAACTGTTCGATTGCTGCCTGCACAAGGGCACGGAATGATTCTTTCTGGTCAGCCATAATTTTTCTCCTGTTTCTTAGTCGGGTGTTATGTTTGGTTGGAAGAAGAGTATAGCAAAATTGCAAAAAAAATGGTAGAGGGGGCATTTGTCTTTTAGCAGGTAAGTGCAAATATAAATGAAACTTGGCAAGCAAATGAACTCAGCATCTGTGCAAGACCTAGCCGTCATCTTCTACAGATTCCGAATCAAGTTAGGTATGACGACTGTCCCATCACCCAGAACTCGTTTCAGGGGCTGTATAAGTTTAAATGCCACCTTCCACAGATTCCGGGTCGGAGCCCGGAATGACGGCGTTTTTTTTTACCGAGGATAACGGCAGCCACGGCTTTAGTCGGCTGTGCGAACCACGCGGAAGCCAAGATACTCGCCGCGGAGGCCCGGTCTGAAGTCTAACCGGCACGTAACAAGACAGTTAAGATCGCCATCGAAATAGCCGCCACCACGGTATACGCGGTCAGCGCCGGACAAGTCGCCGGTGGGATTTGTGACTGTGCCTGTTGCTATGGTATTGCTATACCCGTCCCAGCACCATTCCAATACATTGCCACACATATCGTATAATCCAAGTGAGTTGGGTAACTTTTTCCCTACCTCATGGGTTGTGCCCCCGCTGTTTGCAGAATACCAGGCATAGCTTCCAAGGCTTGCATCGTCATCTGTCCCTGCATAGTCGGTTGGGTTCGACGCAGAGCACCCGGATGCACCGCCACGAGCTGCAAATTCCCATTCTGCCTCTGTTGGAAGCCGGTATCCGTTGGCACTAAAGTTGCATGTTATCTCCCCGCTTATGCTACCACCGGCTACATGAGGAGTGTAGCCCCACTGGCTCGTGTCCGTCTTTCCATTAACCGCATAGCAGGGGTTTAGGCTTTCGTTTTTGCTCCGCTCGTTACAGTACATGATTGCATCGTACCAGCTTACCATTTCCACCGGACGTTTTGCCTGTGTCTCTCCGCTTTCTGGGCTTGACGAGAAAGAACTCGGGTTGCTTCCCATAACAGACTGGTATTCTGCCTGCGTCACCTCATGGTCGCAGATGTAGAATGATGAAAGGGTTACCATGCGCCCGGCTACAAATACTCCGTAAGAGCCGTAAGAATCCTGAAATTTACTGCCGCCGGTTACGGTTCCGCCCGCTACGGTAACAAAGCCCTCTGGAGCAGGGGCAGTTCCGCTGTCAGAGCCGCCGTTTTCCGCCACCGGAGCTTCATAATCATCAGAGCCTCCTCCACCGCCACCTCCGCAGCTTGTGGCAAGCAGGGAAAGCCCCAGTCCAAGAAATGCCGTAAGGGCAAACAAAACTTTTTTCATATAATCCTCCATTTTTATTGGTTAAACATTTATAGATGCTGAATCACACGACCGTAGCAAGTGCGTATGGTCGTGGCGTAGCGTTCAGTATGACAGCCTTACCGTCACCCTGAACTCGTTTCAGGGGCTGTATACGCTTATATGCCATCTTCCACATGGCCCTTCGAGGGCCCGCTCGAAGCTGCGCTGCGAGTTCCAGGGACCGAGGTTTTATTGCTTTAAAAACAAAAAGCCCGGAGTCTTCCGCAAGGGAAAAATTCCGGGTATGTTTAAAATTTATATAGAGAAAATTTATGCGCGAATTGCGAATTGCGAATTTTGCACCGCAGGGCAATTCTTGTCAAGAGGCAGCTTTCTGTAAAAACTTTTTTCCATAATTCTCTCTGATATATCAAATTATAAGCCAAGAAAGAAAATGCGTCAAGGTCTGTATAAGCTTAAATGCCATCTTCTACAGATCCCGAAGCGAGTTCGGGATGACGGAGTGCGGGGAATTTTTCTTGCCAAGCAGCCTACGCCCGATTGGAAGGGCCGCGAAGCGGTTGCCGTCAGGCAATGGAGCCGAAAGGCGGAACCCTGGAAAGCGGGATAAAATGCCCTCATTGGCATTTTATCCCGTGAGTTTTCTGGCGAAAACTTGCCAGTTTTTTCTGCTAACTTTTGACGCGCCGTCCGTGGCGCTATCGGTGTGCGATTAGGGGAAAATGCAAAGGAGTCTGGCCGGTCACGGAGTGCCGGACACAGTTTTACCGGGCATGCCGTCCAGATAAAAAAAAAGAATTACCGTTCAAAAAGGAGATATTTTTATTGAAAGTTAGAGTTTTTTGATTTATACTAAAAAAAGGTGAATTGAGGAGCCTTTTTCGTGAAAAAATACACGGCCTATGAATTCAAGCAAATTTCACTTGTGATAAACACGGGAATGACGGTTATTCATTCGCTTCTCGCTATTTTTTTCTATTATTTTAACATCCGCTTTATGTTCCTCTTTAACGTGGGAAGCGTCATCACCTACCTGCTTGTTTTTTTTGCGATAAAGAAGCAGGCTGTCCGCACCTACATTACGGTTTCTTTTACGGAGGTAATAGCCCACATGACGGCGGCGGTTATTTGCTGCGGCTGGAACACGGGCTTTTCCTACTACTGCTTTGGAATTATTGCCGTTCTTTATTTTTTGAAGTATCTCTACGCATCCAAGTCCGGCTTTAAGTACGTTGCGGAAAACGTGAGCTTTATAGCCGCAATCCTTTTTGTGTCGCTCAGGGTTTTCACATGGTTTTTCCGCCCCATGGAATCGATTCCCGAGCTGCCGCAGAAGATTATATACACGGCCAACACGGTGATCATCTTTGCCATAGTCTGGTTTTCGCTTTTCATGTATACAAAGACTTCCACAATCAACGAGAACCGCATTACCCAGATGGCGGAATTTGACGAGCTTACCCAGCTTTTTAACAGGCGCAAGATGATAGAAATCCTCATGACCATCCGTGATGAATTCAAGGGGAAAATTTTTCTTACCATGTTTGACATTGACGACTTTAAGAAGATAAACGACACCTATGGACACGATGCGGGCGACTACGTTCTAAGGACGATTTCGGCCATGATTTCCAAGGCCTGCGCGGAAGACAAGCATGCGGTTGCCTGCAGGTGGGGCGGCGAGGAATTCCTTCTTGCGCATGAGATTTCCGGTCTAAGGAAGGACAGGGACGGGGAGCTTTTAGTCAGGCGGATTTGCAACATGGTGAAGCGCTACGACTTTAACTACGACTCCAACCACATAGTGATTACCCTTACGGCGGGAATTGCGCGGCTTACACCGGAGCTTACCGCTGAGCAGGCGACGAAGAAGGCAGACGACAACCTTTACTTTGGCAAGAACAACGGCAAGAACCAGGTGGTGTTTAAATAGATTTCAAGGGCGGGCCCTTGGACCCCTAACAAAGGGGAGGCAACTTTTTTAACGTTAAAAAAGTTGCCTACTCCGAAGCGAGGTTTTTCCCTGCTGGAAACTGCGTTGCAAGTTCCCCCTTTAACCCCTCTTCAACGGAACGCCTTGCTACCGTTTCATCCGGCACGGCTTAGGGCCATATCGCTCAACGTTTCGCGATATGCCTAAGAACCCAGATTTTTTGGTCTACACTTGTTTTTTGGGGAGAATATTTTTTGTGCATTTTCAATCAATGAAGAGATTTTTTCCAGGCAGTCAGCTTAGCTGAATGCAGAAGTGCAACGTGCAAAATGCCTTAGCCGAGCTTGGAGGCTTCTGCTTCCCACTGCTCGTTAAGCGAGGCAAGCTCTTCTTCCAGAGTCTGGATTTCCTGCTGGACAGCCTTGGCTTTTTCTCCGTTGGAATAAACTTCGGGGTTTGCAAGCTGATTTTCCAGGGCAGACTTCTTTTCTTCCACATCTGCAATCTGGGCCTCTAGCTTTTCAACAGCCTTTTCTATCTTGCGCCTTTCTGCAGATGCCTTTTTCTGTTCCTCCCAGGAAAGCTTGGTTGCGCTCTTTTCTACAAGAGGCTCATCTTTTCCGGCCTTTTGGGCATTCTGTGCCTTTTGTTCAGCAAAATCCTTGGGGGCTTCAACAATGCCGTTCTCCTCGTCTTCAAGGCGCTGCATGTAGTACTTGTAGTCCCCGGGAAAAATGCGCCACTTGCCGGGATGAAGCTCCAGTACTCGGGTTGCAAGGTCTTCTATAAAACCGCGGTCGTGGCTTACGAATATGCATGTTCCGCCAAAGTCCCGGATTGCCTGCAAAAGCACGTCCTTGGAATGCATGTCCAGGTGGTTTGTTGGTTCGTCAAGAACTAGAAGGTTTACTGGACGCAGCAAAAGCTCAAGAAGGGCTATACGGCTCTTTTCACCGCCGCTCAAAACGTCTATGCTCTTAAAAACATCGTCCCCTCGGAAGAGAAAGGCCCCCAGCATGTCGCGAGCCTTGGGAATAAGGTCCAGTGGGCAGACCCGCTCAAGCCGCTCAAGAATTGTCTCGCTACCGGTAATCTTTTCCGCAGAATCCTGGCTAAAGTAGCCAACAGAGACACCGCTTCCAAATTTTATGCTGCCGGAAGATTCCTTGTCCTGCCCCGCAATCATGCGCAAAAGGGTGGACTTACCAGCACCGTTTCGCCCCGCAACAACAAGCCTCTCGCCTTTTTCCACCACAATGTCAAGGTCATGGATAACATCAGGCCCCCCGTAGTTCTTGCAAAGCCCCTGTACGGTAAGCACAAGCTGCCCTGAATGAGGTGCCGGCGGAAACTTAAAGTGAATCTTCTTTAGGCTTTCGGGAATCTCTATCTTGTTGGCAAGAATCTTGTCCAGCATCTTCTGCCTTTCCTGTGCCTGTGCCGCCTTAGAAGCCTTGTAGCCAAAGCGGGTTATGAATTCGGTAAGGTGGGCTATTTCCTGCTGCTGCTGTTCGTATTCAGCCATTAGGGTTTCAAGCTCCCCTTCGCGCACCTTTTCGTAATGGGTATAATTGCCCGGGTAGCGGCGGAGGCTTCCGTTAAAGAGTTCGTAGACTTCGTTTATGGTATGGTCAAGAAAGTAGCGGTCATGGCTTACAAGCAAAAACCCGCCCTTAAAGTCCGCAAGGAATTTTTCAAGCCAGTTGCGTGCCTCTATATCAAGGTAGTTGGTAGGTTCGTCAAGAAGAAGAATGTCCGGGTTTGCCATAAGAGCCTTTGCAAGGGCAATGCGCATCTGCCAACCGCCTGAAAATTCATCGGTCTGCTTTTCAAAATCTTCCCTGGAAAAACCAAGCCCCAAAAGCACCTGTTCTGCAAGGGTTTCCCTCCTGTACCAGCCGGAATCCTCAAGCTTTGCAAGAAGCTCCGCCTGTTCTGTTGCAAGACGCTCGTGGTTGGAAGAAGAATCCTTCATCTGTTCGCCAAGCTCGTCTGCCTGCTTCTGAATCTCGTAACCCCACAGAAATGCCTTGTCCGACTCTTCCTTAAGGGAGCAGCCGTGGTGAACAAGACCGCTCTGTGGCAGGTATGCAATGCGGGCATTCTTCTGGGCAACACGCTCACCGCTGTCCGGTTTTACGAGACCCGCCATTATCTTTATGAGGGTAGACTTTCCAGAACCGTTGGCACCCGTAAGAGCCGCTTTTGTATTGGCGGAAAGATTAACGCTCACATCCTTTAGAATATCCCTGTCGCCAAAAGCAAGCGAAACTTTTGTAAACTGTACGAATGCCATCAGTTACTCCAAAAAAATCCAATCAGATCTAAACAAAATACAAAAAAGCAAAACTACTTGTGGAAGAACATCTCCAAAGAGCCGCTGGACTTGGACACAGAAGACTCCTTAAAGCCGTTGGAAGGGTTCTCCGTAGTTACAACCCTGGCGGGGGAAAGGCGCAGGCCAGTTCCGTCCAGCTTGTAAAGCAGGTTAACCTCCGCACCCTTTGCAAAGGTCAAGGTGACAACCCCGCTCCATTCACCCTTCAGGCTGGAAGGAAGGAAGTAGGGGAAGGAGACGGTGCCGGAATTTCCAGCGTCATCGGGAATTACAGAAGGAACAAGAAGCGAGTATCCAGACCAGGAGAACCTGTTGTCCGGTGAGAAGGAAATCATGCCGTAGTTGGAGCTTGAATAGTCAGGCCCGGAAGAACGCAGCGATGAATATGCCCCCGCCCGCCTTGACTTTTCACCTGCGATAAGCGACGCCGGGTCAATCATCTGGGAGGAAAGCATGTTCTGGCTCTTTGTAATGCCGGCGTCATCATTGTACCTAACGTTGATTGTGCCCGCATCCTTAATGGTCATGTGGATTGGCGTGTCCTTAAAGTCATATATGCCGTTGCCAACCCTCTTAAGGTCAGTATACTTGTAGGAAACGCTGGCTCCGGGAAGGTCAAGTCGCACGGTTCCCTTCTCCGTATTCACCTCAAAGCCGTAGCCCTGCTTTACGTAGTTAAGGTCAACCCTGCCCTTCTTGTGCATGGTCTCATAGTATTCGGGGTACCACTTTTCCTCAAGAACGCCCTGCAAAAGGTCATCCACCTTGGAAACCGCAGCCGCCTCACTGCCCGCGTTAAAGGAGCCGTCATCCTTCATGGCAAAAAGCTCCAGGTTAAGGCTAAAGCACCAGCCCCAGACACCGTTTGATGTAAGCACGTGAAGCCAGTCGCCCTCAAGCTTGGCAACGCCGTTGGTAGGCGCACTACCCTGCCCCTTTTCAAGCGCACGGATAACCTCCCCCTTCCTAAGGCGGTAAATCTGGCGGGCAACATTGTTGGGTTCCGCGCGGATGGGAAGACCGTCAAGCTTGCACCTTGCATACTGGTGCTCAAAGTCGCTGTACCTCTTTGCAAGCTTCTTTGCCTTGCCCTTTGAAACAGGCTCGGAAAGCTTCCACAAGGGAACCTCTATCTTTTCCTCAGAATCCGGGGCCGAAATAACATACACATGTGAAATGTTGGACTTTAGGTAAACGGGAACAACCGTACCATCCGTAATCTTCTTCTCGCCTATGTTCCAGAGCACGACGCTGTAGCCGATAATCCCGGAACATGAATTCAAGGCAAAAATAAACAAAGCCGCAAAAATGGGCGCAATACACTTAACAAAATTTTTCATGGCACTATCTTAGCAAATTTGCAACGTAAATTCAACTTTTTCCATTTAAACGGTGATTTTTTGGACGGTAGCCTGCCCGGCTCTACCATTCCAGGCATCTGCTAATTCGGCTTCCATGCCCTTGCGCCACCGCCGTTCCGGGGTTCCCTAACGGTCATTGCCGCTTCACGGCAACGCAGGGGTTGTCACCCCCGCGCCCCTACACGGCGGCGTAAGCCCTGCATTCTGCCCACACAGACTAAAAGAGGTCCACCTTGGCAAAAATGCTTCCTACGTGGGAAAACTGATTCATGTCGTAGTCATCGTCAAACCAGCCCCACTTTTTGTACCACAGGTAGCTTGCCCCAAGTGAAAACGCCCCCGCAATCCTGTGGCTGTATTCTGTCTTTCCGTAAAGCATGAGTGCATATCCGTCGGAAGCTTCGGGAAGAACGGCCGGAGGAAGAGTGTGTTCCGCCGTAATCCCCGCATAGAATTTCAGGTCGCCAAAAACAGGCTGCTGCACCCGGAACTGAATGTCCGCATTGGCCCCCATGCCGTAGTCGTAGACACGCCTCTCCTCTCCATCAGAAGTCTTGTAGCTTCCCGTCGAGTTAAGCGCATAGTAGTCCACCCCCACAAGGAAGGCCCAGTTAAGGTTTGCCTCCCAGCTGAAATTCCAACTCCCCGCAGGAATGGACTCTGCAAGGCTGATTCCAATCGAATTGTTGTTAAAGCTAAGATAGGGATCCTGAATAAGATGGTAGTGGAGCTTTACCGCAAGCGTCGCCCCCAGGTCTTCCCAGGGCACGATTCCCCTTGACCATAGTGAAGTGTTTCCAAAAAGGACAACCGAATAGTCCCTGTTTTTTTCAAGGGAAGCAAAGCCGTAAAAGTCAAACTGGTCCATGGGCTCCTTCGTGTCGTGGAAGTAAGGCGAGCCGTAGACCAGGTTAAAGCCTGCAGCCGCCATTTTCCTCACCTCGCTTGCATCCCGTACAACAAGGGGATCATCCGTATTCACGGTGTTCTTACCGGCAGCCCCTCCCGCAAAAAAGGAAAGCTCGGTAAGCTCCCCTTCAGGCCTCTTTAGCTTCTTTCCGGTCAAAAGCTGGTTGATGGCATTCGCCGGGCTTACAATCCAGGAAAGGTAGGGAAGATGGTCGTCCGCTATAAAATACATGCGGTGGAATGCCTCACCCAAAAATGATGCCTGGACGGTAGTCATAACCTCGTCATGCACAGACGGCGGATCGGTTTCAAAAAGGAGTTCCCAAAGAGTGCTTCCGTATACAGTAAAGGCAAGAGACTGCCAGTAGTCAAAGCCTGTTGAGCGGGCCATGGAATAGTAGATAGACCCCTGGTAGGGATGGCCCAGCTGGTTTGTGGTAAAGGGGTCATAGTCCCAGAACCACTTGGCGGTAAGATTGTCCTTCATCGTGCTCCAGTTAACCTTGGCATAATCCTGCTTAAGGACATAGCGGTCCCACATGTTGAGCCCTATGCTAAAAAGGGTAATCTCGGAAAAAGAAAGGACGCCTGACGCAAGACAAGGCTCTGCAAACACAATATCCTTTCCCTGCTTTTCCGGCTTCCCGTCCCCAGCATCCCTATTCTGAACCGACTGACTTTCCGCCTCCGTAGAAGGTTCAGCCATAGCAGGAAGAAAACTTTCCAAAACAAAAACAAGGCCTAAGCAGCACAAAAAACTTTTCTTATTCATCATACATTTTCCAATAGGGACATTTCCTTCCCCATAAAATGCACTATAGACTTTTTACAGGGAAAATTCAATCCACTGCTCGTTAGGTTTTTCGGGCTGATGGAAACCTTTCTCATGTGCCTCTCCGCTCTTGTTCCAGCGGTTTATGATACCGTTCCTTTTCATTATGTTATAAACAGTTGCAGGACTTGCATATGCAATGTCCATGTCAACTATGTGCCATGCCAGATAACGGTATCCGCGGAATTCGTCATTGTTCGCCGCACAGAAGTCTTTTATTGCTTCTCGTTCACAGGGAAGAAGCCAGCCGTTTTTAGGAACGTTGGCGTTATGCCTCGTTTCCTGTCCGGTCCGCATCTTCCATTCGTACCATTTGCTCCGTGGGATTCCGGGCTTGGCAGAAGCCGTCCAATGCGGATTCCTGTATTCCTTGAAATCCTCTCGATTTCTCCAATTATCAGCATCCGAAGCTCAAGGCTCGCCTTTATTTTCCCGATATCCGGCCAGAGAATTTTTTTTTAAGGGCCATGTTCTCGCCCGCAAGTTCAGCGATTATGGAATCCTTTTTCGCAATCTGTTCTTTCATCTCGGAGATTTCACGCTTTTCCTTTTTTGCGGTGATGTCCTTCCGCTCAGTCTTGAAGAGTTCTGCCATGCTTTCAAGAGCCTGCTTCCTCCAGTTCATGATTTGATTCGGGTGTATCTGATGCTCCTCAGCAACTTCGGAGATTTTCTTCCCATCCTGAATCACTTCAAGTACGATAGCAGCCTTTTCCTCTGCTGTGTAGTGTTTCCGTTCTGCCATAAGGTGCCCCCTTTACCTGTATTATACACCTTATTAGCTTTTTTGTTTTTGTCCAAGTTGCGCTTAGGCAGTACAAAATCTAGGCTACAGTTAATCATGTAAGCAACGATGCTATAGAAAAAGTGGCGGAACATACCGACAATACTTCTTGCCTTATGATATTCAAGCTGAAAGTTATTTTTCAATGTTCCCCAGTCGGATTCAATGATGCTTCTGTGCTTGATATGATAGCATTCAAAACTGCTCATAAGCCTGTTCATGTTCTTCCTTGGAGCCGCTTCAAATTTTATTCCTTTTTTTTCCATTCGATTCAAAACATCTTTTTTCTGTAAATATCCTGCATCCGCAAATATTGTCCCCTTCACAACTTCTGCAAGTTTTTCTGCTATCTTACAGTCAGCAATATTTGCATAACTGAAAATGATGTTTTCAAAATCCCCATACTCATTGCAGATTCCGCTCATTTTGAATCCGTACCACAAGCCTTTTGTCGATTTGCTTCTTTTTGCAATGCCCTTTGCCACTTTGTGCGAGTAAATTTTATGATTCTGGCAGACTGTTATTGGCGTGGAATCCATGTAATGTATTTCTGATCCTTTTTTCCTGTTCATTTCCATCTAAGGCACTTGAAAAACATGCTGGTTAAGTTGTAAATTTGTTCATACATAAGCGTAACTCTTTTAGTTTTTTGTTGTGGTGACTAAAATTTTAAAGATTTACGCTTTTTTTGTAAATTCTCAACTAAACTCGAAATTCAGACTGTATAGATACCGTTATCTTGCTTAGCTGATGATTGACAAAAATGTGGTCTTCGTTCGCTGTACAAGTGTATAGAACATCATGAAAGAGAACGATTTAGCCCACACGTGAGCAAAGGATGAAGGAGATATGCAGAAAAAAAAAGCTTTGTCCAGCCTGAAGTTTCGAATGAACAGCGGCATACAGATATTTCATACATCAAGTTTCTTGGTGTGTTCTATTATTTTATCAGAATAATGGGCGGTTACAGCAGAAAGAATCTAGACTAGGTATTATGTGAAAACATGGAGGGAAAAAACATTGAGCTTCTAGTTGCAAAGGCAATAGAAAACTATCCGAACACAAAAGCGAGAGTCATCTACGACAATGGGAAACCAGAACGTTTTCACTTATCCTTGAAAACTGAACAAGTCCGTCAGACAGCATACTTCAGTTATAAAGATGCTAAGTAAAAGATGGTACAGTGGATTGAATTTTATAACAACCAGGGTTTTCACGGTGTACACCTTTATCTGACTCCAGTGGATTATTTTAAAAACAGAAAGGAATTAAGACTTGCTGGACAAAGGAAAAACTTTATGCTATAGATGAAAACAGGAAAGCTTATTGACAACAACAGCAGAAGGCTTTAGCCACCTTATAAGCTTTCAAAAAAAAATCAAGATTCACTTTGAACAGAACATTTTAAATATCTTTTGACTAGGAGAATGATATGCAAATAATTTCTTTTTTTATATATTCAATGGATATCGGCGGAACAGAACACGTAACACATGAATTAATAAATGAATACGTTTTAGAAGGGTTCAACGTATTTTTATTTTGCTTAAAGAAAACTGGTGCTTTTTTAAATGATTTATTAATACCAGAACAAAATAAAAAAAAAAAACAAAAAAAAGGGGGGGGGGGGGGG
>DJYC01000017.1:37681-38098 GCA_002448445.1 Treponema sp. UBA6988
GGGGGTAATATTACTATAAGAAGTGTTTTCGAAATTTCTCATAAATTATCTAATTTATTGTATGAAACGAAAACTGATTATTTTTTTTCAATGGGTGAATGGCCTAATATAATTTCACCTTTTGTAGAATTTAATGGAAAGTTTACAATTGTAGAGCATAGCACAAAATCTTTTTTCTCCGAACCGAATATATACCATTTACCATTATTTCTAAAACTGCTGTCTAAAATTGCATATAAAAAAGCTCCAAAAATACTTTGTGTATCACAAAACATAAAAAATATTATCGTATCGAAAAATAAAACTTTTGCCTCAAAAACGGAAGTTATTTATAATCCTATAGATTTTGACAAAATTAATGAACTTTCTCGTGAAAGAATCGACTATAGTACAAAAAAGTTTAAAATTATTTCTGTT
>DJYC01000089.1 GCA_002448445.1 Treponema sp. UBA6988
AACAACAACATGCCCTTCAGATGCCTTGAATACGTTACCCGCATCTACGAGACGATTGTCCCAATAGACAGGCGCTATGCCCAAAAGGTCTACAAAATACCCAACCCCGACTTCTACGTGGTCTACGTTGGAAAGGACAGCATGCCGTGCGAGCAGGAGCTCAGGCTTTCGGACGCATTCTACGAAAAGGATTCAAGCCGCCTCGACCTTGTGGTAAAGGTAAAGAACTGCACCGACCCAAAATTGTTGCCGATTGCAAAAAACTGTGCTATCCTAGAGGAGTATTGCCGCTTCATAGAGATTGTCGAGAGCACTTACAGCAGGCGCTTTCCCAGAAGCTCATTCAGGAAGGCAATAGAAAAAGCGGTAAGAGAGGGAGTCCTTTGCGACTACCTTAGCAGAAAGACCCGGGAGGTAACAAACATGCTCTGTGCCAAGTACGACTACAAGATGGACATTGCCGTAAAACAGGAAGAAGCCTTCGAGGACGGGATGGAGCAGAAGGCTGTAGAAGCTGCAATAACACTGGTTAAGGAGTTCAATATAGCACCAGAAGATGCGGCGGTAAAGATGGGTGCTCCTCTGACTAAAGTTTTGGAAGCCCTTTCTAAAGACAATCCAGAAGGAAAGGCGCTTTATGATAATTATGGCTACAAGCTGGAAACTTCCGTAAAACAGGAAGAAGCTTTCGAGGACGGGATGGAGAAAGGAATAGAACAAAAGGCCGTTAAGACCGCAATAAATCTTATAAAAATGAATCTTGGCAGCTATGAACAAATTGCCGAAGCCACAGGCTTACCTATAAAGAAAATAAGCGAACTGGCCAAAGACCTTGGTAAAACCTGTGGTAAAACCCCTGGTAAAAACCCTTCCGTTTTTCCTTGAATTTCAAAGCAAAGCATTTTATAATATTCATAACCTATGAACGAAGTTTTGTCACAAATAGAAAAGACCGGCATCGTACCTGTTGTCGTATTAAAAAACGCAAAAGATGCAGCCCCCCTGGCACAATCACTTTTGGAAGGAGGGTTGCCTTGTGCGGAAATCACATTCAGAACAGAAGCCGCACTTGAATCAATAAAAACTATCGCCGAAAAATTCCCGCAAATACTTCTGGGAGCAGGAACAGTCCTCTCTGCGGAACAGGCTGACCGAGCAATGGATTCAGGCGCAAAATTCATAGTAACCCCCGGGCTGAACCCAAAAGTTGTAGAGCACTGCCTCAAAAAGGGCTATACGGTTTGCCCGGGCATAATGACCCCCAGCGAACTGGAGCAGGCACTTTCCTTTGGGCTGGACACGGTAAAATTCTTCCCGGCAGAAAATGCGGGAGGAATCAAAATGATAAAGGCCATCAGCGCACCATATCCTAGGGTAAAGTTCATGCCCACCGGAGGAATAAACGCAGCAAACGTCCGCGACTACCTTGCCAGCGACAAAATCCTTGCTTGCGGCGGCTCATGGATGGTAAAAGGCGACCTTATTTCAGAAGGAAATTTCAGCGAAATTTTAAGGCTAACAAAAGAAGCCTCACTTATTGCAAAGGAATTTAGAAGCTAATTTTTCATCAGGAGTGTTAACATGAAAGTCGTTACGTTCGGCGAACTTATGCTCAGACTTGAACCACCGGGATACCTCCGCTTTGTTCAGACGGAAAACCTAAGTGCAACTTTTGGCGGAGCAGAGGCAAACGTTGCCATTTCCCTTGCAAATTTTGGAGTGGATTCTTGCTACGTAACAAAACTGCCCAGCCACGAAATTGGACAGGCGGCTGTAAATTCCCTCCGCAAATTTGGAGTGAACACCCAGTACATAGTCAGGGGCGGCCCCAGAGTCGGAATCTACTACAACGAGCGTGGTGCTTCCCAGAGAGGCTCAAAATGCATCTATGACAGGGCAGGCTCATCCATTCAGCTTTCCAAACCGGAAGACTTTGACTGGAAGCAGATAATGCAGGGCGCATCCTGGTTCCATATAACAGGCATAACTCCGGCACTTGGCCCTAACCTGGTACAATCCTGCATAGAGGCAGCAGAAGAAGCCCACAAGGCAGGTGCCACGGTAAGCTTGGACCTTAACTACCGGGCAAAACTCTGGAGCCGGGAAGAGGCCAACAAAGCCATGACCGAACTCTGCAAGTACGTGGATATCTGCATAGCAAACGAAGATGATGCGGCAGACGTTTTTGGCATAAAAGCAGAAAACACCGACACGACAAAGGGAGAACTTTCCACGGAAGGCTACAAATCCGTAGCAAGGCAGCTCATGGAAAAGTTTGCCTTCAAGAAAGTTGCCATCACCCTGCGCACTTCCATAAACGCAAACCGCAACGACTGGCAGGCCCTCCTCTACGACGGGAAAGACTTCTTCTTCTCAAAGAAGTATGAAATCTGGATTGTGGACAGAGTTGGCGGCGGAGACTCCTTCACCGCAGGCCTAATCTATTCCCTGCTAAGCGGAAAGTCCGACCAGGAAGCGGTTGAATTTGCAGTAGCGGCGTCATGCCTAAAGCACACCATCGAGGGCGACTTTAACATGGTAAGCGTTGCCGAAGTGGAAAAACTCGCATCGGGCAACGCAAGCGGACGCATCCAGCGGTAGCAGATTGCGCAAATAGCGTGAGCAAATAGCCTGAGCAAGAACATGCGCTAAGGCATCCGCAAGAAACACTTGCAGGTCCAAAACGCATCGCAAGCAAGCAATTCAGGCAGATGCCATATAGGCAACCGTAAGAGCGTCCTTGGAAATGTTCTCCACAATGGCATATTCATTAGGCTGGTGGCAAGTCTCATCCAATGTTGACCACACAACCGCATCAAAGCCAAGGTTACGCAAACCGGCAGCCACTGTTCCGCCGCCAATTCCAACCGTTTTTGCCTCTATGCCGTGCACAGCCTTTATGGCAGCAGCAAGTTCCCTAACTACAGGAGCGTCTTTTGGCGTAGCCTTGCTTTCTTCCGCCTGAACCTCCGAAACCTCTATCTTTACGCCGTACTTTTGCTCAACTGCTTCAACATGCTTTTTAATCTCCGCCCTAACTTCGCTAAGAGGATAGTCTGGGTTAATCCTGCAGTCAGCATAAAGAACGTCATCACCAGGAATCATGTTAACCCCCTCAACATTCTGAAGCTTCATCGTAGGCTGGAATGTAGAAGTCGGCGGGTCAAAGAGCTCGTTGCGTCCGTTAAAAGTCTGCTCCAGAGAATTTATGCGCAGGGCAAGATCCGCGGCTGCAAGACAGGCATTGCGCCCAAGATCTGGCCTTGAACCGTGGGACTGCTTTCCAATAGTATGGAAGCGTGGCCATAGAATATTCTTTTCCGCAATCTCTATCGTAGCCCCGGCACTGTCTCCCCCATCGGGAATCAAAATACGGTCGCTCTTACCAAAAAGTTCACGGTGCTTTTCAAGAAGATAATTCATACCGTACTTTGAACCAACTTCCTCGTCCGCCATAAACAAAAGCTTTATCGTATGGGCAGGAAGAGTTCCCGTAGCAACAAAGGCAAGAGCCGCAAGAATTCCGCTCACCAAGCCCTGCTGGTTATCCTCAACACCGCGGCCATAAATCTTTCCGTCCTTTTCCACAAGAGTCCAGGGATCCGTATTCCAAAGTGACTTCTCCCCAACAGGAACAACGTCAAGATGGGCACAAACCCAAATGCAGTATGAATCCGGCGCACCATCATCAGCACCAGGAATTTTTGCCACCATATTAGGCCGGCACTTCGAAGACACACGTTCATCCGGCGCATCGTAGCGGGAAATCTCCTTAATCCCATGTGCACAAAGCCACTTCTCCAGGGCAGCAGCCTTTTCAAACTCGCCGTCACCGCCATTCTCCGGGGCAAGAGCTGGAATAGCGGTCAAAAGGGCCTCAAGTTCAACCATATCTTCTGTATGTTCATTGATATAAGACTTTAATTTTTCAAATGAATTTTCCATGGCACTATTATATGAATATTTTTTCCAAGATGGAAGTAGCCCCTAAAAAAATACCTTCCCTGCATTTACAGTAAAATTTATACAAATTGAAAGCCTGGCAGAAAAAATCTACGCAATAGTCCGACTAATTCACAAGGAACAGATTAAAGGCAAGTGGTACAGTGTCTGCAACCATGAGCACGCCCCCATGATTGAGCACCCCAACTATGAATTCCGGATTCTGGAAAAACTAGAACTTGTACTCCCTAACCTCGCAGTTGGCAATGCCGGAAGAAGCAAATTCCTCGTTTGTCTCGGAGAAAAAATAGGAATGGAACATTCGGACAAAGCCGCCGTGGGTAACGAGCAGAAAGGTTTTGTCTTCGGCGGAAGAACGGGCCTTGAGCTCATCAATCAGGTTGTAGACTCTCTGTGCCATACGCAGCATGGATTCGCCACCCTTGTAGTCGCAGGCAAACTGTTTTTTTGCTTCGAAAAACACTCCTGGATGCTTTTGCCATTCGTGGCCTTCAAACTCGCCAAAGTTCTGTTCTATAAGGCGGGATTCAAGGGCAAGTGGCAGGCCGTTTTCCTCTGCAATGATACGGGCAGTCTCCGCAGCTCGGCAAAGCGGCGAATGAAGAATCATGTCTATGGGAATCTTTTCTTCCTTTATCTTTTTTGCAAGCACGTGGGCCTGCTCGATTCCTTTTTGATTAAGGGGAATGTCCGTAACCCCCTGAACCTTACCTTCTGCGTTCCATTGGGACTCCCCATGGCGGGCAATATAAATGTGACAGCTCATGCAGCGACTATATCACAAATCCGAAAAACTTTGCAAGCAGACAGGCCGACACAGGTCATTTCAAGAGCCTCAATGACCGCGGAAAGAGCCTCAATAACCGCGGAAAGAGCCTCAATGACCGAGCAAAAAAAGCCACAATCCGGCAAGAACCAGACTGTGGCACGGGAAAAAAATTAGTTTATATTTCGTTGAAGAAAATTATTTTTTCTTCAAGTACTTTACGCAGTCAAGAGATACGGCTGCAAGGATGATGAGTCCCTTAAAGACGAACTGCAAGTTGGTGTCGATTCCAAGGAAGGTAAGGCAGTAGGTTAATCCGGTAAAGATTATTACACCGAGTACCGCACCGCTTATTTTTCCGATGCCGCCATAGAATGAAACGCCGCCGACTACACAAGCTGCAATTGCATCCATTTCGTAGCCCTGGCCGGTTCCTGCGCTTGCGTTTGCACGGAAGGCTTCCAAGAAGGCACCGCATCCGTAGAAGACGCCAGCCATTACGAATACGCCGAGCGTTACCCAGAATACGCTGATTCCGCTTACGGATGCAGCTTCGGGGTTGCCGCCAACTGCGAACATGTTCTTGCCGAAGGTTGTCTTGTTCCAGATGAACCAAGCAACGAAGACTGCTATGACCGCCGGGACTATCAGTTTGGGGAAGGTGATGAAGTCTCCGCCAACATAGCCCAGTTCCCATCTGCCGCCGATTGCGTCCTTGATTGCCTTGTCTATTGAGCCAACCGGAGTTCCGCTTGTTCCAAAGAACAAAAGTCCGTAGATGATAAGCTGGGTTGCAAGGGTTGAAATGAATGGGTGCATCTTAAAATATGCAGAGAAGAATCCTGCTATTGCGCTGAACATAACGCAGAAGAGGATGGAAAGAATGATTGCAGTTGCAATTCTGCTTCCGACGGACATTGTTGTAAAGTTCCAGGGGCCAAGGCCAAAGAGCTTTACGATGTTTTCGCCGGGGTGCAAAAGAAGGCCGGTGATTACGGAACCAAGTGCTACCATGCGGCCAACGCTCAAGTCGGTACCGGCAAGGAGGATGAGTCCTGCTACGCCAAGGGCATAGAACATGCGGACTGATGACTGCTCAAGAATCGTAAAGATGTTGGGCAAGTTAAGAAGCACGCCCTTTCCCGTAAGAGGGGCTATGATTATACATGCAATGAAGAAGATAAGGATTGCAACATAAAGTCCGTTCTTTAAGAGGAATTCCTGAGGGGTAAACTGGTAGGCATAGTTCCTTACTCCCTGCTGGAATTCTTCCACAAAATTTGTGCGGCTGTTGCGGAGGCTTATGTTCTTCTGAACGTGGTCTACAAAGGCCTGGTGGATGGCATCCTTACAGTCCTGCAATGCGTCCTTGTACTTGTTCTTTGCATCAAAGAGGGCGCTCTTTAGCTCGTAGCGGGCCGTGGCAAGTTCTGCCTTGGTGTTTTCGCTGCGTTCAGAAAGAATCTTTGACTCACGCTCGGCAGCTTCCAGTTGAATCTGCTCAACGGTGGCAAGGTATTCCCTCTTTATGTTTTCTTTTATGGCATTCTGTTCTGCAGTTACCTTTGCAACAATGTTCTTGCTAAGGGCATTTGCATAGGCAACGGCTTCTTTTGTGATTGCCTTGTCCTTAGCATTGTTCTTTGCGGCAACAGACTTTGCTTCCTGAAGCTGGGCCTTGCATTCAGCAATAGTCTTTTCTTTTTCCTGCGCATTCATCATCTTGCTGCGCTTTACTTCCGCAATTTTTTGGTTCAATAAAGAAATCTTGTTTACGCCGTCTTTGCGGAGTTCTTCAAGAGTCTTGCTGTACTCGTTTAATTTTACGCTTTCTTCCAAAGAATTTACGCTTTCTATATCCTGTGCCATTGCTTGCCTCTCTTACAAATATTTTGCGGAAAGCCGCAGGAGTTCTTCCTGATTCGTTTCCTTTGTGTTTACGATTCCCGAAAGCCGGTGGTTGGACATAACCGCAATCCTGTTCGTAATGCCAAGAATTTCCGGCATTTCGCTTGAAACTACGATTATGGTTTTTCCTTCTTTTGCCATCTTGATTATAAGCTGGTAAATTTCGTACTTTGCACCAACATCAATACCGCGGGTTGGCTCGTCCATAAGGAAGATGTCCGGTGAACGCTCAAGCCACTTGCCGATGATTACCTTCTGCTGGTTGCCTCCAGAAAGGCTGGAAATAAGCTCGTCTGCGGAAACGCATTTTGTATGCATTGCCTTAATCTCGCGGTCAGCTGCTTCCTGCATCTTGCGCTCAGAAAGGATTCCCCCGCTCTTGTAGCTTCTAAGGTTGGTAATAACCGTGTTGAATTTTATGGTGTCTTTGCCAAACATTCCGTTTACCTTGCGCTCTTCCGTAACAAAGGCAAAGTTGTGGTCCATGGCGTCCTTGCTGTTCCTAAAGCGGAGCTTCTTGCCGGCAGCAATTATTTCTCCCGAAGCAAGTGTGCGGACACCAAAGAGGGACTCAAGAAGTTCAGACCGTCCAGCCCCAACAAGACCGTAAAGGCCAAAAATTTCTCCCTTGCGCACAGTAAAGGAAATGTCCTTTAGCACAGGGTTGAATTTTGTGGAAAGGTTTCGCACCTCAAAGTAAGGCTCACCAGGAACATTGTCTACGTCCGGGAAGCGCTTGTCCAAAGAGCGGCCTACCATTGCGGCAATCAGTTCGTCCATGTTGGTTTCTTTTACGGACTTTGTAAGAATCATCTTACCGTCACGCAAAACAGAAACATCATCGCAGATTTCAAAAATTTCATCCATCTTGTGCGAGATGTAAACAAATGATATTCCTTGCTTCTTCAAATCATTTACGATTGAAAAAAGCTTCTTGATTTCCGGTTCAGTTAAAGAAGAGGTTGGTTCGTCCAAAACAATTATCTTTGCCTTGTAGGAAACAGCCTTTGCAATTTCCACCATCTGTCTCTGGGAAACGCTCATAGTGCGCATGATGCGCTTTGGATCTACATTCATTTTAAGGGAAGCAAAGAGGCGCTGAGACTCGCGCTGCATTTTTACTTCGTCAACAATACCGAATCTTAAGGGATAGCGGCCTAAAAACAAGTTGTCCTGAACCGTACGGTCCAAGCACTGGTTCAATTCCTGATGAACCATTGAAACTCCGTTTTCCAGAGCTTCTTTTGGTGTCTTAAAATCTACAGGCTTACCTTCAAGAAAAGTCTGTCCCTCATCGCGGGCATAGATTCCAAACAGACACTTCATCATTGTAGACTTGCCGGCTCCATTCTCGCCCATAAGGCCAAGAACGCTTCCGCGTTTTACAGTAAGGTTTATGCCGTCCAGAACTTTATTCTTTCCGAATGATTTTGACAGGCCTTTAATCTGAAGCATTACGTCTTCGCTCATAATTCTCCTGACCTTAGCCTTTACAAGGGTAGGTATTTCCGTCCATCTTTTGAAAGCCAATCACAAAAAAAGTGGCTGTTACAAAAAATCCGGCCTAAAAAATGGCGGCACCGCAAACAAAAGTGATGCCGCCATATCCATAAGCTTGCTCACGTCAAGCCCGACAATAGCAATTAGCTGTCATCCAGAACCGTCACTCCAGACTGCTAACCGTCATCCAGAACCGTCAACCGTCACACTTAAATCGTAAGTGTCACCCTGAACTGCTACGCCACATTCGCACGCACTTGCTACGAATGTGGATTCAGGGTCTGTCCATGCACCAACAGTCATTTCATTAGACAACATTCATAGATTTCGAATCACACTTTGTAGCAGGTGCGTACAAAGTGGCGTAGCGTTCGGAATGACATGCTAATTGTACTTAGTATTTAGTACTTAAGTCTGTCTGTGTAGTCACGGCCAGAGTTTGTCTTAACCATGTTGATTGCGTATGCATCATAGTTGCCAAGGTTTGTGAACTTGTCAATGCAGCTTGATTCGTTCTGACCGTCGCCCTGTACGATTGTAAGGTCAAGGTTCAGCAAAGGTGCATAGTAGTTCAATGCAGGAACGTAGCTAGAAGAAAGGAAGTTGTCTGCTGAGTTGTAAACTGTAAGAAGAACCTTCTTTGTTTCTGCATTTGTCTGCTTGATTCCAGTGTCGCGGTTTCCAGCCTTGTACTGTTCCCAGTTGGAAGAGTTTACGCCAGAGTTCTGTGCAAGAAGAGCCTTTGTGCTGTTAACGTAGTCAACAGGAGCAGAAATCTTGTTGCCGTAGCGGTCTGTTGTAGAGATACCCTGTGTGTAAACATCAGAGCCTGTAAGACCGTCAAGAAGGTTGCGGAGAACCTGGAGAGTTGCTGTTGCCTGTGCGTCTACGTTCTGAGAAACTGTACCAGTAAGGCGGCCTGCACCAATTGCTTCGATTGCGTCTGCGTTTGCATCATAACCGAAGATCGGAACACCTGCAGGATAGTTTGAAGCCTGGAGACAACCCATAGCCATACCGTCATTGTTAGAAACAACCATATCAATCTGGTCTGCAAACTTTGTTGCCCAACCGCTCATTGCGTCTGTAGCAGCGTTTGCGTTCCATGTAGAACCGTCTGTACCGGTCATTGCCTTTCCTTCAAGCTCTACAACCTTGAGAGTCTTTCCGCCAACATTTACGGAACCGTCCTTTACGTTTGTAGGATCTGGTGAACCGTTCCATGTGTCCAAAGCACGGCGGATACCTTCTGTACGTGCGCGGGAGTCATTGTGACCAACATCACCAACGCAGAGAACATAACCCAAGATGCCGTCGCCATTGCGGTCGATTACAGCAGGATCTGCGGATGCAAGGAAGTCCTTAATGAGCTGTCCCTGAACTGCACCACCACCAGCTGCGTCAAAACCAACATAGTATGTGCTTCCGTTCCAGTTCATTGACTCCATGTCAATTTCGCCACTTACAGGATCAGATGGCTGTCTGTTGTAGAATACGAGAGGCTTGTCCTTATTTGCCACTTTTGCAACGTTCTTTCCGCCGCATGATACTGCAGAGATTGCAGCTGCGATAACCACACCAGCAAGAATTACCTTTTTCATATTACCTCCAAAAAAAGATAGCATTATCTTTAACTGATTACGATTTTATTTTAGAGGCGTTCAATTGTCAAACAAATTTTGCCCGAATTTGGGCGTTGTAATTTTAGTTTAGTGCAAAAATTTCGGGAGGGGGAAGTCTCCCCCTGCGGCCGCACTTCGTTGCGTCCTACCCCTTCTACAGGGGGTTGCACCCCCCCGTAACGCCCCCCCATATTTTAAAAGGGAACCTTGCTTTCAAAAACCATTGCTTCATTTGTTGCAGGATGAATAAATTCAAGATGGCAGGCATGGAGCATAAGGCGTTCCCCCGGTGTGCATTTTCCATAGAGCGTGTCCCCGATTATTGGCGTTGCAAAGCCGTGGCTGTCCGCACTGGCAAGGCGAAGCTGGTGGGTGCGGCCTGTGTGCGGAACAAATTCAACGCGGGTTACATTCCTTACGGACAAATCAGGAGCTGTGTAGCGTTCAACGTTGACTATGCGCCAAGAGGTTACGGCTTTTTTTCCGTAAACGCTGTCCCAAATCTGATGGGGCCTGTTGTCCACGTCCAGGCGGAAGTAGAGTTCCATGCATCCTTCCTGGGCAATCCCCTTCTTTGCAAGAACCCCGTCCAAGAGAGCTGTGTATTTTTTGCTTACCTGCCCTTCCATAAACTGCCTGCTTAAAATGCGGTGGGCTTCTTTTGTAAAGGCAAGAACCATAAGCCCGCTTGTTTCCATGTCCAGTCGGTGAACAGAAGGCTGTTCAATGCATGCGGGAAAAAGGCGCTTTAGGCGGGTCGTAACACTGTCCAGTTTTTCTATACCCCTACCAGGTATACTCAAAAGCCCTGACGGTTTGTTGATGACGGCAATATGCTCGTCGCGGTAAAGAAGTTCAAGCCCCAGCATAGAAGGCAAAATTATTCCGCATCTCTCGTCGCAAGGACTCCTTGGCTTTAGCTCCTGGCCCTTTTGGTAATAGGCTTCGCAAAGGCTAAGAGGCTGCAAGGAAGAGGCAAAGGCATAATCCAAAAGCTTTGGGGCGCAACATTCGCCTGTTCCGGTTGGCGGAAGGGTTTGCAGATTACGCTCAGCGCAGATTGTTTTTAGCGAACGCATTTTTCCGTCTGCACAATGAAATGAATATAATTCAAAAACTTTTGCAAGGGACTGGTCGGTTAAGGCAGTGCGCTCGGTTTTGAGCCTACGGATTTTTTCACTGTCTGTGGCGACAGCAATTTCTTTTGTAAGCTCATGAATCGCTTTATCGTTTTGCAAAAGGGCTTGGTCTATTTTACTTGCGCTTACAATGGGGGGAAGAAATTTTATTGATGCCAAAGAGGCACATTCAGAAAGCATGCTGTCGGCGGCGAAGTCTCTATTGCCTGTACTGTCTGCAAATATCTCTGACAGGCTAAAAGGAGGAAAATCTTCAAGCGGGGTATCGCATCCCCTTTTAAAAACAGCCCTGGTTGTTCCGCTAACCGTTACAAGGGCATGGCATTTTTTACCGTCGGTATTGTTTTCAGAAACGACAAGCGCACCAAGCATTATTCCGCCAAGAGTGCGTTCCGTTGCCGAACGGGAAGAATCCACTGCCCTAAGTTCCAGCAGTCCCAAGTCCAAGGCATGGGAAAGAAGCTTGCAAATTTTTAGCGCAGCATCTTCCTTAAAGGGAGGGAACATAGCGCCCTTCCTGCAGCGATTTTTCCACCTGGTTTATGATTGAATCCGGGGTGCTTGCTCCGGCCGTAATTGCCACGGTCTTAAAAGAAAAAAACTCTTCCGGTATTTCCGAAGCATCTTCTATTAAAGCGGCACGGGGGCAGACGGAAAGTGCCCTTTCGTAAAGCCTTCTTGTGTTGGCAGAATTTTTTCCACCAATTACGATGATTGCATCAGCCATGCCTTTTAGTTCAAGCAGGGCTTCCTGCCTTTCCATGGTAGCAGAACAAATTGAATTGAAGACCTGTACACCGGGATTTTTTTGCAGGATAATGTCGCTTATGGCCTTGAATTCTACGGGACTGAACGTGGTCTGCGCAATAAGCACAGCCTTTTCCGGCACCTGCAAAGAGGAGGCTTCTTCTTTTGTCTGCACGACGACCGACCTTCCGTTTGCAAAGCCCTGGATGCCGGTAACTTCTCCGTGATTTTTGTCGCCAGCAATAATAACGGTAAAGCCTTTTGCGCTCCATTCCGCCGCACGCTTCTGGCTTATATGTACGCGGGGGCAAGTTGAATCCTTTATGCAAACCTTCATTGCCCTAAGCTTTTCCAAAACAGCGGGTGTTGTTCCATGGGCGCGGATAAGGACTATGCTGTCCTCTCCCAGAAATGAAGCTTGTCCCAGGCTTTCTGCGTCAAGGATTTTTAGTCCCCGGGACTGCAGGGCATTCATTACGGACGGATTGTGAATCAAAGGGCCAAGGGTATAGACGGTTTTTCCCTGCGAGTCATCAAGTGCCTTTTCTGCACCTTCAACAGCACGGCGAACCCCCATACAGTAGCCTAAAATTTTTGCACGAATTACCTTCATAAGATTCCATAAACATGTAAAGAAGTTTTGTGCTCCACTACCGGAAAAATCTGTCTGAAAATCCATCGGGTTGTTTACAACCACGTGCGCGGTACAAGGTATTACGGTCACTACGTTCCCTCGCGCAAAGCGGCTTTTCAGCCATATTTTTCCTCTCGTTGCGCACAAAACTTCTTTACGGCTTGATTCCATAATAATATCAGGAAATCAGTTCCCATAAAAAAACCCGCCTTTTGCAAAGCGGGCATTTGTAATCTAACTAAGCGTCAGACTCAGACGGAAACTGTAGCCGAGAAAGCTGGGCGTTCAGTTTTTCTTGGGCGCACGTGAACGGGGTCTTTTGGATCCCACTTGCGGCGTGCCCATGAAATGAATCCAGAGCTGATGAAGATAGATGAATAACAACCAGAAATCAAACCGATTGTAAGAACGAGAGCAAACACGCTTATAGAACCGCTTGTAAAAATCCACAGAGAAACTGATGCAAACATCGTCGTAATTGTGGTGATTACAGAACGGGTAAGTGTGTCGCTAAGAGATCGGTCTAAGATGTCGTTAAATTTTACAGCATCCATACTCTTCATGTTTTCGCGCACGCGGTCCAAGATAACAACCGTTGCATTGATTGAGTAACCAAAGATTGTAAGAACCGCTGCAAGAGTTGTCGTCGTAAATTCCAACTGGAACCAGATGATAAAAGTAAAAAGTATAAGACAGTCGTGTACAAGTGCTATGATTGCTCCAAGGGCAAAGTCCCAGTGGAAGCGGATTGTAGCATAAACCCAAATCAAGAACAGAGTAGCTACCGCAAGAAGTATGGACTTCCATGCAAGGTCAGAGGAGAATGTTGAACCTACAAAGTCGGTGCGAACGATTGCAACCTTGTCCTTACCGAATTTATTCTGAATGTCACCTGTTATCTTTCTCTGAAGCTCCTGGCTTGAAACTTCATCGCCAGAAATCTTTGCGCGTACCTGGAAACTGCGCTCTGTCTCGCTTCCAAGTTCCTTTACCTGAACAGCAGCCGAAGTTACAGCAGTACGGACATCTTCAACAGTCACAGTGCTTGCAGTGTCGGGTACATAAAGGAAATATGGTTCTTTTCCAAGCACAGCAGAAACCGCGCTATTTGTAAAGATTGAGTAGCAGTCTGCATCTCCGGAAGAAAGAACTTCTGCGGTAATTCCTTCAACACTCTTTAAGGCATCTGCAAGGGCAGAAATTGTTGAATACTGGCCAAAGGCAAAAGACTTTGTTTCCTTTTCGCCAACACCGGTAATAACAAGGTCAAAACCTGTGGCGGAAAGTTCTGCATCTACCTTTGCTGAACCAGAATAAGAAAGGCTCATTGCAGGAGAAGCAATGCGGACTTCTTCTATAAGACCTGGCTGAAAGTCCAAGCCCCAGTTGATTCCCTTTACAAAGAATCCTGCTATTCCTGTGGCAATAACCACGGCACTAAAAATTGCACAGCCGAGGAATGCCTTGCTGAATTCATGTAGCTTTTTCATTATTTCATCCTCCAGCTGATGCTTATGTTCTTTTTACCTACAACTTCTGTGTTAAAGTCAAACAGAAGCCTTGAAACAACAAGAGCTGTGAATACCGTTGAACAAACACCGATTGCCAAGCTGTATGCAAAGCCCTGGATGGAACCGGAGCCGAGCTGGGTCATGAATACGGCAGCAATAAATGTTGTTATGTTGGAGTCCATAATAGACCAGAATGCGTTTGCAAAACCAACGGAAATAGAAGAGGCGCGGTCTTTGCCAAGTGCACGCTCTTCCTTGATGCGCTCAAAGATGATTACGTTTGCGTCTACAGCCATACCAATTGTAAGAATCATACCTGCAATGGATGGAAGTGTTACTGTAAAGTTGAGTGCGCTCATCACGGAGAACATTATGTAAAGGTTGAGTATCTGTGCAACACATGCGTTAATACCAGCTCCCTTGTAGAAGATGAGCATGAAAACCATGATTGCGGCAAGACCAACTGCAATTGCTATAAGGCCCTGGCGGATGTACTGGCTACCAAGCTCTGCACCGATAACCTGCTGGCTTTCCACGCTAAGAGGAACTTCGAGCCATGCTGTCTGCAAAACCTTCTGCAGGTTGTTTGCCTCTTCCTTGCCAAAACCGTCTATTGCAACTTGTCCTCCAGGAATCTCTGAATTGATTCTTGCGTTGGACTTAATCTTGTTGTCGCTTACGATTGCAAGGTATTCACCCTTGTGCTCGCCGGTGAACTTTGCAAAAATGCCTGCACCTTCTGCGTCCAGGGTAAAGTTAACCTGTGGTCTTCCGGTAAGATTGTCCTGTCCTACTTCGGCAGACTTTATGTGCTTACCTTCGAGAGCAATCTGCTTCTTTACGACAAGGTAAGGACGGCCTGTAACTTTCTGGTCAAGGCCATATTCGTCTGTTACATAGTAACCGAAAACTTCTTCGTCTTCCGGAATTATGGAAGGATCGATAAGGTTGCCCTTGCTGTCGAAAGTTGTGCTGCGGTTTGCAAAGTAGTACTGGAGGAACTTTTCTGTAGCATCCATATCTACGAGGCGGAAGTTCAAAATACCGCGTCCCTGGATGATGGTGTTAATCTGGTCTGTTTCGGCAGAACCAGGAAGTTCAATATAGATGCGGTCTTCACCCTGCTGCCTGATTGTTGGTGAGCTAAGGCCAAAGCGGTCAATGCGACTGGTAAGGGTTTCTATTGCCTGTGCCATTGCATTTGTGCGCAAAAGACTTTCGTTTACTGCAAGTGAAGAAGCTTTTTCGCCCTCTTCCGTTTTACCGTCTGCAGGAAGAATATTTGCTTCCTTCTGAGCCTTTACGACTGCATCCAAGTCTGCCTTTACGATAACGTTCATACCACCGCTCAAGTCCAAGCCCAGCTTTACTGAGTTCTTGTAGTTTTTCTTGTCCTTGAGGATTTTGTTGCGGTAGCGGTCTTCCACAAGCTTTGTAAGCTCTTCGCGGGAGAATGTTTCCAATGCGGCGCGGAGGGTGAGTGGAGACGGAACTTCCTTACCCATGTCCTTGAAGTTCTTATTGGCTGCCTTAACAAGCCATTCTGAACCGGCAGGAATTTCTGCATCGGAAGCCTTTGCAGCCTGGCGAAGCTGCTCAACATCATTTTCTGCCATGAAAGTGGCATATTCCTTGATTTTTTCAAGAGAACTCAAAGCAAGTGCCTTGTCGTCCTTTGGCGTGCGGGCATACCAGCAGATAGATGGCCACAGGAACACAAAACACATTGCCAATACCAAAAGGATTATAAACAAGCGTCCCTTTTTACTCATTTTTCTGTTACCTCAGAATTTTTTGATTCCGTCACATTCTTGCCGTCTGAAGCCGGTTTGTCCGTAACTACAGAAGCAATTGCTGTGCGGTTAAATTCGATTCTTGCATTGTCGTCAACCTTTATGACAAGGGTATTTTCCTTTACAGAAGAAACAATACCGTGGATTCCACCGATTGTAACAACCTTGTCGCCCTTTTTGATGGCGTCAATCATTTTCTGTGTTTCTTTCTGTTTTTTCTGCTGAGGGCGTATCATCAGGAAATACATGATAGCAAAGATAAGAATAAGAGGTATGAGCATTCCGAAGGTGCCACCCATAGCATCCATCTGCCCTGCCCCTTGTGCACCACCAGCTGCGGTAGTCAATAAAGTAGGAATAAATGACATATTTGCGTTCCATCCTTAATTTTAAAATTAGAGTAAATAACAATAGCATTATTTTGGCGGTTAGACAAGGGGGCTATTACAGGGGTGTTCCCCTGCACCCCACCCAAGGGGAGACCCCTTAGACCCCTGAATTTGGAGGGGAGGAAAACCTC
>DJYC01000027.1 GCA_002448445.1 Treponema sp. UBA6988
TCTTCCTGGAACTGGTGGGCTTTCTTTCTTTCTCCTTTTTATCTTGTTTATAGAAAAAATTATGTACTTACAATAATAGCGCTTGTCTTGGCTACTGTTCTTGCAATTTTAGATAAAAGTAAAGCGTTGAATCTGATTTGTCCTATTTTGCAGGGAGTGTTTTGTAATTATTTTATGTGTCAGCGTTATGCAGATAAACTTAAAAAAGCACAAAAAAAATATCCAGATAATTTAGAAATGCAAAGAGAATACTTAGCTATAAAAGGAGGGAAAAATATAGTTCTCACAGTAATCTTAGTGGTACTATCTGTTTTTTGTACAATTATTGCTTTAAGCAGAGTTTGATAATGTCTGGTTCTTAAAAATAAAGCATAACAAAGTTTCAATGCCGACATGCAATCAATATGCATGCGGTTTTTACAGTTGTTATGCGGATGCCCCACAAGGGCGCGGGGTTTAAGTAGGAAAATGTTACTAACATATGGAAATATAAGAAAATCAAGAATCTTAAAGTATATGTATTGTGAAGACATAGATGACGATTTATATTTCAAGAAACTTGAAGAATACGAAAAAAGCATTCCTTATAAACAATTTTTATCAATCAGAGAATTTTTACATGATGCAAATATAGAAATAAAAAAGGATAAAGATGATATTTCAATTTATGCTTTTCCTAGAAACGAAACAAAGTGTTATAATATAATTTTCAAAAATGCAAAAATTGTGTCATTAAATTGTGTAAAAAGAAATGGCCATATTTCTCGAATAAACAGGGATTATAAACCTTTACAATATGGTTATGAAGAATTTTATGAAGATAATGGAAAAAACTATATTTCAATAATTGTATTTGGAAAAAAGATAAGAAAAGGAATTTATTATCCTTTCATTACGATTGAATTTGAAAATATTGAAATAATATAAGGTATATTTCTTCAGCAAATCAAGCTTGCTGAAAATTGGAGAGAAAATTGAAAAGAATTTTTCCTAAGGAAAGGGTGATTTTAGGTTTGCTTGGGATAGCCGCCTTATTGTTCTTTTGGTTTACTATCTTTAATTCAGGATTTTCTTTGGATGCAGGTTCTGTTATGCTGCTCTTTCTTTTTGCCCTTGGACTTGTAATTTGCGTCAATCTAATTACGGCTCATACTGCATATAATTCAGAAAGGCTTCTTGTCTGGTCTTTCTTTTATAGAAAGAAAATTAACTTTGATAAAATTACGCAAATCTGTAGGACTTGGCAAGGGTCTGGAAAAAGTCTTCGCTTAAAATGGTATGTTCTGTATATGGATAAAAATAAAGTGGCAAAGGCAAAGCTGTACCTTCCGGATGATTTTGATTCAGAAAGTGTGAAAAAATTAGCAGGCGCAATAAAAGCTGTAAATGATAAATTTGTTTTTTTACTTGGCACGGGAAGGGAATAATGGATGATGGCACATTTTGCGAAAAAAGTTGACCTTTTGACCTAGCAAGCAAGCATTGGTTGATAGACTTATGCAATTGGCGGGGACGCTGGGGATTTTTTGCAAATGAGTGTGCGCTCTACACGTTCCCAGGGAAGACGTAGTCCAGGTTTTGCCTGGCAAGTTCTGCGAGGCTGTAGATTTTGCTTACCGGGGTTGGGGAGCTGTCCTGCATTTTGAACCGTGGGAAAAAGCGCGTTATGTGGAGGGGGATTTTTTTATTGCAGCGGGTTTCCAAGGTGTGAATCCAGCTGCTTAGCTTTAGCATTTCTTCTTCGCCGTCGTTTTTGTTTGGGATAATTAGCGTGGTTAGTTCAACGTGGCAAGTTTCTGCTGCGCTTTCTATGAAGGCCTTTGTCATTTCCAGGTTTCCGCCTGCAAAGTCAGTGTAGAATTCATTTGAAAAAGATTTTAGGTCTATGTTCATTGCGTCTATAAAGCAGGATATTTCTTTGAGGACTTTTAGCGATGCAGTTCCGTTTGTAACAAGTACGTTTTCCAGTCCTGCCTGCTTGGAGAGCTTTGCGGTGTCCCTTACGAATTCATAGCCAACAAGCGGCTCGTTGTAGGTAAATGCCAATCCTATGTTGCCGCTGCTTTTTAATTCCAGTGCTTTGCCTACAATTTCTTCCGGGGAAAATTGTTCTGCATATTTTTCGTGCTCAAGGATTTTTTCTGACCAAGAGATGTCGCTGTTCTGGCAGAAGGGGCAGCGGAGGTTGCATCCGTAAGAGCCAAGCGAAAGTATCCTTGTTCCCGGTCTGAACATTTTTAGCGGCTTTTTTTCTATGGGGTCAAGGGCGGCGGCGGTTATTTTTCCGTAATTGGAAGCTTCTATTTTTCCCTTCCTGCATGTCCTTGCCCCGCAGAAGCCTTTCTTTCCTTCCTCTATTTTGCATTTCCTAAAGCACACTTCGCAAACCGGCATGGCAAACCCCTTTAAATGCTTTTAATTGCTTTTAGTAATGGCGCACTACTTGGAAGCGGAAGAGTTCAAGGCTGCTCTTTGGGGGGATGCCTCCCTTTCTCATTGCTATGGAAATTTGGTCTTCCACAGTGTCCACTCCGTCTAGGTCTGGAAGAAGAAGTCCTCTTCTTGATCCGCTTTGTACGATTACGCCGTATTTTTTTACGTCAAGCTGGTCCTTGCTTTCTATTTTTTCCGGCTGGCCAAGAACGTCCACGCTTATGTCCAGCCACTTGAGTTCATCTTCCTGAACAGGTTCAAAGCGGGGGTCCTGAGAAACAGCGCTTACTGCATTGCAGATTATTTCTTCTGCAAGATTTTTGCGGGTGGGCAGTATTGTTCCTATGCAGCCACGGAGTGCCCCAAATTTGTGGATGGAAACAAAGGCCCCAGAGCTTGAGCTAAGCATGTCTTGTGGAATCCATTCCGGCACTTCCATGGTCTTTTTGTTTTTTACGTAGTATTCAGCGGAAGCCCTTGCAAGCTTTACGAAAGGATCCGACTTGTCTTTTTTTTCTTGAATGGACTTTGCTTCTGCATCCAGCTGCCGGCTTAGGAAATGCCTTGATTCATCTTTGCTTACAGGAAGAAAGGAGCATATTCCGTAGCCAACACCGGTTACGTCTTCGTGGGAGTATTGCCTTGCATCCACTTTTGTTCCGTCAAGGGCGCCTGCCATTATAACAAAAGACTTGTGTCCGCATTCGGCTGCCTTGTCCCTAAAGCTTTCGTCAAAGTCAAAGAGCTTTCCAAACTGGGCCTTTGAGCAGACTTCCATTATCCTTTTGTCGTATTCTGGTCCTTCTTCTGCAAAGCCGTAGGGGCCGTAGCTCTGAAGCTTGTGTGACAAGTCTCCGCTTGCAACATAGACTGTTCTGCGGTCAAGTTCTTCCACTGCATTTTTTATTATGGTACCAAACTCGTAGTGCTTTAAAAGATCCATTCCAGAAAGACCTGTGCGCACAAGCTTAAAGTTTTTGTATTTCTTTTGGATAAAGTAGAGGGGAACCATTGTGCCGTGGTCAAGTTCCGCCTTCTTTTGGCCAAGGCATCCTGCAGGAAAATTTTGGGAGCTGCATTTGTCTTCTATAAGTTCAACAAGCTCTGTGTCGTAGTCCACGTCAAATTCTACTTGGGGTGCATTGAACTGGGCAAATGAACCGTGGGCATTCTTTCCGGGAGAAATGTGGAAGTAGTCGGAATAGGATATGCTGTGAGGGCTAGAGATGATTATGGTCTCCGGCTTTAGCGCGGCAATTTCTTCTGCAACTTTTTCGTAGGCACGGATTGTTTTTTCTACCTGACTTTCGCTTCCCCTTCCAACTTCTGGAACTATCATGGGCGGATGCGGCACCATAAAAGCGGCTATGACTGGCATTTTTACCCCCTTGGACTGCTTTACTTTTATTATGGGGCATGGGGGCTATTTGTCAAGCCTGTCCATGGAAATCAGTTTTGGGCTTCACTACCAGCAAAATCTGTCTGAAAATCCATGGTGCGGCGGTAATAGGACTTTAGCTCCCTTCGGTCGCTCCGCGCAAATGGATTTTCAGCCATATTTTGCTTCCCGTTACGCCCAAACCTGATTTTCATGAAGCTTATCTTAATCTTTAAATCCAAGTGCCGTGGAAAGCCCCGAGCTTTCTATGTTGGAGACCGAGACTTTGAAGAGCAGCTGCAAAACCTTTCCCACGGTGGACCTGGTCTGGGGGCTTAGCCTGCTGTATGACTTGAACATGGTCTTTGCGGACGAAAATATGTTGCTGCTAAGTTCAGAGTTTGTTCTTGCCTTTGTTGAATTTAGCACGCTGAATATTGCCTCAATGAAAACTTCCCTTTCTTCCGTAGGAATTTCCTGAATCCACTGGTTTACTGTAGACGCTATGAATTTGCTTTGCTCCGTGGTGTCTTCTTTTCTTACGAAGTTTAGTGCCTGGGTGTGCCAGCTGAATGGGTCGTGCTGGTAAAGGCCCTCGTTGTCGCTTTCTACGGTGGTGTAGACCGAGTCGTGGCAGAAGAGCATTCCTATTATAGAAAGCTGTGGAAAGTAAGAGCGGATTTTTTCCCTTATGCCAAGATATTCCTCCGTCCTAAAAAAGCCTTCGCTAAAGCCCGGACCGTCGTTGTTGTAGACGGTGAAAAGCCTGTTCTGGATTTTTTTTCCGGCATTTACGGCTGCGTAGATTGCAAGGTTTCCCCCTTTGGAATGTCCTGCAATGCTTATTCTTCCTGCAAAGAAAGACGCGGCTTTTTCCAGGTATTCAAGGGCATCCTTTTGGGCAGGCACTGTTTCCTTGTAGCCCAGGTTAAAGTCTTCCTTCCAGCCTACGATTGTGTCGTCGGTTCCCCGGTAAACTATGCAGACAGACGGGTTCTTTTTTCCGGCCTTTCTTATGCGGAATGTTGCTGCTGCAAACTGCTCTTCTTTTTGCAGGTCTATCTTGTTAACAAAACCGCTTGCCTCTATCCTTCCGAAGCGGTTTGAATTTGCCGCTTTTATAAAGAGGTCAAAGGTTTCCCTGTTGATTAGTGCCCCTGTGTCGCTCCTGTCTTCCACATCCGGTGCTGCAGAAAAGCTTTGGGCAATCTGCCTTAGCGTAACTCCCTTTTTGCAAAATTCAGATGGGATTAGCCCTTCAAAGTTAAGGTAGGTTATTTGGCAGAGTATTACCGCGTCTATTTCGTTGAATGGGGATGCCGTAAAATCTATGTCTCCCCTCCAGTCGATGTAGTCTATTATGTTTGCCAAGTTAGCCTCCTTTTGCAGCAAAAAAAAAGCGCGGCAGGCACTGGAGGGGCGGCGGGGCTTGTCCCCGGCGTTGCAACGCAATGGAGGGGGTAGGGGCCCCCAGCTTTCGCAACGAAGTTTCAAGCAACCCCGCAAGCGCCACATACAGGACCTAAGCGGTAAGCATAAAAAGCTCCGCTGGCAAATGCAGCTGCCGCACAAAAAGCATTTATTTGCCACAAAAACCATTTAATTGGCACAAAGCCATTTAATTGCACAAGAATAAAGTTTATGCTAATATGAATATAATAAATTTTTAGCAAAAGATACAAGGTGGATTTTTATGAAGATAGAATCTCTTTTTGACTACTTGGCAGGCAATTCCTATCCAGGACGCGGAATCGTAACAGGCGTAACAAGCGACGGAAAGTTTGCAGTTTCCGCATATTTTATCATGGGAAGAAGCGAGAACAGCCGCAACCGTGTCTTTGTTGAAGACGGAAGGGGAATCCGCACCCAGGCCTTTGACCCCTCAAAAATGAAGGACCCAAGCCTTATCATTTACGCACCTGTACGCGTAATCACGACAGCCGGCGGAACAGATACCGTTGTAACAAACGGAGACCAGACTGACACCGCCTACGATGGAATGTCCAAGGGGCTTACATTTGAGCAGAGCCTCCGCTCAAGAACCTTTGAACCGGACGGCCCCAACTACACCCCCCGCATTTCATCTGTACTGCACATAGACTCAGGAAAGTTCTGCTACGAGATGTCCATTTTAAAAAGTGACATGGGCGACCCGGAATCTTCCAACCGCTACACCTTCTCCTACGAAACCCCAAAGAAGGGAGTAGGCCGCTTTATCCACACATACCTCGGCGATGGAAATCCACTTCCAAGCTTTGAGGGTGAGCCTGTTGCGGTTAGCCTTGACGGAATGAACGACGCTAAGACCCTTGCCGACAAAATGTGGCAGAACCTTAACGCAGACAACAAGGTTTCTCTTTTTGTGCGCTACATAGAAATTGCAAACGGAAAAGAAGAGACCGTAATCATCAATAAAAACAAATAAAAAAATAGTTGGCAAGTGCCGGCTATTCCAAGAAACTCAAAAACGGACGGGCGGAATTAATGCGTGTAAAGAATACTGAATCGCTTTTGAATGAAGAAAAAACTGATGCAATTGCGGAAATCTGTTTGCTGCTTTCGCATATAGATGACGCAAATCTTATCAGGGAGTTTTTTGGCTGCCTCTTTACCAAGTCCGAGCTGAAGGATTTTTCCAACAGGTGGCATTTGGTAAAGGAACTTGAAGCCGGTACGACCCAGCGCGAGATTGCAAAGAAGTACAACATGTCCCTTTGCAACATAACCCGCGGTTCCAAGGAGCTAAAAAAAGAAGATTCCGCATTCAGGAAGGTTCTTAATATTCTTGCCACTTTGGAAAAATAAATTTGAATTAAAATTTTGATTTTAATTTGAATTTGGACGGAAGGCCATCTGGCGGGCAAAGAATTTTCCTGCAAAGACGGCACTCATCGGCCTTCCCCGCTTTCCGGGGTTCCGCGGGACCCAACCCGCTCCATTGCTACGCAACCCGCTTGCGCGGGCCCCTCCAATCGGGCGTAGGTGGCTTGGTGCAAACGATGGGCGTACCGCCAGTCGCTTGTAAGCCTTACTGCTTTTTTGAGCATTCGGGGCATTTTCCCCAGATGCTTATTTGCGTCTGCCCAGCCTGAAAATCCTGTGGAAGCATTGCCGAGCATGACTTGTAGAATTCCGGAACTGAATCAGAAACAATGTCAAAAATCTTTAGGCATTCCGTGCACTTAAAGTGTATGTGGGGCGTAAGCTTTGCATCGTAGCGCACCTGCTCGTCCTCTATGTTAAGCGAGTTGAGTATGTGCTTGGTGCTAAGAAGATGGAGCGTGTTGTAGACTGTCGTTCTGGAAAGTGAAGGGTAGCTGCCGATTAGGGCCTGGTAGACGGTTTCCGCAGTGGGGTGAACCTCGTGCTCCGTTACGTACTTTAGCACGGCAACCCTTAGCGAAGAAGGCCTTATCTCCTTTTCCCTCAGTATCTCTGCATAAGTTGAACTATCTGACAATTTAAACTCCCGATGTGCGGTTGGGATGCAGCCTCCAGCCTTTTAAAGCCTCTTTCTGCATCCGCCATTTTGTCATGCCGCACTTCTTTTTGCCTTTGGGGACCGGCCTTTGGAAAAGCAAAAGCTCATTGCACATGCACATGCACATGCACATGCAACCGGTATTTTCCCTTGGTAATAGTAGGCTTGCAGCCTGGGCATTCAGCCTAGCTAGTTAAAGTAGCGCTTCAAAAGCCCCTTGAATCCTGCTCCGTGGCGTGCCTCATCCTTTGCCATCTCGTGAACGGTGTCGTGGACTGCATCGTAGTTGAGTGCCTTTGCCTTCTTTGCAAGCTCCAGCTTTCCTTCGCAAGCTCCAGCCTCTGCCGCTGCCCTAAGCTCAAGGTTCTTCTTTGTGGAATTTGTAAGCACATCGCCCAAAAGCTCTGCAAACCTGGAAGCGTGATCTGCCTCTTCAAAAGCATAGCGCTTGAAAGCCTCCGCAATCTCGGGGTAGCCTTCGCGGTCTGCCTGGCGTGACATGGCAAGGTACATTCCAACCTCGCTGCATTCACCGTTAAAATTGTCCTTTAAGCCCTGAACAATTTCCGGATCAAGGTTCTTTGCTGAACCAACTTCATGCTCGCATGCCCATCCCGCTTTTTCTTCCGTCACTTCTACGAAAGCATTCTTTGCATGGCACTGGGGGCACTCATCCGGTGCATTGTCCCCTGTAAAAACGAATCCGCAAACTTTGCAACGCCACTTCTTCATGTTTTGCTCCTTACACAAAAATTGTAATAATTACAATTCATTTTATATTGAAAACAAATTGTTGTCAAATGAATTTTGTAATCTTTTCAATTTTTTAATCCTTTTAATTTTTTGCAAAAAAGAACAAAAAAAATCTTTTTTTTCTGGATTTGCTATTGACACAAATAAGGAAAAAAGCTATAGTAATATCACATTTTAGCAAATGTACTTTTACAAATGCGGGGATGGTGGAATTGGTAGACACGCTAGCTTGAGGTGCTAGTGGCGCAAGCTGTGCCTGTTCAAGTCAGGTTCTCCGCACTTAAGGACTGTCAGTTTTGGCAGTCCTTTTTTTATGCCCGGAAGGGGGTGGGGTGGCTAAAGCCGTCGGCTGTTCTGCACTTCGCTAATGCTTATCCTCCTCGCTTCACTGCGGTGGAGTTTGCAACTTTGCCGTGCTCTATAGCCTGACGCAAGGAAAATCTATGAAACAATATGAAGCTGTTATTCAAACATTAGAAGAACTCGGTGGAGTTGCAACGCTAGGACAATTAAATCAAGAAGTTTTCAAAATCAAAGACTGTGAATGGAAAACAAAGACTCCTTTCGCTTCAATTCGGCGTATAGTTCAAGAAAATGAAAATATCTACAAAATAAAACCGGGATTATGGGCATTAAAATCTTACAAAAAAGAGTTGGAACAAAAAGGCATTATTGTTGAGACAGAAAAGAATAAAAATTCAAAAGAAGTTATAGAGTTTAATCATTCATATTATCAGGGCTTGCTTGTTTCAATTGGAAATTTAAAAAAATTAGGTACTTTTGTGCCAAATCAAGACAAAAACAAACTGTTTTTGCATAAAAAATTAGGAGATTTAAGAACTGTAAAGGAATTGCCAAGTTATTCATATGATAGTTTTGTTTCAAGAAGTTCAACAATTGATGTTATTTGGTTTAATGACCGAAATATGCCCGATTCCTTTTTTGAGGTGGAACATTCAACTGACATTCAAAACTCTCTGATGAAATTTTATGATTTGCAAGATTTTTATACACGTATGTTTATTGTTGCTGATGAGAGACGTCATGAAGAGTACAATAAAAAGTTAGGTTATTCTTCTTTTGCAAAACTGAAAAATGATAAACGTGTAAAATTTCTTAGTTATGATGAATTGGAACGCCAGTATCGACAAACTATTGAACTAAAATATATTCATACGCTTATACTCTAACTACTTGATTTATTTACAAATTCGATCAATAGTTTTCTTATGAAAAGATATGAAGTAATCATAGAAGAAACTGTTGATGAAACTTTTTCATTTGAAGTTCCTGATAATGTTGATATTTATGAATATGTTCGAGAAAACTATTACAATGGAAAAATTGTACTTGAACCAGGAGAATGTCAATTTAGACAAATGGAAATCCATGATTTATCTGATAATTCATGGACTGATTGGCAGGAATTTTAATCGGGCGTTGCGTGGTGTTCCCGCAGAAAGGGTGTTGGAGCTTCATGCGGATGTTCCATATTTTGGAATAGATTTGCCTGTTGCGGATTAAGATGAACGAAATGGGAGAAAGGGTAGTTGGACTTTTCGAGGAAAAATTCAAAAGATGGCGGTGAATGCATGGCCTGGGTTGCAGACGAGGGGGGCAGGTTGGATGCTTTTCTTAGGAAGGTGCTGCCTGTGGCCCTTGGTGCGGAGGTTTCCAATTCCAAGGTTAGGAGGCTGATTGTTGCGGGGGCGGTAAGGGTGAATTCCCGCGAGTGCAGAATTCCGGCCTTTGTTCTTGCTCCGGGTTCAAGGGTGAGCGCCATGGTTAGTAAGGAAAGGCTTTTTTACGAGAAGAAGCCGGATGACGTTGACTTTCTTCTTACGGACAAGGACGTTCTTTTTGAGGACGAGAGCATAATCTGCGTGAACAAGCCCGCCTTTTTGCCCACGGAAGAGACAATCGTAAAGGGCAGGGGCAATCTTCATGACTGCGTTGTAAAATATCTTTGGGAAAAGAATCCTTCTCTTAGGAATCCGCCCTATGCAGGAATAATGCACCGCTTGGACAGGGAAACGAGTGGAGTCATTCTTTTTACAAAGACCCGAAGCGTTAATGCGGCTGTTCACGCAATGTTTGAAAATCATACTGCTCAAAAGACTTACCGCGCAGTGTGCTCTCCTGCATCACCTGCTTCTCCTGCATTTTTGGCAGGTCTAAAAGCGAATGACGTTTTTGACTCTGAGAATTTTATTGGCCGCATAAGCGCAAAAAGTTCTGCCTGCAAGATAGGTCTGCTTGCAGAAGGAAGGGGCGGGCAGTTTGCAAAGACACATTTTCTTCTTGCTGCAAAAAAAGATTCTTTGCTTTATGTGGACGCTTTTCCAATGACAGGCAGGACGCACCAGATTAGGGTTCATCTTTCGCAGAGGGGCATACCCATTATTGGGGACAGCCTTTATGGCGGCAGGGAAGGCTTTAGTGATCTTGGGGGAAGGATAATGCTTCACGCATCATGCCTTGAGTTTCCGCATCCTGTTACGGGAGAGGTGATGGCTGTAAGGGCGGCACTTCCTAAAGGCTTTGAACCCTAGGAAGCGGAAGATTTATTTTCAATAAAGCCAACGATATTGTCCATGAAGATTTTTTCCCGCCTAAAATAATCTTCCTCTGAATCTGTTTTTTGGTTGCAGACTTGCACAATCAATTCTTCATATTTTTCCGGGAGTTTTTGCAGGCTGTGGGAATAATAAATTGCCCTGTCTTCCGCTGGAGAATAAAAGCCGTTCAAATAATATAAAGCGCGGATTCCTGCACGGATTGCTGTGTTCAGGTTTTCGTGCAACTGGATGAATGCGCCACGCCTGTACCAGCGGTCTTTTTTGTAATCTGAAAGAAGATAATGAATGTAGCCCAAGGAATTGTTCAGGCTGTTCTTAAAATCTTCTCTTGCAAACTCCTTTATTTTTTCAAGTTCATTTTTATAGGAACCATTCGCATCATATAAAATCTGAGATTCCAATACGGAAAATTTTTTTGGCTCATCGTAGCTTGTAAATGTATCTGCATCAATAAAATCAGTGAATAAAATTTCATACCACAAATTGTTGACTTTTACGCAATGGAAAGGAATTGGCGGTTCCTGGTCCGGGCCAAAAACATCCTCCGCTTTTATACTGCTTCCTTTTTTGCGCATTACGATTAAATCGACCATTCCGTCAATATCACCGCCGTCTTTAATTCGGGGAAAAAAATCTCCTCGGGAAAGGCTCCCTGAAAGGAGTATTGTTTCGATTTCCGATTTGTCGATTGAATTTATAAAATCAGAAACTTTGTTTTTTATCTCCTGAATAAATTCCTTTTGCCGTTCAATTATTGCTTCTTTATTTTTCATATATTTAACAATTGTAGCACAGATGGCTGTGCGGATAAACTATCACTTTAATAATACTGATCCAAAATTTGCTTTTAAAAACGTGCTATTTCATCCTATTATCATACCCTTTAGGTATCTCCTTTTTAATTGCAGGTTCTGGAGTAAGATTGTTCATTCTATAATAGTCCTCATTCCAAATAATATTACTGCATCCTTTTCCATTGGCATTATAATTTGTGCATCCCAAAAAATATCTTCCATCTTTTTGCTGTCTGGCAATTAAATAGCCATCACACTTATCGCATTTTTGAATTGAAAGTTTTCCAGCCTCAATTTTATTTGTCATAAAGTCACATATCTCTGGATCGTTCATGCAAATCCAAAGATTCAGGCCATAAGCAGCTTTCACTTTATGCTGAAGAGGATAACCGCATATAGGGCAAGACTTTTTGAATGCACTGCCATTTTTTACTTCTTCGCTCCATTCTCCTTTTAACACCACATTTTTATAATCATGCTTTATTTCTAGTAAAAACTCAGAAGGGTTCTCTTCTGGGGCAATAAAATACACTCTGTTTTTTGTTCGTGTCATGGCAACATAGAAAAGACGGCGTTCTTCTGCAGCTTCAATAGAATCATCCCTCTTTACAACATAATTTAACACTGGATCATTTTCAATTTTTGAAGGAAAGCCGTAAGTTTCATTCTTTCCATTTATGACAATTACATTATCATATCCTAAGCCTTTTGATGCGTGGGCTGTCATAAAAGTAATTTTTAATTCTGGATGCTTCAGGCACTTGATTTTATTTCCGTAATCTTTATATTCAAAAAGACTTGAGCGTTCCAAATTTTTCCCGTCAAAACCAAATCTGCCGAGCAAAAGAATTTCCTGCTTTTTAGAATCTTTTCCTTCAATTTTGTTGAATTCAATAATTTGTTCTATAGCGGTTTCGACAGACTTTGCCAGATTATAATTTGAATTTCCACCAAATCTTTTTTGTTTTGAATCATAAGTATAAATAATTACAGGGTCAGTAATTGTCTTTGGAGACTTAAGAGTTTTTCTGATTTGCTCCGTGTTTTTCTGAATGAAATTTCCTGCGATGTCGATAACTTCCTGTGAATTACGGTAGGTTTTTGTAATTTTCAAAAGCTCTGCATATCCCATGATTTCTGAAAACTTCGTAAAAAGCGTTATGTCTGAACCGCTAAAAGCATAAATTGACTGCCAGTCATCGCCGACAGCGATGATTTTTGCATTTGTCACATCATGCAACGCTCCAACTAAATCAAAACGTTGGCGGGAAATATCTTGATATTCATCAACAATTATATATTTAAAATCAATCTGGTCGCTTACAGCTTTTGATTCTTTCAATAGCTTTGCTGATTTATTTATCATGTCTGAAAAATCAATTGCATTATTTTTGTGAAGATATCGCTCGTATTCCAAATAACATTCTTTACAAATGCCTAAAAACAGTTTAGTTCTTGCATTTTTAGTCTGCGCTCCCCACTCATCAAATTTTTCAACTGGATAACCGTTGGTTTTAAAATTTGAAATAAATCTATCCACAATATTTATAAGTTTTCTAATGTAACGGCTAGAATCCTGATTGGCAATCTTTTGCATTACTTCCTTATTATCACGGGGATTCAATACAAAGCCAAATGATTCTAGTTTTTCTCTTAAATGTTCAAGCAATTCCCTGCCATCTTTATATTGTGAACATGTGCAGATGAGATTTGTTCCATGCTTACGGTGAATTGCAACTTTATCCCGCATTGCCTTGTTGTATTTTTTCAGTTCTTCTGCAGAGTATCTGTTACTGTAGCCGTCTTCTGTTACGCCGAAATGTTCAATGTAGGCTTCATTTCCATTTTGAGTTATTCTAAAATCTGGTGTGTAAGGCTTTTTTGCTCCTTCAATATTGTATTTGTAGCAGGGTTCATACTCGTAATCAATGTTATTCAAATAAAGGAAGTTTGCAATTTGAACTTCTTCTTGAGAACGCAGAATTTCATTCTGTATGGTTTCATATTTTTTTGTCCTGGAATTTTTAATTTCTACCTGATAATCAACTTCTCCCAGTTCACCTTTCATCGTAGAAAGATTTGAATTTGATAAATTGTTAAAAAATTGATTTTTATCTTTTACTTCGATTGGAGCGTCAAAATAAGTTGCAAAAAATTTTATCAAATCATCAACAAGTTTTTGATTCTGCAAGACGGTATCTCTAAAATAGTCTTCCAGAACAAAATAGAGTTTTTCATTCTGTACAATATTCAGTTTCTCATCGTTTTCTTTATGTAAGATTGCATTTCCTGTTGAATGGAAAGTTGTAATGGGGCAATCTATTTTCAACTGCTGATTGATTTTTTCTTTTAGTTCGCCAACGGCTTTATTTGTAAAAGAAACTACAAGTATTTCTTTTGGATTGATATTTTTCTTTTCCACAAGATATTTTACTTTTGCTGCAACTGTTGTCGTTTTTCCAGCCCCTGCCCCCGCAATTACAAGACAATAATCTTCATCCGTAAGAATAACGCGACGCTGGTCATCATCCAGCATAATATTCGGGTCAACATCAGACAGAATCCTGTCAAGATAAATTTTTTCTGATTCAAGTTTTTGTGAAATAAAGTTTTTATTATGTTCTGCAACAAGATTTTTTATATCAGAATATTTTATAAGAATAGAAACTATAAAATCTTCTGCAACAGAATTTTTCTTACAAAAATCTGGCAGCAAATCATCATTTTGCAACTGTTGAAAATATGAAATTACATCCTTCGTGGCTTCTATCTTTTTCAGGTAATCCGATTTTGCAATGTAAGAATCCTTGGAAAGGATATCATCAATATAATTATTAAATGAAAGAATCTCCGTTATCTTTGGATTATCAGAATGAAAGATATTTTTATTTTTCTTTACAGAGCCATTGTTGTTGCCAAAAATACGATTCAAAAGAGACATAAAATATCCTGTTAATCACAAATTATATCATAAACTTATAATTATATGGAGTTTTCTATTCATAAATTATAAGTCATTATTCCTGTGCAAAAATATCACTCAAGTGAGGTGTGAGCATAACAATTGCTTGCATCTCATGCAGCCGTCATAAAAAAGTCAGTCTTCCCAGGTTCCGTTCTTCATTTCTGTGCAGATGCGCTTCCAGCTGTCGTAACGGAGGGGGCTTATGTTTCCTTCTTCTACGGCTTGGGTGATGGCGCAGCCTTTTTCATGCATGTGGGAGCAGCTCATTCCGAATGCACATTTGCCAAGGTAGGGCTTAAAGTCGCGGAAGTAGAGGGCCAGGTCGTCCGCGTCTATTCCGTGCAGGATGAAGCGCCTTACTCCGGGTGTGTCGATTATGTCTGCGCAGGCTCCGACTATTCCTCCGATTAGGGCTTCGTCTATCTGTATGTGCATCAGCGAGCCTTTTGTGGTTGTGTGTTTTCCGCGGCCGTATTTTTGGCTTAGGCTTCCGGTTTTTAGTACTACGTCGTTGTCAAGCACGTTGATTATGGAACTTTTTCCAACCCCGCTTTGGCCTACGAGGGCAGAAAGGTGGTTTTCCAAAAGGGATGCAAGTTCTACCATGCCTTCCCCGGTTTTTGCGCTAAGGCGGATTACTTTGTAGCCTATGTCTTCCCAGTTTTTGAGCCTTTCCTGTACTTCTTCGTCCTGGGCGGCTGCAAGGTCGTACTTGTTGCAGACTATGACAGGCGTTATGTTCTGGTTTTCTGCTTGTGCCAGTGCCCTGTCTATGAAGCGCGGTCTGAATGGCGGTTCGTCTGGCGTTGTTACGATAAGAAGGTAATCTAGGTTGCAGGCCATGAGCTGGGGTAGCTTTTTCTTTATGTTCCAGCGCACAAATTCATTTCTGCGCTCCTGTACGCGTATGATGCGTCCTTTTTTTTCTTCCAGAGATGCCTCTTCCAGTTCTACGATGTCTCCCGGCGCAATGGGATTGTAATAATCCTTGTCCGACTTGAGAACCTTGCCCTTTATTGAACAGTCGCGAGTGAGGCCGTCCTCGCATTCAACTTCAAACACATTTTTGCTGCCGTTTAATATTAACCCGTGCATATTATTGAATTCTGAATGAAAATTTGCCGTCTGTCAAGATGGGGACATGGCCTTCTTGTTCAGGCAATGCTTATCGTTTTTTTGAGTTCTTCCAATGCTTTAGCTGCATCAGAGTGCCCCTTTTCAGCAGCCTTTTTGTACCATTCGAATGCCTTCTTGTAGTCCTGTTCTACGCAATGTCCATTTTCATACATCATTCCCAATATGTATTGGGCTAGGGGTAAGTCCTGCTCGGCGGCCTTTTTGTACCATTTGAAAGCTTTTTTATTATCCTGTGGCACTCCTAGACCCTTTTCATATATATGCCCAAGGTTTAATTGTGCCGGTGCATATCCCTTCTTGGCAGCCTTTTCGTACCATTGGAAAGCCTTTTTGTCATCCTGCGCTACTCCGATACCTTTGGAATATAAGAACGCAAGCTTAAGTTGTGCATCGGCATACCCCTGCTCGGCGGCCTTTAAGAACCATTGGAAAGCCTTCTCATCATCCTTTTCCACACTTCGTCCGCTTACATACATTGTTCCAAGGTTTGATTGTGCATTGGCATACCCCTGCTCAGCGGCCTTTTTATACCATTGGAATGCCTTCGCGTTATCCTGTGTTATGCCAAACCCTTGTTCATACATTACTCCAAGGTTGTTTTGCGCAACTGCCATTCCTTGCTCGGCGGCCTTTGAGATCCAGTAGAAAGCCTTTTCATAATCCTGTTCGTCATCACCAGAATAATATTGGCCAAGATTGTTTTGTGCTTTTGCATCACCTTGTTCTGCTTTTTTGGTTAATTTAACAATATTTTCGCTCATAAAAATAATCTCCTGGTGCAAGTGGCATTTTATTCTGCGCAATATTTATGATAACATGTGATGTGCTTTTTGTATACTGTTTCGGTGCTGCCACTTTAGGGTATATGGAAAAGCTGAACTCGGGGGATTTTAAGGGGGCTTGCCCCCTTAGGCGATGGGGGTAGGCCGAAGACTGTAGCAGCTTGCTGCTGCGGGCTGAGGCTAGGGGGAAGGCTTTCCCCCTCATGGGGTAATGGCATTTGCTGTTGCCCTGCGGCCTTATTTTGTTTATACTCTTTTTATGAAGAAAATTTTGCTTGCAGTTTTTGCTGCGATGCCGCTTTTTTTGTTTGCCGGGCAACGCACTTCGCTTCCTGCTTTTTTGCGGATTCAAGAGGATAGGAAAAAGGATGAGGCTTTGGATTCCTTTATGGACAGCCTTAGCGAAGAGGAGCTTGTTTCCCAGCTTTTTCTTGTAAATATAGAAGGAAATTCAAGCTATTTTGCGGTTGAATCGCGCTCTGCTGCCCAATATTTGCCAGAGGGTGCGCTTGCCCCGCATGTGGAAGTTGACCCGCCCCTTGTTCCCGGAGGCTGCCTCTTTTTTTCATTTAACATTGCGCCTACTGCCCAGGAACTTGCTTCTTTTATTGATTCAATTCATGACTATTGCAGGATACACAATCTGCTTCCTCCCTACCTTGCCCTTGACCAGGAGGGTGGCTATGTTTCGCGCCTTTCCGACATTGCAAGCAGGCTTCCCTCGCAAAAGACTGTGGCAAAAAGGATTCCTGCTTCCAAGGCCTTTGAACTTTACAGCTTGCAGGCTAGGCAGCTGGCATCCCTTGGCTTTAACATGAACCTTGCCCCGGTTGCAGAGGCGGAGACAGACCTTAACCGGGACATGCTGCAGACACGCACTTTTGGTTCTGCGGTGGAAACATCCGTCTATTCCGCTGCCTGTGTCCGAGCCTACGAGCAAAACGGCATTGCTACGGTTCTAAAGCATTTTCCCGGAAACGCAAATACCGATCCCCATACTGGCTTACCGGAAATTGTATGTTCAGACAGTGAGCTTGACTCGCTTTTTCTTTCTCCATTTGCCTTTATCCTTACAGCGCGTCCTTCCTGCGTTCTTATGTCACACGCAAGGCTTACTGGAAGTGTTGGCGGCAGGGGGGATGCAAAGACACCGGCATGCCTTAGCTCTTTCTGGGTGAATGACGTGCTTAAAGAAAAAATGGGCTTTACGGGGCTTGTGATGAGCGACGACATTTTTATGGGTGCCCTTGCAGATAACGGTTTTCCGCCTGAGGATGCCGCTGTTCAGGCAATAGAGGCTGGCGTCCACGTAATCATGCTTAGCGAAAAGAAATTTGCCCCTGTTGCGAGGGGGCTTTTAAAACATGCTTCTGAGGACAAGGAATTTGCAAAAAAACTTAGGGCTGCGGAAAAGAAGGTCCTTGAGTACAAGATAAGCTGCGGTCTTTTGGAGATGAAAAAGGATGGCGGTTCTTATAAAGTCTGCATTCCTTCCCTTTCTTCCGCTAAAAATAAAGCTGCTCCGTCTGCGGGGCGGATAGAAGAATTCAATGCCTTTAAGGAGAAGGGCAGGGCTTTCTTTAAAAAATACTTTGTTTCGGGAGAGCCCTGATGAAGCAGTCTCTAAAAAAAGAAAAGCTTTTGGGAGCGGATGGCTTTGACTCCTACTACGGAGGTCTTTTTGAAAAACGCTGGCCCTTGCTAAAAGAAGCCCTCTTTGCGGAAGCCTGCTACCTTGAGCTTTCCCTTGGCGGCGAAAAGCCTTATTTTTTGGACCCTGCAAGCGTGTGTGCTGCCCTTTGCCTTGACACTTCCCGGCCTGGGGACGATGATGATGACTTTTGCATTGCAGACCTTTGTGCCGCTCCGGGTGGAAAGACTCTTGTAATAGCCTCCTGCATGGAAAAAAAGGCGGTGCTTTATTCAAACGAACGCTCACCCGCAAGAAAGAAAAGGCTGGACGCTGTGGTGGAGGAAACCTTACGAAAAGAGCTTTCGTCCCGAATCCACACTTCCTGCTCGGATGCTTCCCTTTGGGGGCGGAGAGAAAAAAAATCCCCGGCGGCAGTCTCGGCGGCAGCTTCAGCCTCATATTCAGCCCATTCACCTTCAGCCTCAGCCCAAGCAGCTTTTCCAGAACACTTTGACGCAATTTTCCTGGACGCACCGTGTTCAAGCGAGAGGCACGTTCTTTCCGACAAAAAATACCTTGACATCTGGTCTCCTGCAAGAATAAAGGGGCTTTCCGTAGAGCAGTGGGCCCTTCTTTCCAGCGCATGGAGGATTCTAAGGGAAGGTGGCTACCTTGTCTACGCAACATGCGCCCTGAACCCCCAGGAAAACGACGGCGTAGTGGCAAGGCTAAAGAAAAAGTTTGCGGATGCGCACTTTCTTTCTACGGAAGATGTAAAAAAAATCTTTGAGCGCAACGTGCAGAAACTTTTGCCCTTTGCAAAGATGCCCGAATGCGGATTTTCGCTTGAGGAAGTCTTTTCCCGAGCAGAAAGGACGGAATTTGGCTTCCACATCCTGCCGGACACTGCTTTTGGCTGCGGCCCCCTGTATTTTTCCTGCATAAAAAAATGCAACTTTTAGGCCGATACCTATCTTGTAAAATATCCTGTTTTGTTTTAGAATTGAGGTATTGTTAGGGAATAAAATATGTTAAACGATGGAACCCATGAGCAGAAACTTCAGCAGATAGCAGAAATAGAAAAGCGTCTTAGCGAAATAAAGGATGAAGACATTCTTTTGGAGAACATCCTTGTTGCGGCTTGCGAGATTGTAAATGCGGACGCGGGCTCAATATATTCCTTTGACGAAAGCTCTTCTGACCTTACAATCCGTTACAGCGTGAACAAGACCCTGCAGAACCGCCTAGCAAAGGGAGAAAAGCTTCCTTTCTCCTCCTTCAAGATGACGGCTACCTCCCAGTCCATTTCCGGCTACTGTGCCCTAAACAAGACAATCATAAACATACCAGACGTCTACAACATGGACGAATTCATAGACAAGGAAAAGACCAAGCCAAGGCCCTACAACTTTAACCAGCTCAGCGACCTTGCCACTTCCTACCGCACAAAGTCCATGCTAACTTTCCCTCTCACCATGACCAACGGGCGCGTGCTTGGCGTTCTTCAGATAATCAATGCGGCAGACAGCGAGGGCAACATAATCCCCTTCGACACCGACTCGGAATTCTATATCTCCCACTTTGCGTCTTCCCTTGGCCAGATTTACGAATATGCCTATCTTACCAAGCAGCTCATTGAACGCTTGGTGCGCATGGCAGGCTACAGGGATCCAAAGGAAACTGGTGCCCACGTAGAAAGGGTTTCCAGCTTTTCTGTTGAAATTTACGACCGCTACGCCTCCAACAAGAACATTCCGCAGAAGGAACGCGAAAAGTTCCGCGACACCCTAAAGCTTGCGGCAAAGTGCCACGACGTTGGAAAGGTTGCAATTCCAGACGTAATCCTAAAGAAAAACGGCCCCCTCACCGACGAGGAAAGGTCAATAATGAAGGGCCACACCTGTATTGGAGCCCAAATCTTTACCCCGGTAGAAAGCGAGCTGGACGCAATGGCCCGCGATGTGTGCCTGCACCACCACGACCGCTGGGACGGAGGCGCTAAGGGCTATCCGGGACGCTTTGAAGACTACATGTCCTTTGAGCCGGGAACACCTGTTCCGCCGGTAACGCAGATTTTTAAGGGCGAGGACATTCCTCTTGCGGCCCGCATTGTTGCCGTGGCAGACGTTTACGATGCCCTCCGCCACATGCGCTCTTACAAAAAGGAGTGGACTGCCGACATGACCTTTGAAGAGATTCAGAATGAGCGTGGAAAGCAGTTTGACCCCGACCTTGTGGATGCCTTTGTTCAGATAAGAAACCGCCTGGAGGCAATAAACAAGAGCCTTACGCCAGAGGAATAGCTTTTTCTTCCTTTTTTCTTTTTTTTGGAGCCGACTTATTTTGGAACTGCCCCTTCGGGATGCCATTTATTACGGGCTTTCCGGGGCTTGCCCTCGCGGCCGGTGCTGCGCACGCACTTGGGGTTGTAGGCAACCCCGTGCCCCCTCCAATCCCGGCTAGGCTTAATATTTCCCCATCTTGCGCACTTTTTACTGGCGCTTCATTGCAACACCGTCCACCGTGCACTTACCGTTCTCTATGTCTATGGAGTATGACTTTCCGTCCGTTGTAAGCACGACAATTCCGTTGTCAAAGTTTCCGGAATCAAGTACGTAGGTAAAAGTTCCCGTGTAGTCTTGGCCTTCTTCCACAAAGTAGATTTTTCCGCTCTGGTCTGTGTAGAAAAACAGCTGGTAAATTCCGCTTCCGCCCGTGTTCTTGAATGAAGCTGCGATTTTTTTTGCCGGCTGTGCCCAGATGGAGGCAGAAAAAAGGAAAAGAACAGTAAAAATAAGTGCCACTTTAAAAAAAATCTTCATATACACCTCCAGACCTTCTAATGTGGTCAATTTTGAGTTCTACAAATGCATGTCATTCTCGGGCTTGACCCGGGAATCTTTTAAAGCAGATTATCGGGTCGAGCCCGATAATGACACGGCTTGTGCCAAAAACTCGACTTTCAACCTAATATTCTATATGTTAAATAAAAAAACTGTCAACTTTAAAATGCCTTTATGTGGCAAAGGTTACAGACTTGGAAGCCGGTTACAGCCGTGAAAGCCTTTCAAGAACCCGGTCCATGCAGCAGGCAAAGTCGTGGGCTTCTTTTTTTCCGTAGGATGTCTTTTTGCCGCCTGTGCTTATGCCAAGGTTTGCCCACTGTATGCTAAGCTCCCGCTCCTTTAGCATTGTGTCCACGTTTTCCCTGTTGAATTCAACGCCGCGGTCGTTTATTGCAGCCACGCCTTTTTCTACCAGCCTCTTGGCAAGGGGAATGTCCCTGGTTGCCACTAGGTCTCCTGTTCTTGCATTTTCTGCTATAAAGTCGTCCGCTGCACCCGAAGTGTTGGGGCATACCTGCATTGTAAAAAGAGGGCTTTCCACACCAAAGGGTATTGGGCGGTTTGCAACAAAAGTAAGGGGAATTTCCCGCCTCTTTGCTGCCTTTAAAAGGGTTTTCTTTGCGGGGGCAGGGAAGGAGTCTGCATCCACCCAAATCCGCATTTGTTCTGAGGGGGAGTTTTGGCTATTCTGCTGAACTTCCATCATCGTCCAGCACTTCGTCGATTTTTTCTATCATTTCCATGGCGATTCTTTCCGCTTCGTCGTCATGGATTACCTTGTCGTATGAATAGTTTTGCTTTTTTGACTTGTACAGCTCGTCCACAAGGGTAAGGCCTGCCAGAATGCTTGTCTGCAGGGGGTCACCCACCCGTGCGGAACCTTGGATTGCGTCCGTTATTTGCCTGTAGTAGGAAAGTAGTTTCTTTAAGTATTCATCGTTTTCATTAGCCTGAACTGCAAAAGAAGCACCTAGTACATCAATACGAAGTTTTCCCATGGCAATCCCCGCTAATGCTAAAATATGTCAAATTCTGAATTTATAGAATTTTTCTGTTCGCTTGGATTTTGTTTTTCAGAGTTACTGTCATCATTAAAAAGTGAAACGTCATCGTTGGCATCTGGCATTTCCATTGAAGTGCTCTGCTGTACGTATGCGTCCGCCGCATTGTGAAGGCCTTGTTGTGTACCTTCGCCCGTGCGCATTGCCTGAGCTTCCTGGTCAATAAGGTCTCTTTCTCCCTCATTGCCGTTTGCATTTCCCGCACTTGAATAGTCAACGACTGTCTCTTCTTCTTCCGCTTCTCCGCCGTTCTGGGGCTGGTCGTCATTTGCGGAAGGTGAATCCTGCACTTCCTGTTCACCAGTTGAGCCGTTGCCGGCAGAACCGCTGTTCAGGATGGAATTTTCCACAATGTCCAGCTGGTTCAGCGCATGCAGGATTGTAGACTCGATCTTGTCCTGTTCAGATTCAAGTGTAGAAACAAACTCCGTTTTGTCAGTCAACGCTTTTGTAAGCTCTGTGCATTTGCTACGCAAAGCATCGTTGTCTGCCTTAAGCTGTTCAATCTCGGATGTAAGAGCCTTGATTTTTTCTACAGCTGTCTCTACTTTCTTCTGCAATAACAAAACTTGATCGAGTGTAATCATAAACTGCTCCTAAAAAGCTTAGGCTTCTAAGGCTTTCTTTGCTACTTCGATTACAGCCTTGAATGCTGCAGGATCTTCAATAGCCATGTTGCTCAAAGCCTTGCGATTAAGAGTAACTCCAGCCTTTGCAAGACCGTTGATAAAGCGGCTGTATGAAAGACCTTCATCGCGTACTGCTGCGTTAATACGAGCAATCCACAGTGAGCGGTACTGTCTCTTCTTTTCCTTGCGTCCTGAGTACGCATGGTCGAGTGCCTTTACAACAGCGTCTTTAGCGGCCTTGTAGTTTGATTTTCTGTCGCCGTAAAAGCCCTTTGCAAGCTTTAAGATTTTTGCACGGCGGTTTTTTCTTTTTGAACCATCAACTGCTCTTGACATAAGTATCTCCTAAAAATTAATGCATCAACCGTACGGAAGCTGCTGTTTGCGGATTCTTCTTGCTGAGTCTTCAGAAAGAAGGCCTGCGTGGCGCAAGTTTCTCTTGCGTTTAGGTGATCTCTTTGTCAAAATATGGCGAAGATTCATCTTCTTGTACTTTACCTTACCTGTACCTGTAAGGTGAAACCTCTTTGCTGAGGATTTCTTTGTCTTCATCTTAGGCATAATTAAAACCTCTACTTTTTGACTTTTGAGCTGAGTGTCATAGACATAAACTTTCCGTCCATAGCGGGAGCTTTTTCTATGGCAAAGGAGCCGGGGGTAAGTCTCTTTTCAACCTCTTTTAGGACGTCAAAGCCGAGTTCTGTGTGGGCAAGTTCCCTTCCGCGGAAACGGATGGTTACTTTTACCTTGTCGCCCTCGTCTAAGAATTCCTGTACATGCTTAGCCTTTGTGTCAAGGTCGCCTGAGCCGATTTTTGGCTGCATGCGAATTTCCTTTAACTTGAGCACCTTCTGGTTTTTCTTGGAGTCACGGAGTTTTTTCTCCTGTTCAAACCGGTACTTTCCAAAGTCCAGTATCTTGCAAACCGGCGGATTAGCGTTGGGAGAGACTTCAACAAGATCCAAATCCCTGTCTCTTGCCATTTTGAGGGCTTCCAGCGTAGGTACAATGCCCTTCTGTTCACCTTCATCATCAATGAGCCTGATTTCGCGCACACGAATTTGCTCGTTTACGCGCATTCCCTTATTGTCTGCCAACGATCCTCCTACGTGTCTGTAGACACTTGTAATAGCATATAGAATATTTTAGCAGAAAATAGGGAACTTTGTCTAGTCGATGTCTTGTTTTTTTATGTTTTTTATAAGAAATAATGCCAGGGCAAAGCCTGTGTATGCAAGTGAAAGTGCGTACAAGAGGAAAGACTCTCCGTTGAAGTACCTGTATGTTTCCAAAAGCGGAGGGATAATGCCAGCTCCCAGGGAAAGAATTGCGGCCGCTATGAAAAGCTGTATGCGCATTGATTTTTTTGCGGATGCTGCAAAGCGGAAGAATACGCTTGCCAAAAGGCTGAATCCTGCGAAGAGAATTGGCTTATATAATAGAAGAAACTTTGAGTGCCTTTCCATGGAGGAAATTATTTCGTATGGAATTAAGACTGCGTAGAACATTGCAAGTAAGGCAAATAATGATGCTGCCTTGTAGTTTGCGTCGTCCTTGACAAGTACAAAGTGAAGGATTCCAAGGATTAGGACAGGAAGCAGTATGTTGTTCAGGAAGAGCTGCATGAAATTTTGTGCAACCGAGTCAATCCAGAGGTGGTGGGAATAAATGAAGAATTCCTTTATGCAGCAGATTACAGTGGCAAGCAAAAGGGCTGTAACCGCCTGTGGAACAAAGTTTCTGAATGTATAGTTTTTGTCTAGTGCGACAACAGCGCCTGCAAAAAGCGGAATAATCAAAATCAAAAATAAATACATGAGGCTACGATAGCATAAAAATTAAATTTATTCAACTCTGTGCAAATACAAGGGCAAATACAAGGGGGAAGGTCTTCCCCTCGCGCCCACTTCGTTGGTCGCTACCCCTTCTCCTAGGGGGAGTCCCCCTAAGACCCCCTTTATGCTGAACACTTTTCTGTCGTCTTGGATGAAGCCTGTCATTCCGAATGAAGCATGTCATTCCGAACTTGATTCGGAATCTGTGGAAGGTGGCGCTAGGACTTATACAGATGCTGAGTCAAGCTCGGGGTGACGGCGTGACGTTTTTTAGCGCAAGGGTTACGGGGTGTATACATAGTCCATGATGTAGAATTTTGCGGTGCTATTTGGTGTTCCGTTGTCAACATGGATGTCGTTTTTTGCGGTTTGCCTACCGGATTCTACGACCCCCAGTGCAGCATCAATGTCTGAATTATCCCCAAAGAAAGACCAGGAATGAACGGTTGTTTCTCCTGCAGGCCTTACTTTTGTATGGACCCATACGTTATCGTCCGAAATGCCTGTTATTTCCAGCGTGCAGTAACGGCCTGCTGTTGTCTTTACTACATATTTTGTTCCTATCATGTGCCTCCATTGCTTTGATCCGCGTTCGCTCGAAACGAGGGTCATTATTGTGTAGGAAGAGTCTTTTGCACTACTGTCGGCTATGAGTACTTCCATGTCTGCCTGGGTTAGGCTTGCCAGGCTGGTTTTCCAAATATTGCCGTCTGTGTCTATTGTGCAAGTTGAATCTGAAACTGCAAATTTTTCGTGGTTTCTGCGAAGCAAGTTGGGTGACGCTTGTGTAAGTACCGTTACTTTCACTTTGCAGATTTCTGGTGTGATTGTTGCGGCGGGACTTTCTGCTGTTATGTCGCCGCTTATGGTTATTTTACGGCCGGAACACAGATAGACGTTGTTGGAAGGTGCGACTCTTGCATTTCCCTTCATTTTGAAAGTGGCACTTCCGTTTACGTATACGCCTGAGCCTCTGCCGTCAGTTTTCACTGTGTTGCCTGTGATTGTGCCGTCCTGCATATCAAAGGTGCCACCTATAATGCAGACACCGCCACCCCAATAAGTGCCACTGTTGCTGGAAACTGAGTTTCTGCTTATGGTTCCACCTGTCATTGTGAAGGTTCCATTGTTACAAACGCCGCCCCCCCAGGAGCTTATAGCCGAGTCTTCTATTATTCCGTTGCCAGTGATGGTTCCTCCGTTCATTGTAAACGAGTGGTTACTGCTGTTGTAAACACCTCCGCCTGAATCTCTGGATTTGTTGCCGCTGATGGTTCCGTCATTCATTGTGAATGTTCCTTCGTTGTATACACCACCGCCAGGAGCGTCTCCGTGTACGTTATTGAAGCCGACTGCCTGGTTGCCGCTGATGGTTCCGCCATCCATTGTGAATGTTCCTTTGTTGTACACACCACCGCCAATGCCGGCATCGTCTCTATTTGTTTTTTCAACCTTGTTACCACTGATGGTTCCGTCGGTCAGTATGAATGTTCCATCTTCGTTGTGTACACCACCACCATATATTTTTGCCTTGTTGCCGCTGATTGTTCCGCCTGCCATGGTGAAGCTGCCACTACAATAGACACCTCCGCCTTTTTGTGCTAGTCTGTATGTGTTTGCGGTTATTGTTCCTCCGTTCATGGTAAAGATTCCGTCATCCGCAACGGCGACTCCATTTCCTTTTGTGGCTAAGTTTTCCGTGATGGTGCCGCTATTCATTGTAAAGTTTCCGTTGGTGTACACACCACCGCCACCGCTTCCTTCATTGTTTGTAGCGGAGTTGTTTATTATTGTTCCACCGTTCATGACAAATGTTTCCGCCGTTGAAACGAAAACTCCTCCACCGCAGTCAGAGACCGAGTTGCCGGTAATTGTGCCACTTTCCATGGTGAAGGTTCCGTCATCAATATAGACGGCACCTCCTATATCGCTGCTTCCATTTGTCAGGGTGACATCTTGCATGGTTACACTTGCGCCTCCGCTCACGTACACAATTCTACCCTTTGAGTTTGCGTCTATTGTAGCTCCGCTTCCTTCTCCAATGATTGCAAGGTGGCCGATGGTGCTATTTACGTCTATAATGGCATTGCCGGTTATGTTGCTCGTGGGGGCGGTTGGGGTTCCAGTAACGTGCAGTTCCCATGGGGTGTCTGCGCTTATTTCGCTTGCTCTGATGCCTTTTGATGCGACTTCCTTTAAGCGGGCCATGGCTTTTTCTATTGTGGCAAAGGGGCGTTCGCTGGTTCCGTTGCCTGTCGTGTCGTTGCCGCTTGACGATACGTAGATTTTTCTGTAGACGAAGGTTTCTACGCATTCCTTTGTTACGCTAAAGTTTCCGTCTGAGCCAATGTGGGGTGCTGTTGATGCAGCCCAGCTGTCAGTTATAAGCTCGGGGTAGACTGAAACGTATTCTGTGCAGGAGTAAATTGGCTTTTCGCCAGTGCTTGATGTGTAAAAGTTTAGGTTAAGCAAGTATGTCCCCGAAGAAACATTAGGTAAACTTATATTAACAGTGGGGCCTGTGCCGTTGCCGGAATCTGTAATGCTTCCGCTGAATTCCCATGTGCAGTAGCCTATTTTGCTGTCTGCTGCCCAGCTTACAGAAATGTCTATGTCTCCAGTGCCGCTTGTTGGTGCCATAACAAGGCTTTCGTTTGCGGCCGGGGTTGCATTGGAAAGGGTTACGGGCTTGGTTCCACTTTGCATGACCAGGGTTCCGTTGCTTTTCTTTGCGTATGCGGTGATTCGCCAGGTGCCTGCGGTCAGGTCTGTGAATGTGTAGGTTGAGCCGTTTGATGATGTTGTTTTCGTATAGCCGTCGGAGGTTCTTACTGCTTTCACGGTGTATATAAGGTCAGGTATGTCTGGTATGGCGTTGCGTGGGTTTGAGTTGAATGTATAAAGTTCTGCCGGGGCTGCACTTGTGCTTGGCATGGAAAAGCTTCCGCTTAGGGTGTATCTTTGGTTTTCTGCGTTTGGGGTGGACTCTGAATCGGAGTCGGGTACGGTTGGAGATACAAGACCTGAGCATGATGGTGTAAGCAAAAGCAGGAGTGTTGCCGCGGTAAGTGATAGTAATGTAAGAAAAGCTTTTTTCATAGTGAACTCCTTTTTATAGAGCAACTCTATTCTATATTATACGGCATTTTAGCTAGAAATCAAGTACAGCGGAATAAGAGCCTCCAGATTTCCATGATTTAAGATTGCTGTCGCCTTTGTCTGTAACATATTTTTTTAGCGCATTAAGCAAATTACTTCCGTTTGTCAATGTCTGTGCAGACCCGCACGAAGTTGCATCACCTGCAGAAAGAGTAGTGCCAGTGTTGCCATCAAAATAACCGCAACCGCTTACAGTTCCTTTACGGACAAGGGAATTGTTATAGACCAGAACATTTTGCCAAGATGGAGTCTGTCCTGTATACACACAATTATTGCGCCAATAGCAGTTTTGTACAGCGCCACCGCCTATATAACTGCAGATAGAGCCCGCTAGTCCTGATATATCGGTAGTAGTTAAATAGACTGTAGGTAGTTTTATTTCGCCATAATTTACACAGTTTTTGATAGTGCCGCTGTTGTAACCGCATATACCACCAACGACCCCATAGATTCCTCCCCAATTGTGCGTCATTGTACAGTTTAAATTGCCTGTATTAATGCAGTTTTCGATGATGCCATGATTATCCCTACAGATGCCACCTCCACGGTTAAACAGTCTTAAATCATCAACGGACACGTCGTTCCAACAGTTTCTTATAATGCCATTTGCTCCGTTTATTCCGCATATTGCACCAAAGGAAAAGTAAAATCCCGGAGTTGGCTCTTTGTCATCATCAGTGCTAAGGGAAACGCTAGAGGAAAGTTTTACATTCTGTATTATTCCTTCATTTTTTGCGCAAATAACGCTAAACTGTTTTGTGTTTATTTCTCCAACCGTGATTGTATGCCCCTTTCCGTCAAAGACGCCTTTAAACACACCGTATGTGTCACCGGGCTTGACGGAATAATCTTTTGTTCCGCAGCCATAAGGCGTATAGTCAGAACCAAGTGAAATATCAGCCTCAATAGAAACAAAGAGATTTGAGGTGTCACTTGCGGAGTCACCATAACAAGAATTCAAAACCTCCATAAACTCCACTAAATCATCAGCTGTATTAGCCTTCATTCCGATATAGGTGTTTCCATTGTAGGTTGCAGTATCTGTAAAGCCAAAAAGTTTTCCAGTTTTTCTAATAATCCATATTTCGTTTGTTTTTTCAGTAAGAGCAAATTTTTTATATTCTTTTTCAATCGTAGTTGTAGGACTTGTGGGTGCTGCGATATCAAGCACCTGAGACGTACTTGCGTAAGAAGTCGGTGTAATTGTGGCGACTGGGCTAGTTGCGGTTATTTGGCCGGCTATGGTTATTTTGTTGAAATACAGGTAGACGTCGTTGGATGGGGCAACCCTTGCATTTCCTTTCATTGAGAATAGTATAGTATCATTGTTCTCAACGTATACGCCTGAACCTTGTCCTCCTGCTTCCGTTGTGTTTCCTGTTATTGTGCCGCCATGCATGTTAAAGGTGTTCATTGCCACGTAAACACCGCCACCTCTTTTGCTGCTGCCCTGGGCTTTGTTTGCATCGTCGGAGGATGTGCCGCCTATTGTTCCTCCCGTCATTGTGAAAGTTCCGGCTGTGTATACGCCGCCGCCTTCTCCTGTATGCTCACTAAGTCCTAGTGCGGTGTTTTCTTTTATTGTTCCGTCATGCATGTCGAATATGGCTCCGTTTCCAACATAGACACCGCCTCCGTCTGTTGTTGCAGTGTTTCCGCTAATGGTTCCACCGTTCATTGTGAATGTACCGCCGCTTGTGCTGCTTCCGCTAATGTAGACTCCGCCTGAATACAGGTTGCTGCTTATGGTGCTGCCGCTGTTCATTGTGAATTCTGCACCTGTATTGACATAAACTGCACCGCTTTGGCCTGAGTTTGCGCTTATGGTGCCTCCGTTCATGGTGAATTCTCCGTCGCTGCTCGTAACCCAGACACCGTTTCCTCCTGTGGCTGAATTTGCGCTAATAGTGCCGTTATTCATTGTGAACGTGCCGCAGGTATAGACACCACCGCCTGAACCTGTGCTGCCTGTGTTGGAGGTTATGCTGCCTCCATTCATGGTGAATTCTCCGTTTGCGTCAATGTAGACACCTTTTCCGTGTGTAGCAGTGTTGCCTGTTATTGTTCCGTCTGTCATTGTGAAAATTCCGTCGCAATAGACACCGCCGCCTTCATATGTTGAAGTATTATTTGTATTTGCGCTTATTGTACCGCCGTTCATGGTAAAGATTCCGTCTTCATCTACATAGACTCCGTTTCCTTTTATGGCTTTGTTTGCGCTTATGGTGCCGTTATTCATTACAAATTCTCCGCCTGTTGCAACGTATACCCCGCCACCGCCTCCGTTAACGGTCTGGCTGCTAGTTATTGTTCCGCTGTTCATTGTGAATGTTCCGGCATCAATATAGACTCCGCCTCCACCGACAGTGGAAGTTGGGTCATACCCATTTTTTAGAGTGACGGTTTGCATGCTTACGCTTGCATCTCCGCCCACATACACTATTGTACCCTTTTTGTCTGCGTCTATTGTGGCTCCGCTTCCTTCTCCAATGATTGCAAGGTATGCGATGGTGTCATCTACTCTTATGAGAGCATCTCCTGAAATTGGCTCTGTGGCGGTTATTGTTCCTGTAACGTGAAGTTCCCATGGGGTTGTGGCAGTTATTTGGCCCGACCGGATTCCATTGCTTGCGGCTTCGTTAAGGCGTGCCATTGCCTGTTCTATTGTGGCAAAGGGGCGTTCGGATGTTCCTGTTGCATTGCTGTCGTCTGCGACTTGCTTTACGTAGATTTTTCTGTAGACAAAGGTTTCTACGCATGCGGGGGTAACGCTAAAGTCTCCGCTTGCGCTAATGTGTGGGGCTGTTCCCGCCGTCCATTTGTTTGTCGTAAGGCCGGGGTAGACGGAAATGTATTCCGTGCATTCGTAGACAGGGGGTAGGCCTGCAGTTGCGCTTGCTTGGGATGTGTAGAATGAAAGGGTTAGCGAATAGGTTCCTGAGGAAAGTCCGTTTAAATTTATGGTGACGTAGCTGCTTGTGCTTTCCTCTGAACCTGCTAGGGCAGGGGAATCGCTGCTGTTCCACTCGCAATATCCAATTCCGCTGTTTGGGTCCCAGTTTATTGTAAGGGCTATGTTTCCAGAGCCGCTTGCGGGTGCCATGGTAAGGCTTGTGGTTGCGTACGGGTTTGCATTGGAAAGGGTTACAGACTTTGTTTCGCTTTGCATGACCCGGGTTCCGCTTGTGGTAGTTGCGTATGCGGTGATTTGCCAGGTGCCTGCGGTCAGGTTTGTGAATGTGTAGGTTGAGCCGTCTGATGCTGTTGTTTCTGTATAGCCGTCGCTTCTTTTTGCTTCTACGGTGTATGTAAGGCTGGATGTGTCCGGTATGGCGTTGCGCTGGGGTGAGCTTAGTGCAGAAATTTCTTGCGGGGCAGCGTCTGCGCTTGGCATGGAAAAACTTCCGCTAAGGGTGTATCTTTGGCTTTCTGCGTTTGGGGTGGACTCTGAATCGGAGTCGGGTACGGTTGGAGATACAAGACCTGAGCATGATGGTGTAAGCAAAAGCAGGAGTGTTGCCGCGGTAAGTGATAGTAATGTAAGAAAAGCTTTTTTCATAGTGAACCCCTTTTTGTAGAGCAACTCTGTTCTATATTATACGGCATTTTATATGTGAATCAAGTGCTTTTAAACAGAAATCAGGTTTGGGTTTCGCTCCCAGGCAAATCCGTCTGAAAACCCGCGGTGTCGCGGAATAGGAAATTAAACTCACTCCGTTCGTTCCGCTCCAATGCGTGTTTTCAGCCGGCTTTGCCTTCCGCTGCACCCAAACCTGATTTCCGGTTGCTTTGCATAAGGATAAAGCTGAAACCGCTGCGCTTACTTGCCAACAAATGCTTTTTTTGCCACGTTTCCTGCCTCCATTCCAGTGCTTTTTGTCTTGCCAACGTACGCCGCCGTGGAGCCCCTTTAGTCCCGCGCAGCGGGATGAGGGTTACCGAAGGGCGGAAGGGCGGTGGCGCAGAGGCCTGTTCGGTCGGGTTAGAGGGGGAGTAAGATGGTTGAGCGGATAGAGGTACCGTCCAAAAAAGATGGCTTATTGAAGGTCTATTATTGAACAATCGCGCTTTATGGTGTATTATATGTATACAGGCTTAAGTTAGAGATGGCTTTGCCGAATATTTTTGCCTCTGTTTATGGGGTTTTTAGGAGTTTTTTATGGCAGAAAAGAAAGAACACAAAATCGTGTCTGCATCAACTGGCGCGGATATTACAGGAAAGCCACGTCCTGCGGCATCGGCTGCGGCTGGCGTGAAGTCCGGAAACGCAACTGGTCTTCGCATTGGCGCAGTACTCTTTTGGATTGCGGCTTTGGCATTTGAAGTGCTTGCTATTGCGCTGATTCTTGAAAAGCTTCTTATCCTTCCGAAGATTCAGCCTTTGCACAAGGGTATTGCGGCTCTTGTTCTTGACATGGTTTGTGTAATCGTTGGTTCTCAGTTCTGGAAGAAGGCCAACCACATTGACCCGGCTTCCCAGAAGAATGCCCTTAAGTTCTGGCTGTGGAACAACATGGGCGTTATTGTTGCGGCTGTTGCATTTATTCCTTTTATTGTTCTTTTGCTTACAAACAAGGATGCTGACAAGAAGACAAAGGCTGTTGGTACTGTTGTTGCGGCTATTTTCCTTGCAATTTCTGGTCTTGCAAGCTATGACTGGAATCCTATTTCCCAGGAAGCTGTTGAGGCTGCAACCCGCGGACAGGGCGTTTACTGGACGGAGCATGGTAAGAAATTCCACACTCATGAGGACTGTCAGGCTCTTGACCGCTCAGAGGAGCTTAAGTTTGGTACGGCTCAGGAAGCTATTGATGCTGGTAAGGGTACAATCTGCAAGTTCTGCGAGAAGCGCGATGCTAAGGAGCTTGAGGCTGCCCAGGCTGCAATTGATGCTGCTGGCGGTCAAGAGGAGCTTCCTCCTGCAGCAAATGAATAGTCTTTTGCTTTGACTTTTTTCCCGGTGGTTTTGGCTGCCGGGATTTTTTTTGTCTTGGGGGTTGCGGTTTTGGTACGTCATTTCGGGCTTGACCCGGAATCTGTGGAAGGTGGGGGAAGTAGGGGGGCAGACCCTGAGTCAAGCTCAGGGTGACCGGTTAGCGGTTGCGGCAGGCTGTACTTTTAAGTGGCTTTCGATGGAAGGGGCTCTAAATATTTTTGGCCGATACGAAGAATATCATAAAACAAACATTGCAGATTTTGGCTTGTATCGAAGAGAATATTTTGCCTTAAAGGAATATAAAGCCCATGTCAGATAAGTATTCAGAGGTTTATAAATGATTTTCAAATATAATGAAAGAGTTAATGTACAAGAGATTTGCGATTTACGGCAGTCAGTTGGCTGGAACAGAATGGAAAAGGAAATGGCGGATCCCAGACTGAAGTCTTATTATCACATCGCTGTTTATGACGAAGAGAATCAGAAGCTTATCGGGTTTGTTGACAGCATTTCAAATGGTGTTACAGATGCCTATATTCAGGATTTAATG
>DJYC01000029.1 GCA_002448445.1 Treponema sp. UBA6988
GAAGCGAGGGTTTTCCCGCCCCTTGGACCCCACCCTTTCCCGGCACGGTTTAGGGGCTTTGCCCCTAAAAACCCCATTTTTTGCAACCACAAATGTGATTAGTATACTAATGTTCATTATAGTAATAGTATTTGGCAGCATTTTCAAGTATACTGTTTCCATGCAAAGAATACTTTTTGTCTGCCATGGGAACATTTGCCGTTCCGCAATGGCTGAATTCATCATGAAAAATTTGGTAAGGGAAGCCGGTTTGGAAAATGATTTTCTTATTGAATCCGCCGCAACTTCCACGGAAGAAATTGGCAACGACATGTACCCTCCGGCAAAGGCAAAGCTAAGGCAGGAAGGGATTCCCTTTACAAAAAGAGCCGCAAGACAAATAAGGGCTTCTGACTACGAGCGCTACGACCTGATGATTGGCATGGACAGGGCAAACATTTCCAACATGTGCCGCTGCTGGAATGGAGACCCCCTTGGCAAAGTGCACAAACTCTTGGAATACACAGGAAGCGCCCAAGACGTATCTGACCCCTGGTATTCAGGAGACTTTGACACCGCCTACGACGACATAAGCAGGGGGTGCAGTGCCCTTATGACATTCATGCTAAAGGACAGAGCGTAAGTCTTCCAAAGAGGGAAGGATTTTCCAGCAGAGTTTTTCCAGTTCTGCTGTGGGCTTAATCCTGTCTGGAACCATTATAACCTTCATGCCGGCCGCACTTGCAGAACGGATTCCGTTGGGACTGTCTTCTATTGCAAGGCAGTTAGCAGGAGCAACATTTATGGAAGAACATGCCATGGTATAAATCTCCGGGTCAGGTTTACTGTGAAGGACCATGTCTCCGGTGATTCTTTTTTCAAAGAAGTCTATCAGCCCTGCATTCCTAAGCTGGCGCTCAACAGTGGGGCCGGATGTTGAAGATGCAAGGGCAAGATGATATTTGGGCTTAAGGTATTCGAGTATTTCTTTTGCATAGTGCATAAGGGGAATTCCCGAGCTAAATTCAAGCTCATGGAAATATTTTCCTGTTGAGCAAAGGAAATTCTCTGCGTCAAATTCATTGCCGTATATTCCCTTTAGAATCATAATTATGTCGCTCTTGTTTGAACCGCGGCACTTGTTCAAGTCTTCTTCGGTAACAGTAACATTAAAATCTTTGGCGGCCATAGCCCAGGTCTTGTCGCTCATTGATTCAGTGTCCAATAGAACACCGTCCATGTCAAAAACAAGGGCTTTTATATCGTTTGCCATATTTTTCTCCACATTCTTTTGCATCATCTTGCAATCAGTTTGTAATTGAGAATTCTGAAAGTTTTCCGGCCAAATTCAGCTGGCTTATGAGGGCAGAAAAATTATCCTCGCGTGGGGCTTTTACCGAATAATGCAGGAAAATCTGCTTGCTTGCCATAACATAGCTTACGTTCAGGTCGGAAATGATAAAACCGTTCTTTTTGATGATTTTCTTTATTTTTCCCATGTCAACATCTTTGTTTTCAAAGACAATGTGAAGGATTTTGTTTTTTCCGGCAGGGAACCACTTCTCTTCCGCACGCTCAAGAATCAAAAGCGCAAGTACGGAAGCCACAAGAACAATAAGAGATTGCAGGTAAAGCCCGGCACCAATGGCAAGGCCCAGCGCAGAATCAGTCCAGATGATTGCAGCAGAAGTAAGCCCCTTTATGTTAAGGCCATGATGCATGATTGCACCGCCGCCCAAGAAGCCTATGCCGCTAACAACACCGGCAGCTATACGGGTAGGGTCACCGCCAACATTAATCTTGCACAGGGAAGGATCCGCCAAGAAATAAGACAGAATGGAAAGCAAGGTAGAGGAAACGCTTATAAGGATAAGGGTTCTTGTGCCAACATTCTGGTTCCTGGACTTTCGTTCAAGGCCAAGCACAAATCCACTTACAATGCTAAGAAGAATCTTTATGGAACATTCTGCAAGAAAAGGAAAGTCCAAGTTAAAAAAATTCATTTACACCACCATCTTATTTTTTTCCGAACAAGCTGAATTTGCTTGTGGAAACCGCAAAAGCTGAACCAGGCTTTACCCAAATGACGGATTTTTTAGCGTTAAGCTTTGTAGTTTGCGCTTCCACGGCATCCATGTAGGAGCCAAGCCATTTTGCAAGCGAAGTTTCAGATGTAACGACGTCCGTGCTCCTGTCTCCCCGGGCAAGAATTATGTTTACAAAGGGCAAGTCTCCGTAAAGGGCCGCAATGTTTTCTGCAAAGGCTGCAAAAGATGCCGCTGCGGAAGCAATTAGGGGGGAGGCTATTGGGTAGGTTCCGTTACGCAGAGACGGCATCTTAACTGCATCGCTTGCACTGGGCCCGTCCTTCAGCAAAAAGACCAGGGTTCCGGGTTTGTCCGTATTCTTCTGCTCAAAGCGGGCAAGGATTTCCATTGTAAGGTACTGGTAGGAAAGGATTAGCTCATCGCTGGTTTGGGCACATTCTTCTATATTAATATGGTTTGCCCTGGAAGAAAAATGCTCCTCGTCAAAATAAAGAACCGCCTCTTCCATCTTGGTAAAAATGCTTTCCATATTCAGAATAAGGGTGCGCGAAGAAATTGGAGATGCCTTGTTCCATGAGACTGGCGCAACTCCAGATGCCTTTCCCATAAGCTTTTGGTGCCGCTCTGCAACCGCAGCTGTGGCTATGGCATTGTCCGTATTTTCAGAAATTTCATCATCATCAGGCTTGGTAACAACTACATAACGCCCGGTTCCGGCAAGGGTATCTGCAAATTTTGCCCCGGCCGGTATGTCTTTTCCTGCAACAAGAATAGTTTTTCCCATAGATTGCATTATAGCACATAGAAGGTTCTTTGCAAACTGCCGTTAAATTGATATACTGTGCAATCATGAAGCTTTGGTTTAAATATTTAATTGGAATTGCTATCGGAATCGCAGCAGCCCTTCTTCTGCCGCAGAATAATATACACGTACAGACAACGGTTGAATTTATTTCAAACCTTATGCTGCGCTTTGGACGCTACATGCTCCTTCCAGTGCTTTTCTTTTCTGTTGCCACGGCATGCTTTAAGCTGAATGAAGAAAAAATGATTCTAAAGACAGGCTTTTGGACATTCGTCGTAATATTTGCATCCTCCCTGCTGCTTGTTCTTATAGGACTAATTTCCGCAAGGCTCATTCCGCTTCCAAGAATCCCAAGTACATTCGAAAAATCTTCAGAACTTCCATCGCTGAACATAAAATTCCTTTTGGAAAGCCTTTTCCCCTACTCCGGATTTGAAGCCCTTACAAACGGAGCCTACCTTTTGCCTTGCTTTGTCTTTGCGGGACTTGCAGGAGCCGGTGCCTCAAGCGAAAAGTCTGCCTCCAAGACAGCCTTCTCCATATTTGATGCCCTTAGCAAGGTATGCTACAACGTTATGGCCTTTATTACGGAAATTCTTGCAGTAGGCATGATTGCCATAGCAGCAAAATGGATGTTCAGCTTTTCTTCCGTAATGGAGACAGGCGTATACAAGCCTCTTTTCATCCTGCTTACAGTTGACATAGCAGTTACCGCTTTTGTAATCTACCCCTTCCTCTTAAAGCTGCTCTGCAAGGAAAACCACCCCTACCGCGTTTTGTATGCAAACTTCTGTCCCTTCCTTACAGCCTTCTTTAGCGGCGACACAAACCTTGCCCTTACCCTTGAACTCCGCCACGGAAAGGAAAGCCTTGGCATAAGGCGCAGAACAAACGCAATCGCACTTCCACTCTTTTCAATTTTTGGAAGGGGTGGCACTGCTATGGTTCAGGCAGTAAGCTTTATTGTAATCCTGCACTCATTTTCTCCACTTAAGATAGAGCTTTCAAACCTCATCTGGATTGCGACATTCTCCTTCCTTATTTCGCTGGCACTTTGCAGCTACCCCGCAGGAGGACCATTCGTTGCAATAACGATAATGTGCACCCTCTACGGCCGCAGCTTTGACTCCGGCTACCTGCTCTTAAAAAGCGCAGCCCCCCTCCTTTGCGCATACGCAGCCGGCATGGACGCAATCACAGCCATGTTTGGAAGCTACTTTGTTGCACACAAGACCCACTCTGTGGAACACGTGGAGCTTAGGCACTTTATCTAAAACACCTATCCACGAAGCGTAGGTTGCCATCTCCACCCTCCCCTGCTATATTTATCGCATACTAGTTAATTTAACAAGGCTACTGCAGGGCTACAAATGGAGACAAGTTATGAACGAATACGTTACTGGAGCTACAATCAAAAGACTGCGGGAAGAAAAGGGCATGACCCAGGCACAGCTGGCAGACAAGATATTTGTTACGGCAAAGGCGGTTAGCAAATGGGAGACGGGGCACGGGCTTCCGGACATAAGCCTACTCGAACCACTTGGAAAGGCGCTTGGACTTTCGATTATAGAATTATTGAACGGCCAGCACATCCAAAACAAAAACAGGGGCTTTAACATGCAAAGGCTCTGTTTCTATGTTTGTCCGGTTTGCGCAAACATTGTCCAGTCAACAGGCGAGGCAACAACCAGCTGCTGCGGAATTACGCTTCCACCCCTGCAAGCAGAGGATGAAGATGAAAATGAAGAAGAAGGGCACAAGATTTGCCTGGAAAAAACAGAGGACGAATATTATGTTTCTTCAAATCACCCTATGACAAAGGAGCATTACATTTCTTTCTTTGCGGCAGTTTCCGACAGCGGCGTCCAGTTTGCAAAGCTCTACCCAGAGTCAGATGCCCAGGCAAGGTTCAAGGTGGACGGTGTAAAGTGGATTTACGCCTACTGCAACCGCCATGGGCTTTTTAGGGTTAAAGCTAAAATAATTTAAAATTTTCTGGAGCAGCCTGCTGGTAAAACCGGGGGCGCTCCATGCTTATCCCCAGTTGCAACTTTTTACCCGCTTTGCAGGGTTCCGCTTGCGCTCCATTGCCTGACGGCAACGCGGCGGGGTGCGAGGCACCCACTTGCGCCCTTCCAATCGGGGCTAGGCTTTATCTGCTTAGCAAATCTTTTGGCAAAGCAATCCTAGCCGGGATTGTAGGGGCCAGCCGCAAGGCTGGTTGCGACAGCAATGGAGCGCGGTTAGCGCGGAACCCCGAAAAGTGTGTAAAAATGCCATCCTTGGCATTTTTACACACGAGTTTTCTTTTGAAAACTCGCCCTATTGATTTTGCAAAGAGTTAACGCGGCCTCCATGCCGCTATCTGTTAACAAGTAAAAAAAAGAGTGTGCTCCAAAAAAAACAAAAAAAGCTAAAAAAAATTCCCGCCTTGAAAAGACTGCATTTTTTCGCTAGAATAACACCACTATGGAAAATGCAAAAAGAACAGTAACCTGCGGTGACTTGACTGCCGCCGACACAGGAAAAGACGTTATACTTAACGGATGGGTTCTCCGCACGAGAGGACTTGGCGGGCTCACATTCATACTTTTGCGTGACCGCTACGGAATTACTCAGGTTGTCGTTGGTGACAAGGCTTCCGAAGAGGTCAAAAAAACAGCAGCTTCCTTAAAGTCAGAATACTGCATTGCCGTTAAAGGCAAAGTTGCCGCCCGCAATCCCAAGGACGTGAACAAAGACATGCCCACTGGAGAAATTGAAGTAGAGGCAGACGAAATAGAAATCTTTACAAAGAGCGACGTTCTTCCTTTTGCAATTGACGAAGTTCGCCAGAAGGACGGAACGATTGTTCTTCCAAACGAAGACCTGCGCCTTAAGTACCGCTATCTGGACCTGCGCCGCGCACCAATGCAGCACAACATCATCTTGCGCTCAAAGGTTGCATTTGCCACACGCGAATTCCTTACGGAAAAAGGCTTTTTGGAAATTGAAACTCCTACATTCATAAAGTCTACACCGGAAGGAGCCAGAGACTACTTGGTTCCAAGCCGTGTTCACCCGGGAAAATTCTATTCACTTCCACAGAGCCCACAGCTTTACAAACAGCTTCTTATGGTTTCAGGCTTTGACAAGTACTTCCAGATTGCACGCTGCTACCGCGACGAAGATGCCCGCGGAGACCGCCAGCCGGAATTTACCCAGATTGATATGGAGATGAGCTTTACCAACCGCGAGGAGGTTCTTGAAACCACAGAAGGCCTTATGGGCTACATCTTCAAGAAGACAATGAACTACAGCCTTCCCGCAAAGTTTGACCGCCTAAGCTGGGACGATGCCTTTAACTTCTACGGAAGCGACAAACCAGACCTACGCTTTGGAATGAAGATTCAGGATGCGGCATTCATGGCAGGGCTTAGCGACTTTAACGCATTCAAGGCAGGGGCAGCAAACCCGGGCATGGATGTTGAACGCCACAAGAGGAGCGGTCTAAAGGCTCTTGTAGTAAAGAACGTTGCAGACAAATACAGCCGTAAGAATATAGAGGCTTTGGAAGAAGTTGCAAAGAAATACAAGGCAAAGGGACTTGCATGGATGAAGGTTACTTCGGCAGACTCAGCAAACGGCTCCGGCCTTGCATTCGAGGGCGGAATAAGCAAATTCTTTGCAGGAAAAGAAAGCGAAATCTGTTCAAAGCTTGGTGCGGAAAAGAACGACCTGCTTCTTTTTGTAAGCGACGAGCAGTGGCAGACGGCATGTACCGCAATGGGAGCCGTACGCAAGCAGCTGGGCAAAGACCTTAACCTCTACGACCCAAAAGATGAATTCCACTTTGTATGGATTATAGACTTCCCATACTTTGCATGGAACGAAGACGAAAACCACTGGGAAACAGAGCACCACATGTTCACGCTTCCCCAGAAGAAGTACTGGCCAACTTTGGAAAGCGACCCGGGGGCTGTAAAGGGAGACCTCTACGACCTGGTTCTTAACGGCTACGAACTTGCAAGCGGCAGTATGCGTATTAACGACCCGGATTTGCAGCAGCGCATCTTTAAGATTGTTGGCTACTCAAACGAAAGGGCGCAAAAGGCATTTGGCTTCTTGGTTCAGGCATTCAAGTTTGGCGCACCGCCACACGGAGGAATTGCACCTGGCCTTGACCGCCTTGTAATGCTTATGTGCCACGAGGACAGCATCCACGAAGTTATCGCCTTCCCAAAGAACAACCTGGCGGCTTCTCCAATGGACGAATGCCCATCCCCGGTAGACGAGTCGCAGCTTAAGGATTTGCACATAGCCTGCACAGAAGTGGAAAAGGACTAGTTTCTTCTTTCTTGATTTTTGGATGGTAGCTTTTTTTAGCTCTACCATCCATCTTTTTGCTAAATCGACCGAACAACCGGGGTGCAAGCACCCCTTTTTCGCGTCACCGCCCTTTCGGGGTTCCGGCTTTCGCCTCCATTGCTTGCGCAACCCGCCTTTGGCGGGCCCCTACACGGCGGCATAGGCTTGGTTGAATTTTGTCTGCAAAGGGGAAATGTTCAAAAGCAAAAAAGGCAAAAAAAATCGCCGGACGGCAGGAAAAAAATTAGGAGGATAAAACCTGCAGGCCGGCAATTAAATGGAAGATTGTAATGACGTAAAGGAGAGTAACCGTCATTTATCAAAAATCTACTATTTTAACTATACACCATAAATAGAAATAAATAAAGACTTATAACAAAAGATTAATAATTTTTATGAGAGTTTGACATCATCACAAAAAAAAACTACACTTACCACAGATGAATTTGCTTGAACTAAGGGAAATTACATATAAATATCCTCTGGCCGAATGTCCTGCCCTCAAGAACATTAACCTAAGCATTCAGGAAGGCGAATTTATCACCCTGCTGGGATTAAACGGCTCCGGGAAAAGTACCCTTGCCCGCCTCATAGCCGGCTTTTTCAAGCCCGACACGGGTTCCCTTGTGCGCAAGGAAGGCAGCGTTCCGGGCATTGTCTTTCAGCAGCCAAAAGACCAGATTGTTGCAAGCGTAGTTGAGCGCGACACGGCATTCGGCCCCCAGAACCTGGACATGACCCCCGCAGAAATTGAACTACGCACCATAGAATGCCTCTCTTTGACCGGACTTTCCGACAGGGCCTCATCCAGAACATTTGAGCTTTCACTCGGCCAGACCCAGCGACTTGCCTTTAGCGGAATACTTGCCCTTTTTCCCGACCTGCTAATCCTTGACGAAGTTACAGCCATGCTTGACCCTGCTTCCCGCGAAGAAATCATAAAGCTTGTGCAGATATGGAACGAAAAGGGGCACACGGTTGTTCAGGTAACTCATGATGTAGACGAGGCCTTGAGGGCAGACAGAATCATTGTCATGGAAAAGGGCTCCATAATTTTTGACGGTCCCACGGAATCCTTTGTCCAAAATCAAGAAATCGTAAGAAAAATCTTTGACGACGAAGGGTCACTTTACAGAGAGCCTCTGACACAGGACGAACTAGAAAAAAGAGGAGTCTCCCTAAAGGCAGAAAATCTTAGCTTTTCCTATCCGGGGCGAGAAATCTTTAAGAACCTGTCTTTTTCTCTGCGCAAGGGAAGTCTAACGGCTCTTACAGGCCCCAGCGGTTGCGGAAAGTCCACACTTTTTGAATGTCTTTCGGGGCTCAACTGTGAGTATTCGGGAAAAATCCATGCGGAAGACAGGCCGGTTCTTGCCCTTCAGGAAAGCGAGGCATCCCTTTTTGCAACATACGCGGCAGATGACGTTGCATTCGGCGCAAAAAACAGGGGGCTACAGGGAAAGGACCTCCTTGGCCGCGTTAAGAATTCCATGGAAAAGGCAGGCCTTCCATTCAAGGACTTTGCGGACAGGCACACATTTGAACTTAGCGGCGGGGAAAAAAGAAAGCTTTCCGTTGCAGGCCTGATTGCACTGGACAGCTCCATCATGATTTTTGACGAGCCAACCGCAGGACTTGACCCTCAATCAAGAAAGATAATGCTTTCCACTTTGCAAAGCCTTGCCCGCGAAGGAAAAACCGTTCTCTTTAGCACCCACCGCATGGATGAAGCAGATGCCGCTGACGTTCACCTGGACTGGCTTTCGCTTACAGCAGAAAAAGACCCAGCTGCTGCAGTCAAAGAAAATGCCCCTTCCGCAGAAATGCAGGGCAGCCTTATTGAGATGCCACCCCTAAAAAATGCATCCATTCTTATGTCGCTTTCAAAAGCTGGAGATGCCCTTACCGCCCCGCCGCAGATTCCTTCTTCTCCGATCAGCCGCCTGAGTGCCAGCCTAAAAGTCGCCCTATTTGCCCTGCTGGGAATCCTTTCCATCATACCCTGCCCCCTCTGGGCAAGCGGAATACTGCTCCTTGCCTGTGCCACCTATGCGGCCCTTGCAAAATATCCTGCAAAAAAGGCCCTTTCTGCCATTGCAAAGATTCTTCCCTGGTTTGCATTCTTTGCAATCATCCAGTTTGCCTTCTATTCAGACGGCAGCGACTCAAGAGAACTCTTCCGCTGGAAGTGGTTCACAGTAACGCAGGTTAAGTTGGAAAACCTCATGAAGACCTTCATCCGGGCCCCCTCAATCATCCTGCTGATAGGCACGTTCATTTTCTCAACAGAAGAGCGCGAAATTCTGGACGGAATGACGGCAATTCTTTCTCCGCTTGCAAAAATCAAGATACCCGTCCGTTATGCAGTGCTTGTTACAGGAATCATCTTCCGCTTTATTCCCCTGCTTTTGGACGAGATGCGGGGAATCGTAAAGACACAAATCATCCGCGGAGCATTTGCAAATGCACGGGGACTAGGCAAGCTCAAGATACTGCTGCCACTTTTTGTCCCCCTGATTCTGCAAACATTTAGAAAAGCGCAAAACCTGGCCGACGCCCTCACCGCCCGCTACTTTTCTTAATTGGGCTTTTCTTGACAACATAGGAATTTGCCTGTATCATAAAACACGACACGAGTTGATTAATCGTTATGATTATAACAGGGTAATTTATGGACAAGAGCGGCAAAAAGGTTACACAGAATGACGTAGCAAGAGAAGCTGGCGTTACCAGAAGCATGGTAAGCTACGTAATAAGCGGAAGCAACGAGCGCTCCGTAGCTGCCGAAACACGCAAACGCATTCTGGAGGCAATAGACCGCTTGGGCTACAGACCCAACAAGGCGGCCCAGGCCCTGCAGCAAGGCAACGAAGGCTTTGCAAAAAATCAGATTGGGGTAGTGCTTTGCAGCCCGGATGTCTTCCGCCGCCCCTACTATGCAGAAATAATAGAAGGAATCCACACCTGCGCCCACGAAAACAAGTACCATGTGCGCTTTATCCGCTTCTTTAGCGAACTAAAAAACCCCGTCCTCTTTAACGAGCTAATCCACCCGGAAGAAATAGGCGGATTAATCCTAGTCTCCACCGACCAGTGCATAAAAAGCCCCGCTGATGAAAAGCTTGTAAAAAAGATAAGCGAACGCATAAAAAACATAGTCTGCGTAGAATGGAAAAGTGAGGGCCTTTCAAGCGTCTTGTTCGACAGGCAAGATGCGGCAAGAAAAGCGGCAAGCTACCTCTTCCAAAAAGGCTACGATACGGTTGCATACATTGGCCAGCAGGATGACAGAATCATGGGTGTAAAGCAGGCATTGTTGGAAAACAACAAGGATGTCTCCACCCTGCAAGTAGAAGATGCATTTACAAGAGCCGGCGGATATTCTGCGGTAAAAGAAATGACCAAAATCTTCAAGGAAAAAAATCAGGAATTTCCCCGGGCAATAGTCTGCGGTTCGGATGAAGTTGCAGAAGGAATACTCTGCTACCTTAACGAACATAAAATCCCTGTTCCCCAAAAAGTTGCAATCATCAGCATAGACAACATAGAAAGCTCCGGCTACACAACTCCGCCCCTGACGACCATAAACGTGCAAAAAAGCGCCATGGGCTGCCGTGCGGTGGAAATGATTGTAAACGGAAGTGCCGCCCAGGGAGAAAATGCCGTCTGCATAAACCTTCCCACAAACATTGTAGAGCGGTCATCATGCTAAAACCATAAGGAAAACGCATTTTTACACAAAAAGCCGATTGTAAAATACCGTCATACAATTGTAATAAAACGACATTTTTAGCAAATTTGTCAAATTTTTTCTATAAATTCAATTGAATTTAGATTTTTGCCCCTGTATACTAGACTTAACGCTAACAGACAAAATTTAAAACTTTGTCACTTTCCACAGGAGCGAACGATGGAACAGACAATCCCAAAACTCATGCGCAAGGCTGCCCAAAAGTATCCCGAAATTACCGCCCAGTACAGCAGGACAAAAACCGGCGACTTTGAGGAGCGCAACTATCACGACATGCTTCAGTTTGCACTGGACTTTGCAGGAGGACTTGCAGAGCTGGGAGTTGTCCGCGGAGAAAAAATCGGTCTTATAAGCGACAACCGCCGCGAATGGGAAAGCGCAGACGTAGGCCTTTTGGCACTGGGAGCAATTGACTGCCCCCGTGGCTGCGACGCAAGCGAAAGCGACCTTGCCTACATTCTCTCCTTTGCAGAAGTAACAAAGTGCATTGTAGAAAACGCGGCTCAGCTCCGTAAGCTGGTAAAAATCAAAGACAAAGTTCCCCTCTTAAAACTGGTCATCTGCTTCGATCCTGTTGACCAGGCAGAAATTGACCAGTGCAAGGCATCGGGAATGGAGTTCTACCAGTTCTACGACGTAACTGCAAGCGGCCACGAATGGAGAATCAACCACCCCGATTACGTAGAAAACGAACTTGACAAGGGCCAGTGGGACGAGCTTGCCACAATCATCTTTACAAGCGGCACAACCGGAACCCCAAAAGGAGTAATGCTTACCCACGGCAACATAATCACTCAGCTGGACGAAGTTTGCGAGCGCATCTTCCTTAACCCCGGCGAAAGGGCTGTCTGCTGCCTACCAGTATGGCATGTCTTCCAGAGGGCAATTGAATACGTAATCTTTACCCAGGGAGCAGGCATCGTCTACAGTAAGCCAATCGGTTCAATCCTCCTTTCCGACATAGCAAAAATGAACCCGGCACTCCTTCCGGCAGTACCCCGCGTATTCGAAGCAGTCTACGACGGAATCTGGCGCAAGATGAGAAAAACTGGCGGCATAGTATACGCAATGTTCCGCTTCTTTGTAGCAGAGTCACAGCTCTGGTGTGCAATAGACCGCAAGCTAAGAAGGCACACGGCACGCTTTGGACACGACTACCTTGGCTTCTGGTGGCCAGTACTCGTATTGCCCTGGCTCCTCCTCTACCCGCCACGCTTACTTGGCAAATGGCTCGTATTCGGAAAGATTAAGAAAATGCTGGGCAAAAACTTCCGCGCAGGAATTGCAGGCGGCGGAGCATACCCGGCACGCATAGACAAATTCTTCTGGGCAGTCGGAATCAACATCGTGGAAGGTTACGGCTTAACAGAAACATCCCCGGTTGTTGCAGTACGCCCAATCGTTGAACCGGTCCTACGCACAGTAGGAACTCCAGTCCGCGGAGTGCAGGTACGCATTGTAGACGACAACGGTCTAATCCTTGGCAAGTGCAAGAAGGGAAGCCTACAGGTAAAAGGCGGCACCGTAATGCAGGGCTACTACAAGAGGGACGACCTTACCGCAAAAGTAATAACGGCAGACGGCTGGTTCGACACAGGAGACCTTGCAATACTCACCGTAGACGGAGAAATCCAGCTGCGCGGACGCAAAAAAGACACAATCGTACTCATGGGCGGCGAAAACATTGAACCTCAGCCAATCGAACAGAAAATCTGCACCTCCCAGTACATAGACACGGCGGTAGTCCTCGGCACAAACGCAAAGGGCGAAGACCAGCGCTACCTTGTAAGCCTAATCCTTCCCAACCAGGAAGAAATAGAAAAATATGCCCGCGACAACAGCCTAATCTACGACACCTACGAAAACCTGGTCAAAAGCGAAAGCATAGTAAAACTCATAGGAAAAGAAATTGGCGAACTTGTAAGCACCAAAAACGGCTTCAAGCCATTCGAAAAAATCAACAAGTTCGAAATAATCACCAAGCCCTTTGAAGTTGGAGTTGAACTTTCGGCAAAGCAGGAAGTCATGCGCTACCGCATAGCAGAAATTTACAAAGACCTCATCACCAAGATGTACGCGACTCAGTAAATTCTTCTTTATAATCTGGAGCACACTGCTTTTTCCACTGTGTCTGGTCCTACAGAACCGTCCAACCTCCGCAGCATTTTATCCTGTAGAACAAGCAGCGCCATAGAGGGCGCGTCATTTGTTAGCAAAAGAAAGAGGCAAGTTTTTACCATAAAACTTGCGGGATAAAATGCCACGGAGGGCAGTTTATCCCGCTTTCCAGGGTTCCGCCTTCCGGCTTCATTGCCTGGGGTTCGACTTGGGCAAAGCCCGCGCTCACCCACCACGGCAACGGCTACGCCGCCCTTCCAATCGGGGCTAGGATTCATATTTTCTAATTTTTACCATTGAAAATGTCCCTTCCATACCTTAAACTTAAAGCATGATGCGAGCAATTATTGCAGCCGCACTGTCACTGTTCTTATGCATAACACTAGGAGCAAAAGACATGCCAAAAAAGAAGTTTATAAAATGGACTCCCCTAATAAGCGCCCCCTTCAATTTTCCTGCCGACGGCCAATGGCTTTATGTACGCTACGGCTTGGACAAGGCAGTCACACCCTATCTTGGCGGAGCAGAATTACTAAATTCAGGAATCACAAGGCACTACCCCATGACCCGCACAATCAGCCTTCATACCCCCACTGGAGTAGACCTTTTATGGGCTTCCTGGACAGAAGGCAAATGGTATGTGGCAGACATAAAATTCAACCGTAAGGAAAAAGCCATAATCAAAGAAGCCCTTCTATCAACCTTCCCAAGCTACGACGACTTTGACGACTACCTTAACCCCAAGCCCAAAGAAGGAAGCTACGAAATCTTCCACATCTGCTGCTTTCCCGGCGGCAAGATACGCTACTTTTTGGAAGACAGCGACTACAAGCGCTTAATAGCCCTGGACATAACTTCACAGGCAAAAGAAACCCACAAGCTTGACCAGTCTTTTCTTTACGGCGGAATTGGAATGATACCCAAGTCAAAAGAAAAATACTGGGACAACATGGAAGACTATTTTGACGACATGCTTAACGAAGGCAAGCATTACCTAAGCCTTGATTCAATAGAAGAAACTTACGGAACAGATTACCGCCAGCGCGCAGAATATTACCGAAAGCACGGAGCCGCAAGCCCAACTCTTTGGGACCCATATTTTAAACGCTACGACTACCGCGTATCAGTCATAATGGAAAATCCACAGGACAAGCTTTGGCAAGAGCACTGCTACTTTACAAATGCAGAAATGTACAAGCGACACCTTTCCGTAAATCCGGGCAACATAATTGAACATCCCTCTCCGCTAAAAAACATCTATTTTGAATGGGACGCAAACGGTTTTGCATACTGCTCAGAGCTATACTTTAACGAAGAAGAAACCTTCCGCATATTCAAAGAAGCCTTTGGCAAAGAAAGCGGCAGCAAGGGAGAATTGCAGATAGTCATAGGCAAAGACAGCGGCAGCATAAAGGCAGTTCTAACAGTAGGAAAAAATTCCTACGAGTTCAAGAAAACCCAGCTCTACATAGAGCGCTGCAAAGAGCACGGCCTTGTAGGAAAAATCATCTACAAAAACTACACGGAACCCCACCAGAAATTTGCGGGGCGGTAGGCAGAACACGGAACAAGGGGCCCGCTTAGTCAAGGTTCAGGATAAAGGCACCGCTTTTCCAGTCTGTCCTCATCTGGTACTTTGGCATACGGACGGAATAGCTTTCCCCGGAATGCAGTGGCTTTTCTGTAACCGCAAGCAAAAGCCCTATGGCAGAACAGGCGTAGTATCCCGTACGGTTTCCGGGCAGGCGTATGGGGTCGCTTGCAATGCGGAAGGAAAGGAATTCTTCCTTATGCAAAGAATCCTTCTTTTCCGCATCACTCTTTTCTTCTCCGGCACGTGCCAAGGCCACAAAAGAAAGGACAGCGCGTTCCTTGGTAAGGTTTGACTGGTCGGAAAGTTTAAGCAGAGTCTTTGGGGCATCTTCCGTTGTAAAGACATAGTTGCACCACTTGCCACCATTGCTCTTGTCCTCTCCGTTCATTGGGCATTCAGCACAGTGGGTACAAGGGGAAAGCGGAACAAAGTCTTTGCGTATAAAGGCATCGCGCAAAAGAGAAATGAACCTTCCAGACTTTGGAACCCCTGGCTCTATAATCAAGAACTTGGTGGAAGGATTTGCCTTGTCGGTATAGGCAAGAAGTTTTTCCGCAAATTTCTTTGCAGTGTATTCAGGCGGCATATCGGTATTTTCGTTTGCCTCGTTGAACATATTGGCGCATGTTACAAATGCAGCGCTCTGCTTTATTCTGTCTCCAAATTCACCCTTTACACGGACAATTTCCCAGGCCTCACACTTTAGCCGTGCCGCAATAGAAAGAAAGATGTCCATTCCAAACTGGAGTGCCTGGCTTGAAATATCCATGCAGTACCAAGTAAGCCTTACATTGCGCAGTTCCGGGCGGGCAAGAAAAAGGGCAATGGGTACAGTCAGGGGGCCGCTTCCAATGTCAAGGCAGATTTCCCCTTCGCCAAGATTAAGAAAATTCTTTGGAAGGTTAGAAAAAAGCCTTGTAAGACGAACCAAATTCCACCAGAGGTAATAGTGGACGTAAGCGCTAAGGGACGTCGTTTCGTTCATGTAGCCAAGCCAGCGGTCTGTGCGCTCATCGGTAAGGTAGTGGCTAAGCATACGGATGTGCTTGGGAAGAAGGGCACGCTGCCTAGAGTTAAGCGGATGGGTAGAAGAAACAATCTCCATAAAATCAGCAATAACTTCCTGGGCATCCTTTGGAACAGAATCAATGTTGTAAAGGGAATCAATGGAACGCACAAGAGGCGGATTGTGCTTTGTCTTTGCACGGGAAAGCTCTTTCTTTTCCTTCTTTTTTGCCTGGGCATCTTTTTCCTGCTTCTTAAGTTCATCAAGCTGCTGCTTTAGTTCCCGCTTTTCTTTTTTTTGCTTTTCAACCTTTGCCTGATTCTTTTTCTGGTAAAGAGAAATTCCCTGTTTCTTTTCCCACCACTTGAGTTCTATTTTTTCAGGATTGTCCGTATTTTCCATTCTAAACCACCTCTGCTTTGGCTGCCTCTGCTTGGGCACCCTTTCCCCGAGAATTCAATTCAAGATAAACATCATTCAGTTCTGCCCGTATTTGCCTTATTGCAGCAAGGGCGGTTGCCGCTGCATCCGATGCCTGGGTTTCCTTTATAATCTGGCTTCTAGCTCCGTCTATAGTATAACGCTCGGTGTAAATCAGATACTTTAACCTGCGGATCATGTCTATATTCCGCTGGCTGTACAGGCGGCGGCCGTTCAAATCCTTCTGCGGCGTAAAACTGGGAATTATTTCTTCCCAGTAGCGGAGGATATAGGGCTTTATCCCTGTAAGCTGCTCAACTTCACCAATAGTATACTGTGCCATGGCTTATCCTTCGTTAGAGTTCCTGTCCTGCCACTTCTGGCGGCTTGCCTTCATCTCTATCTGCACCGGAATCTGGTCAAAGCCAAGGTCTTTGCGTATCCTGTTCTTTAGGTAAGTTACATAGCTTTCCGGAACATTGTCCGGACGGGTTGCAAAAATCATAAAGTTAACAGGGTTCACGCTGGTCTGGGTCATGTAGCGCACCTTAAAGTGGATGGCCTTTGTTGCTGGCGGCGGATACTGTGTAAGCCAGTCGCGAAGTGCCATGTTTAGCGCGGCAGTGTCAACCTTGCGGGTAAGCTGAGCATAAAGCTCAAGTGCCGTGTTCATAAGGTTCTTTATTCCGTCAGAATTCTTTGCGCTGATTGGAACAACAGGAGCCCAGTTCATCTGGCCAAACATGGTGTGAATGTAGTCGGTAACGCTTCTCACAGCCTTGTTGCCCCTGTCTTCCATAAGGTCCCACTTGTTTAGGACAAATATAACACCGCGGCCTTTCTCGAATGCAAGCGAAGTAATTTTTTTGTCCTGATCGCTAAGGCCTTCCTTTGCGTCTATCATAATAAAGGCAATATCACATTCATCAAGAGTTTTTATTGCACGGTTTACGGAATAATACTCAACGTTTTCGCTAACCTTTGACTTGCGCCTTATTCCAGCGGTATCAAGAATTTCTATGCTGCGGCCGTTGTACAAAAAGCTTCCTTCCACAACATCGCGGGTGGTTCCAGCGTAGTCGCTTACAATGCTGGCCTGGGTGTGGGTAAGGGCATTTGTAAGCGTAGACTTTCCGGTATTGGGCTTACCAAGAATTGTAATGCGTACGGAACGGTCCTCTTCCTTGCCCTCTGTTACACGGCTAAAGTCCAGACCGCTAACGAGCCTTTCCTGCAAGTCACTAAGATTGTTGCCCTTAAGCGCAGAAATCGTCATGAATTCCTTAAAGCCAAACTTAACTGCTTCGTATGCAGCAGCGGCAGTCTTTTCGCTCTCACACTTGTTTGCCGCAACAATAATCTTGTCTGAATACTGCCTAAGGTGGGAAATAAGCTCCTCGTCTTCCGCAGTGATTGCCTCTGCATCCAAAAGCAAAAGAATCTTGTCTGCCTTTACAAGCATTTCCACCGTTTTGGCAACAACAAGGTCATCCATTTCACTTTCGCGGGAGGCGTAGTCACGGGTAAGCTTGTAGCCGCCAGTGTCCATAAGGTGAACGGGCTTTCCTGCAATAAAGCATGTCCCTTCGACAGGGTCGCGGGTAACACCGGGAGTTGGGTCTGTAATGGCCCTCTTTGTGTGGGTAAGCGCATTAAAAAGAGTGGACTTTCCCACGTTGGGGCGGCCTGCTATTACAATCAGTGGAAGATTATAGTAGGTTTTGTCCGGGTAGAATTTTTGAGTTTGCGACTTTCTCTTACTGCCAATCTTTTCTGCAGAATGCGATTCGTCCGAATGCGATTCATCCGAATCAGATTCTTCAGAATCAAATTCACCAGACTGGGCATCATCTGCATCATAAGAAGCATCATCTAAAGCTCCGTCTGTTGACTCAACTTCCTCGTCGTAGTCCTGGGGCTTTACCGGCTTGGGCTTAGAAAAATCAGGTTTCTTTTTCTTCTTTTTCATTGTTTTCCTGTAGTTAAAAATCTTTAAAGAAGTGACTGGCTTGAAATAGTTTCCAGTTCCCTTATTGAAAATTGCGAAAGAGTCTCTTTTATAAGAGGAATTTGCTTTGGTGCCATGCTAAAGCGGCGGATTCCCATACCTGCCAAAATCATTGCACTTTCCCTGTTTCCGGCCATTTCTCCGCATACGGAAACAGGAATGTTGGCGTTAGCAGAGGCCTTTATCGTGTTCTTGATAAGGCGTAGCACTGCAAGGTGAAATTCATTATAGTTTGGCGCAACCGTTGGATTTTCGCGGTCTATGCCAATCGTGTACTGGGTAAGGTCGTTTGTTCCCAAAGAGAAGAATGCGCTGTGGGGAGCAAGACAGTCTGCACAAATTGCGGCTGCTGCGGTTTCCACCATAATGCCTATTGGAATGTCCGGCTTAAAAGGAATCCCCTCTGCCTTAAGCGACATCTGAACACCTTTTGCAATACCAAGGGCAGTTTCAACCTGGGCAACGTCGGTAATCAGCGGCAAAAGAATGCGAAGGTTTCCGTAAAGACCTGCCCTGTAAAGAGCGCGTAACTGGGTGCGGAAAACATTGGGGTAAAAAAGCGACATCCTTATTGCCCTCAAACCCATCAGAGGATTCTTTTCTGCAATAGAAGGTATGTCCTTGCTTGCAATCAGCTTGTCACCGCCAGCATCAAGGGTGCGGATTGTTACCGGACGGCCATCCATAATTTCCAAGACACGCTTGTATGCCTGGAACTGCAACTCTTCGCTTGTTGCACTGCTAAAAGTCCCCCCTTCCTGATTCATAGCCTGAATTTCATTCATAAAAAGGAATTCCGTGCGGAAAAGGCCAATTCCGTCTGCGCCTTCTTCCAAAGCAAGCTCTGCTTCTTCCACGGTTCCTATGTTTGCATATATCTTAAAGCGGGTTCCGTCCTGGGTTTCTGCCACCTTGTCCTTAAACTTGTGCAGGGTGGCAAGATATTTTTGTTCCTGTAAAATCTTTTCTTCGTAGTCGGCAAGAGTCTTTTCATCCGGAGCATCAATCACCTCTCCGTGGGTGCCGTCCACAATCATCGTGGTTCCATCCTGAACCAGATTCGTTATGTTTCCAAGTCCAACAACAGCCGGAATTCCATAGCTCTTTGCAAGAATGGCAACATGGCTTGCAACACCGCCTTCCGTAAGTGCAAGCCCGGCAATTTTCCGCTTGCTAAGGATAACAGTGTCGCTGGTCTTCATTTCCTTTGCAACAATGATTGAACCATCGGGAACATCGTTTATGTTAAATGGATGGTAGTCCAGAAGAACATTCATGACCTTGCCAAAAACATCTTCTATGTCGTGGGAACGCTCGGCAAGATAATCGTTTCCGCTGCTTCTTAGCTTTTGGGCATATTCTACGGTCTTTTTCTGGAGGATGTATTCCACATTATAAAGTTCCGCCTCCAGGGCCGCCTTCAATTCCTTTGTAAAAACAGGATCCGTAAGCATAAGCTGGTAGGTCTCAAAAATAACGCGCTGAAGGTCTTCCGAACCAAGAGACTTTTGATGGCTCTCAATTTCTTCCTGGACGTCTTCAACGGCATCTTCAAAACGTTTCCATTCTTCCGCCACATCTTCCGAGGAAATTTTATTTTGAGGAATTACAAGCTCCTGACTTTCGGGCAGTATAAAAACTTTGCCAATTCCAATACCCCCGGCAGCAGAAATGCCTAGCATAACATTCATCGCTTCTATAATATCAATAGTTCAATGAATAGTCAACGATAGGTTTTTTCTCTTTTTTCTGTGGCAGCTGCTTTTTTAACAAAAAATATATTTTAAGTTACATTTAAGGCATCTTTTAGGGGCTTTCCGGGGTTCCGCGGGTCCCTTCCCGCTCCATTACTCCACTTCGTTCCGCAACCCGCTAGCGCGGGCCCCTACAATCCCTGCCATGTCTTAATATGCTAAGACGTTTTAACAGTTCTCCAATTTTCTTTCTTGCAATTTTCTTCTATATATAAGATAATCATTTTTATGAAAACAGTTACAGTAGACGGAGAAACCTTAACCATAGAAAAAGTATGCCAAGTTGCCGAAGGAAAAGCTGGCATAGCACTTTCGGAAGAGAAATCATTTTGGGAAACCCTGCGAAAATCCCGCGAATTCCTTATGAGCTACATTGCAAAGGGCTTACCCACTTACGGCGTTACCACAGGATTCGGCGACTCCTGCGACGGACAGGTGAACCCGGAAAAAGCCGCCGCCCTGCAGCATTCAATCGTAAGCTACCACGGAATAGGTCTTGGACCAAAATTTGACAGGGAAACAGGACGCGCAGTTGTTCTTTGCCGCCTAAACTCCAACGTAAAGGGAGGCCATTCTGCAATCAGGGAAGAGCTTGCCCGCATGATGGAAACCCTCTTAAACAAGGACATAATTCCCGTAATCCCTCAGCTGGGCTCTGTCGGTGCATCAGGAGACCTTACGCCCCTAGCCTACCTGGGTGCAGTAATGTACGGAGAGCGGGACGTATACTACAAGGGCAAAATCGTTCCCACAATGCAGGCCTTTGAAGCAGAAGGCATAAAACCCCTTCCACTGGAGGCAAAGGAAGGCCTTGCAATTATGAACGGAACATCTGTAATGACGGCAGTTGCAGCCCTTGCATGGAAAAAGGCAGAGCGCCTTGCAAACCTTTCGGACTTTTTAACGGCAGCCGCATCGGAAATCCTTCAGGGAAAAGACGTGCCCTTCCGCGCAAAGGTCAGTTCAATAAAAAACCATCCGGGCCAGTGCGAAAGTGCAGCCTACATCTACAATATTGTAAAAGATGCAAAGCGGGTCTACAACTACGAAGAATTCCTTAACTCCATGAAGGCAATAGGCAACAAGGGCTACCGCAAGACAGAAAAAAAGATTCAGGACCGCTATTCAATACGCTGCGCACCCCAGATTAACGGCGTACTCCGCGACACCCTGCATTTTACCCACGACCTTATAGAGCAGGAACTAAATTCCGCAAACGACAACCCCCTTGTGGACATAGAAAGCCAGAGTCTTTTTAACACGGGCAATTTTTACGGCGGCCACATCTGTGCAAGCTGCGACTACCTCCGCATAGCCCTTGCAAACATAAGCGACCTTGCAGACAAGCAGGCAGAGCTTTTAATAGACGGCAAATTCAACGGCCTTACGCCAAACCTCATTCCCGTTACAAAAGAAGACGCCCCACAGGCAGGCCTCCGCTTTGGCTTTAAGGCGGCACAGATTACAATGAGCGCCATCCGCGGGGAAGTTCAGACATACGCAAGCCCTGTCAGCATAACAAGCGCACCAACAGAGGCACTCAACCAAGACAAGGTTTCCATGGGAACCATTTCTGCCCGCCACTTGGCAGAAGAAATAGAGCTTATTTTCCTTCAGTTTGCAGTACACGTGCTTGCCGTATGCCAAGCCATGGATATTGTAGGAAAAGACCAGTTCAGCCCCTTCCTGCAAAAGGTTTACGCAGAAGTAAGAAAGATTTCTTCCTTTGTAGAAGATGACCGCGCACTGGACAAAGAAGCGGAAGCACTTGCCATCTGGCTAAAGCAGACGGAACTGTTCACCTAATGCCAGCCTACTAGCTATTGGTGTCAGCTCAAGGCCTTTAGGAGCAAAAGACTGTCTCTGGTGGCGGCAACATCGTGAACGCGGACCCAACTGGCACCTTTTTGGACTGCAATCATGTCCGCAGCAAGGGTTCCCCAGAGACGCTCATCTTCCTTACGGCCTGTAATTGCACCAATGCAGGTCTTTCTTGAAAGTGCCATCATCACGGGGTATTTTCCAGCACAAAGCCTGCCGCAGTTCTTTATGAGGGCAATGTTGGCTTCCAAGTCTTTACCAAAGCCAATTCCCGGATCCACAATTATTTTTTCCTTTGCAATACCGGCACTCTCCGCAAAGACTGCCCTCTCCCGCAAAAAAGAGTCCACTTCTAAAAAGACATCTTCATAACCGCCGTTATTCTGCATGGTGGAAGGAATGCCCCTCTTGTGCATAAGTATTACAGGCAGTTTCTTTTGCGAACAAAATTCAGCAAGAGAAGGCTGGTCCAGCAAGGCTGAAACATCGTTTAAAATGTCTGCACCTTCTTCAAAAGCGGCCTTCATTACGCCAAGCTTTCTTGTGTCCACGGAGATTGGAATATTACTTGTCTTTCGGATTTGCCTTATTAGCGGAACAACACGGCCAATTTCTTCTTCTTCGCTAACATAAGAAGAACCGGGCCTTGTGCTTTCACCGCCAATGTCAAGAACGTCTGCACCCTCGTCTATCAGCTGCAAGGCACGGTCAATTCCGCCACGACTGGAAGCATAAAAACTGTCCGGCGTAGCGTTTACAATCCCCATAATAAAAGCGGGAAGTTCCGTAGAAATTTCTCTGTCTGCCAAGTTAAATTTTAAATTCATATTTTTGTTTATTAAGGGGAGGGACAACTTTTTTAACGTTAAAAAAGT
>DJYC01000096.1 GCA_002448445.1 Treponema sp. UBA6988
CCTACTCCGAAGCGAGGGTTTTCCCTCCCCTTAAACCCCTCCTTTTCCCGGCACGGCTTAGGGGCAAAGCCCCTAAGAACCCCAATTAAAAAGATTACTTGTATTATGAACAAGGGAATATGACTTTCACCCTGCGCAAATGGGTTTTCAGCCGCAAAAAGCTACGTCCTTGTTACCATTGTGTGCCTTCCGCTGCTCACCAAACTGATCTCCGGTTGCTTTGCATACGAAAGTATTGTGGGGAATGATTTTTAGTTTACTTTTCCTGCTGGAGTTTCTGCTGCTTTTCGGCTTTTTCGGCGGCAAGCTCTTCTTTTTTGGCTTCCTTTTTGTCCTTTATGTCTGCAAGGCCGATTAAGACGGCAATTAGACCGATGAAGGCTGCAAAGACAGGGGCTGCTCCCTTGAGAAATGCGATTACAAAGCTGCCCCATGCAAGTCCCAGTCCTGCGGGAAGGCAGGCGAATACGCAAAATGCAATTAACAAAATTCCTACTATTAAAGATACCATTTTTTTTCCTCCAAGTGCTGCTTTTAATAAATTATGTCGAAAAGAGGATTAAAATTCAAGCGTAGTGTGGCTTTCTTTTTTGAAGGAGGGGGAAAGGTGTACAGACCCTGAAACAAGTTCAGGGTGACGGACTTCGTTTAGGGTGGCGGACTCGTTTAAAGGTGACGGGATGTGTTCTGGGAGTGTTTTTTGCACCAGCCTACGCCGCCGTGGAACCCCGGAGTTGCCGCGAAGCGGCAATGAGCGTTAGCGAAGGGTGGAAGGGCGGTGACGATTGGCATGACGGCCGGTTATAGCAAAAGAATAGATGGTAGAGCCGTTAAAAGTACCGTCCATAAGAGTAGGGTATAAAAAAAATCCCCGCAGGGAGTTGCAGCAGAAGCGCCGTTTCCTTGCGGGGTAGTGTTTTAGGCGGGTTTTTATTCTATATTAATTAACGGTGACGCCTGTTTGTACAAAAGTAAGGCGGACTTCATCATCAAGATAGTAGATTTTGTTGCTTCCATTGTAGTACATTTTCGTGTTTCCCTCTCCAGGAATCGTTAACGTTAGCTCGCCATCATTATTGGTGTAGGTAAAGCTCCCAGTCTCTCCTTCAATATTGAAAGTACCGCTTCCACCAGTAGCAAAGGTAAAAGTGGCTTCTCCGTCCGAGAAAGTGCCAACAAGGCCTGTTCCGCTTGTGCGTATAAAAGCGCCACTCCTATATAAGTGTCCATCGTATTTGAGGATTGTATAGTCTTTTTCTTTGGAACTTTGAAAACTGGATGGGTCGCTGGATTTGTAGCATTTTCCGTTGAGGAAGCCAAGGTATCTTGTTCCGTCTTCCTCATCCTCGTAAGAGAAAACCTTGTTGTTGAGGTCATCGCTGCTGTAGCTAAGTCCCTGGACGGCACCGTCTGTGAATGAAGTGCCTCCGCTTGAACCGCCTGCTGCCAAGCTTGCTGCGTCGTCGTCTGACGAAGAGCTAGAACCGCCTGAGCATGATGCAAAGTTGAATGCAAGGGCAAGGGCTGCTGCTGCCAATGCAAGTGTTGTTAATTTTTTCATTGTAATCTCCTTGGTTAAAATAGTTTTAACCTAAAAGTACTATACAAAAAAAAGTGCCGCGTCAAGGGGCGGAAAAGGTATTGCATGTGGCTAAACTTCTATTTCTAGGTTGACTGTATTTTGGAAAGGAATTATTATACAATTTAGTATTTGTATTCCAAATTTGTATAATTATGGTGGCATGTATGTATATTAAACGAAGTGTAAAAAAGCATTTGGACTATCTTTCCAGACATTTTCCTGCTGTTGTTATTACCGGTGCCCGGCAAACTGGAAAAAGTACGCTTGTAAAGGAATTTGCTGCTGAAAAAGGCAGACTTTCTTATGTTACGCTTGATTATCCTTTTTTACGCAATCTTGCTCGAACTGATCCGGAGATTTTTTTACAGCAATATAAACCACCTGTTATAATAGATGAAATCCAGTATGCCCCGGAACTTTTGCCCTATATAAAAATTGCAATCGATGAAAATCGTTCTAACGGCATGTACTATCTTACTGGCAGCCAGATGTTCCGCTTGATGAAAGATGTTAGCGAGTCTCTTGCTGGACGTGTGGGGATTATACAGTTGTATGGTCTTAGCCGTGCGGAAATATTGCCGGGAGAGGAAGAGCCTTTTCTGCCGTCAAGCACTTTGCTTTCCAAAAGCGAAGAAACAATAACAAGCGTTTTTGACAAGATATACCGCGGTTCAATGCCTTTGATGGTTGTTGACAAAAGCCTTACACCGGATGCGTTTTTTGCTGAATATGTCCAGACCTATATTGAACGGGACATTCGGGAATTGATGGAGATTAAAAATGAACGCAAGTTTCTGCAATTTTTGTCTTGTGTCGCGGTGAGGACAGGGCAAGAACTGAATCTTTCTGATATTGCAAAAGATGTGGGCATTGATTCAAAGACAGCGGACAGTTGGATTTCTCTTCTTGTTACATCTGGGCTTGTTTTTCTTTTGCAGCCGTATTCCGGCAATACTATAAAGCGTATTGTTAAGCGGCCTAAGCTTTATCTGATGGATACAGGCTTGGCTTGCTACCTTGGCTTGTGGAATAATCCACGTGCGCTTGAAGTTTCTGCGGTGGCAGGAAATTTCTTTGAAACTTATGTTGTTTCTGAGATTATAAAAACTTATACTAATAGCGGGATTGATGTGCGGAGCCGCTTTTCGTATTACCGCGATAACAATGGCAAAGAAATTGACCTAATTATAGAAGAAAACGGTGTGCTTTACCCTATTGAAATAAAGAAGAGTGCGAATCCAGGGAAAGATGCTTTAAAGAATTTTTCGGTTCTTTCAAGCCTTAATAAAACGATTGGGAATGGTGCCGTGATGTGTCTTTCATCTTTTCCAATCCCGCTTGATTCTGGCAATATGCAGCTTCCTCTTTCTGTCCTGTAAGTATTTTTCGTAATTTTACGGTCTAAAAAATCCCCGCAGGAAGAGCAGCAGATGAGCCGTTTCCTTGCGGGGTATTGTTTTAGGCGGGATTTTTACCGTATTATCTGCCTGTATTATAGTTTGCTACAAATATGAGTTCGTTCTTAGAATCAATGGTGGTGAGGTATGTGCCATCATAGAATACTTTTGTTGTGAAAGTTTCACCATCTGGAGTATAAATGGTCATGTCTATTACACCAGATACGTTCCTAAAATATCCAGGGATGGTAATATTCTCACCATCTTCCTCAAAGCCAAATGTTAAAGTTCCGTCACTTTTAAAGGTCAAAGTCGACTCTTGATTCGCATCCCTAAATGTTGCAAACAAGCCAGATCCGCTTATACGCTCAAACTCATCGTCACCTGCTTCACGGTAGAATTTTCCGCCGTAACCGATAATATCAGGATCGTCATCATCTTGATTGTTAGAGGTGGTGACATTCTGGCTGCTGGATTCATAGCAGTTGCCGTTCGCGAAGAGATAGTATTTTGTCTTGGTTTCGCCATCATCATCGTAGACTCTTTTGAAGATCTTGTTATTAAGTTCAGAGGAGTTGTTCTCAAGTAATGTAAGAGCACTGCTTGCACCGGCGGCATCGCTTGCGGGACTTGAGCCGTAAGGTGAAGTTGCGGGGAGGCCGCTGCTGCCAGAACCATCGGATGATGATCCGCCACCTGATGATCCGCCAGAACATGATGCAAGGGTGAAAGCAAGGCTAAGAGCTGCTACTGTTAATGCAATTGTTGCTAATTTTTTCATTGTAATCTCCTTGGTTAAGATATTTTTAACCTAAAAGTACTATACAAAAAAAAAAGTGCCGCGTCAAGGAGCGCGCGGCGTTTTGGGTAACAACTATGGATATTTTGTGTTTGGCTTGATTGTTTTGATGGGGCTTGTTATAATTATCTAAAATTAGCGTCGTATACGTCGTAACTTTTAGGTGAAAGGTATGATAAAAAGGCAACTGTATCTTGACAAACTAATCCGCTCAATGTGGAACAGGCAGATAAAGGTAATAACGGGAATCCGAAGATGCGGAAAATCGGTTTTGCTCTTTGAGCTTTTTACAGAATATTTGCACAATAATGGTGTAAAAAATGAGCAGATTATAAAAATAGAACTTGACCAACGGCGGAATTACAAATACCGCAATCCTATTGCACTTTGCGAGTATATTGAATCTATCGTTTCGGAAAACTCTGGAACTCAGTTTTATCTGTTGATTGATGAAGTTCAGTTTACACAGAAAGTTGCTGATGCAGAAAACGGCGGTATTGAAGTTACGATTTATGATATGCTCAATGAGCTGAACGGTTACAAAAATCTTGATGTGTATGTTACAGGCTCAAATTCGAAAGGTTTGTCCAGTGATATTGCAACGGAATTTCGTGGGCGGGCTACACAAATCCACGTGTTTCCTCTGTCATTTGCAGAATTTTATTCAGCTATTGGCGGTGAAAAAAGCAAAGCCCTTGAATCGTATATGGTATATGGTGGAATGCCATATATTTTATCGCTTAAAGACGAGGGCGACAAAAAGCATTATCTTTCTTTAATGTATCGAGAATTATATATCAAGGATATTGTTGAGCGAAACAAGATAGAGCGCGAAGATATTTTGAACGGAATTCTTGATTTGCTTGCATCTCAAATTAGTTCATTGACAAATCCTTTGAACATTGCAAACACAATTACAAGCATGACAAAAGAAAAATTGAATTCTGCACTTGTTTCAAAATACATTGAACATTGCACGGATTCTTTTTTAATATCTGTTGCCCGCCGTTATGATGTAAAGGGAAAATCCTATTTTAATTATCCGAACAAATATTACTATACGGATTCAGGGCTTAGAAATGCGCGTTTGAATTACCGCCAATTTGACCCTGGCCATATAATGGAAAATATTATTTACAATGAGCTTATTATACGCGGTTATTCGGTTGATGTAGGCGTGGTCGTTGATAGGACAAAAGGTCAGAATGTGCAAAAAGAAATAGACTTTGTTGTGAACAATGCAGACAAACGAGTTTATATCCAGTCTGCATTGCGGATGGACGGTGATGATAAGACTGATTCCGAGTTGAATTCTCTGCTGCTTGCAAAGGATTTCTTTAAAAAGATTATTGTTAGAATGGATATTCCTCACAATTTTTATGATAACAACGGAATTTTTCACTGTAACTTAATTGATTTTTTGCTGAACGAAAACAGTTTCTTTTTTTAACCCCAGTAGAACAAGAACCTAAAGTTTATACAAGACCCTGAAGCAAGTTCAGGGTGACGGATTCGTTTTTGGTAACGGGTTGCGTTTTGGCAAAGTGCTTGAAAGTATTATGCGGTTATATTGAAATTTTACTCGGTTGTGGTCGAGTCGGATTTAATCGAGTAAAATTACAGCATTTGATTTTGTTTTGACTTAAAAGAAATGGATTATCTTGAATCTTTTTTGTGCAAAAAAATCCCCGCAGGGAGTTGCAGCAGAAGCGCCGTTTCCTTGCGGGGAAAGTGTTTTAGGCGGGTTTTTATTCTATATTAATTAACAGTGACGCCTTCTTGTACAAAAGTAAGGCGGGCTTCATCATCAACATAGTAGATTTTGTTGCTTCCATTGTAGTACATTTTCGCGTTTCCCTCTCCAGGAATCGTTAACGTTAGCTCGCCATCATTATTGGTGTAGGTGAAGCTCCCAGTCTCTCCTTCAATATTGAAAGTACCGCTTCCACCATTAGCAAAGGTAAAAGTGGCTTCTCCGTCCGAGAAAGTGCCAACAAGGCCTGTTCCGCTTGTGCGTATACAAGCGCCACTCCTATAGAGTTGTCCATCGTATTTGAGGATTGTATAGTCTTTTTCTTTGGAACTTTGAAAACTGGATGGGTCGCTGGATTTGTAGCATTTGCCGCCTGTGAATCCAAGGTATCTTGTTCCGTCATCCTCGTAAGAGAAAACCTTGTTGTTGAGCTCATCGCTGCTGTAGCTAAGTCCCTGGACGGCACCGTCTGTGAATGGAGTGCCTCCGCTTACAGAACCAGAACCAGAACCAGAACCGCCTGCCACTAAGCTGGCTGCGTCGTCGTCTGAGCCGCCGCCTGAACCGCTAGAGCATGATGCAAGGGAAAAAGCAAGGCTAAGAGCTGCTACTGTTAAAGCAATTGTTGCTAATTTTTTCATTATAATCTCCTTGGTTAAAATAGTTTTAACCTAAAAGTACTATACAAAAAAAAAGTGCCGCGTCAAGGGGTGCGTTTTTTAATTAAGCCTACGCCGCCGTGGAGGGGCGGGCGCAAGACCGTTCCGTAGGAATGGAGGGGGTAGGGGCCCCCGGAACCCCGGAAGGGCGGTGACGATTGGCATGACGGCCGGTTATAGTCAGGGAATGGATGGTAGAGCTGTTAAAGGCATCGTCCAGAAAACTATACAAACATGGGGAGGCTTATACAGACCCTGAAACGAGTTCAGGGTGACGGACTGCGTTTTGGGGGACAGGCTGCGTTCAGGGTGGCGGTTTTTTCAAAAAACGGGGGGCTTGGTTGAAAAAAAATTGAATTTGTGGTAGGATAGGGGTATGAATGTTGAAACAATTGTTAAAAACACGGACATTTCTTTGAGGATGGAAGGGCTTGTGCTTACGGATGACGAGCGTCTTTCTATTAAAAAATGCCTTGAAGGTAAAAAAGATTTTTCGGACGCTGTGGCTGACATTGTGAAGCAGTATTCAAAACCTGTTCGGGCGTATGCTTAAAGACGGATACGAGTATACTGTAGACGACTATTACTGCTATCCTGGAACTTCGGTTCTAAAAAACAAGCTTAACATTATGGATGCCCAGGAGCTGGAAGAGGCTGAGCGCAAGATAACTTCGCTTAGGTATGCCCAGGCTCTTCAGTCCGGCATTAAGGGCAATTTTGATTTTAACCACCTAAAAAAAATTCATTTCTTTTTATTCAGCGACATTTATGAGTGGGCGGGGAAGAACCGTATTGTGAATATTTCAAAGGAAGATATGTTCTGTAATGCGATTTACATTTCCGACCAGGCGGATGAGCTTTTTGGCAGGCTTAAGGCTGAGAACTATCTAAAGAATTGCCTTACAAAGAGTGATACTGCGGAGCGGCTTGCCTACTATCTTAGCGAGATTAATGCCATTCATCCTTTCCGCGAGGGTAACGGCCGCACGCAGAGGCTTTTTATTACCTTTCTTGCAAGGAACTTAGGCTGGGAGCTGGATTTTTCTTCTTGCAGTCCGGCAGAGCTTCTTAATGCCAGCATAGAATCCTTTAGCGGAAGTCTTACCCCGCTGCAAAATTTAATTTTTTCTTCTATTAAAATTGCAAATGTATGATATAATGGTTGTGGGTGGTTTGTATGTCTAATTTGCAGAAGCTGTCTGCGGGCCCCAGTTACGGAAAAAACAAAAAGGAATCCCCCGCCGTTTATCTATATACGGGGTGTTAGGCCATTTGGGCGGTTCCCCCTTTTTGTTTTTTCCTACGTCCCACAGCCAGTTTCTGCAAAAAATGCAATAACTTAATGGGAGGTGACTATGATTGGTGCAATTATTGGCGACATTGCCGGCAGTGCTTTTGAATTCAACAACTACAAGTTTAAGGATTTTGAAATCTTTGGACTTGACCACCGACCTACGGACGACAGCCTTATGACTATTGCGGTTGCCGTTGCAATTTTGCGCTGGAA
>DJYC01000018.1 GCA_002448445.1 Treponema sp. UBA6988
AGAACCAGCCGCTTTTTTCAGGCTCTCGCTCATCAGGTTCATTCCGAACAGAAAAAGTGCAAGCCCGCCCAAAAGTCCGAAAACAATTTTCACGTTTGCATTCATAAACACCTCGTTTCTATCCGAGTGTAGTTTATGAATGTTAGATTATAATGAAAAAAATGTTAAATTTGGGTAAAATTCTGTATTAAAAAAGCGCCCCAGTGCGGGCGTCCACATAACACAATTTCCCCGTATCCGTTTAAGCTGCGAGATGATTATGCAACAGGTCTTTATGATATCATGAAATTTAGCGAACCTCAAGGATATTATGGGGTAGACTATTAGGGTATATTTAGTGGCGTACAGCGGAGGATTTTTGGATTGGGCATTTTGCAAAAGCGGACCTAGCTGGTATTGGAGGGGCCAAAGGCACAGTAGACCGATAAAGCCCTGGGTAAAAAATGCCCTCCTTGGCATTTTTACCCGTAAGTTTTCTACGAAAACTTACGGTTTTGTCAGAAAACATATGACGCGCCACGCTGGAAGCTTCGCTGCGTGAACCCGTGGCGCTGTTTTTTAATGCCCGCTCCAGAATTAAAAGGCTACCAGCTTATGAAGGCTGTTTTTTCAGTTTGAAGGGTAAGGAATTCCAGCATGGGGATGCTAAAGCTAAGGCGCTTGGAATTTTTGCTTGCTTTTGACTGGCCGATTTTTGCACTGGAGTTTTTTATGCTTTTGCCGTCGGGAACGGTTAGCGTAATGACGATTTTGCCTTTCTGCATGTCGTCTGCGAGTTCCTGTCCGTAGACAGAGGCAACGAGTTCCTTGTATTCGGCCTGGGTCATCTTTTCGCCCGTGAAGATTGGTGCCATAAAGAGGTCCAGGTAGGTTCTGTCATCCTGCCCCATTGAATTGTAGAAGCCCTGGAGCAATGCAGGTGAAAGCGTAAGGGTAAGTTTGTTGTTTTCGCACTTTACGAACGAAGATGTTTTTACGCCCTTAAAGATCTTTTGCTGCTTTAAAGGGACGATTGTTCCGCTTACGATTACAGTCTGCTTGTTGGGAACATTTGCAGAAACTCCGGTAAAGTCACTTCCGGTGAATGCTTTTTTAAGGGATGCCGCATTGATTATGTCTTTGCCGCCGCCCATGTTTGCAGAGATTCCTTCCAATGCCTGTGACAAATATGCGCCCATGTCTGCCGTAAAGTCAGTTTTTACGCTGCCGTCGTTCTGCGCTTTAAGCGAAAGGTTGGCGGAGCATGACGCAAATCCAAATAATACCAATAAATAAAATAATGTGTAAATGCGTTTTAATGTTTTCATACTTATTAAACAACTGCCTTTTGTTTTTGTTACCAATAAAGTTTTCTTGTAAAAAGAGATTTTCAAGGGAGTCCCTTTGCAGACGGTTTTTACTTTGTGTCTTCTTCAAATTTGCTTCTTACAGCTTGACCGTCTATTTCCCTGTCCATTAGGCTGGCCGCTTTTCTTGTGCGCTCGATTGCCTTTTTTACCCGCCGGGCTGCCCTTTCTGCGTCCGTAAGGTCTGCGTCTTCTGCTTCCAGGTCTTCCGGGGTGGTCTTGTCTTCTGGCGGGGGTTCATCCCTTGCATCTTCTGCAGCGGCTTTTGCTTCTGTTTCCATTTCGGACTCTCCGGTGCTGGGAAGGAAGCGTCCGTAGCCGTAAAAGCGCTTGCTCCAATATTTGTCGTCTATGGGAGAAATTATTACTCCAGTTTCGCGGCCTGCACTTGCTGCGTGCAAGAAAAGCCTCTTTCCGTTGAGGGCACCTTCACCGCGGTACATTCCAAGATAGATTCCCACGTGAGAAATGTGGAGCACACCCTTGGTATTTTTTACGGCAAAAAAGATTAGGTCTCCGGGTTCACGGTCCTCTTCTTTTAGATGCTTGCATTTGTCCCACATTCCGCTGGCACTTCTGGGAAGGTTTTCGCGTATGCCGTATTTTGCCGCATAAGCCACCATTCCGCTGCAATCAAGCCCGTTTTTTGAAAAGCCTGCATATTTGTAGGGAATGCCTCTTAGGGTTAGCGCGTAGTCAATAAAGTCCTGCCTCTTTTGGCTTACCTGGGCAGTGCAAGTGTTACCCGCTGCGCACAAGAAGAATGCCAGAAAAAAAGCTGCCATGCTCTTTAAGGGGTTGCGGTGAATGAAACTAAAAAAATTAATACAGTGGGGCATATTATATAAATCGGAAGAAATTCGCAGTGAATGAAATGCAAAATGTTAAATTTGTCCAAAAATCTACGGTGGCAGGTAGCAGATTGCCATGTCCAAGGTGTCTTATTTAAAAAGGGGCAAATATGAAAGTAATGAATTTTATGGGTTTTACATTTTCGGCACTGCTGGCACTTTCCATGTCAAGCGTTGTAATGACATCCTGCAGCAGCGAATACGACGAAGTTATGAATGACAGCGAAGATCGTGGACGCGAGAAGTCAGAGCAGTTAATTCGCTACATAAACAACAAAGACGCTTCGGGCATTAAGGCGATGTTTTCCCAAAGAAACAGAAGCGAGGGGCAGAATCTGGACGCAAAGATAGAAATGCTGATTGACGCATTCCCAAGCGGAATCACCGAATACGAAATAAGCCCCTATGTTGGCGGAAGCAGTGGCTTTGACTCGGGCTCCGTGGAATTCAACGAAGAAAGCGCAAGAATCTATATGCCAAGGATGGGTCTCAGCTCTGGGGACGAGGACAAGCTTATCATAATAGAATACACGCACATAAACCACGACCATCCAAACCAGGTGGGCGTAAACCTCATTATCTACGTAGACCGCACTGACAGGGCCAACGAAACTGAGCTGCAAATAGGAAGCAGATGGAGCAGCCGGTAAAAGACAGCCAGAACAAACCTACGCCGCCGTGTAGGGGCGGGCTTGCCCGTTCCGTAGGAATGGAGGCGAAAGCCGGAACCCCGAAAGGGCGGTAACGAAAGGCCTATTCGGTCGAATTAGCCAAGGACTTACATGGTGGAGCGGAGCAGTGCCGTCCAAAAAAAATCAAAGTAACACAGCAAAAAAATCCCGCACTTGATATAAAATAGAAAAAAGTTTATCTTATGCTGATATATCAAACAAGAAAAAGGTAAAAGACATGGCTGTTGATGAAAAACTTCAGACTGTACGCCACAGTTGCGCACACGTAATGGCAGAAGCAATCCTTAGATTATTCCCTGGTACAAAAATCGCTATCGGTCCGGCAATAGACAACGGTTTTTACTACGATTTTGACTTTCCCGCCGACCACAAGATGACAGAATCTGATTTTGGCGAAGTGGAAAAGGAAATGCGCAAGATTCTTTCCGGCAACCACGACTTTGTACGCAAAGAAGTAAGCAAGGAAGAAGCCCTTAAGCTTTTTGCAGACCAGCCCTACAAGGTTGAGCTGATTAACGACCTTCCAGAAGGCGAGCTTATTACCACATACGAGCAGGACGGCTACCTTGACCTTTGCCGTGGCCCCCACGTTTCCAACACAAAAGAAATCAACGCACAGAGCTTTAAGCTTACAAAGATGGCCGGTGCTTACTGGAAGGGAGATTCATCCCGTCCAATGCTTAACCGCGTTTATGCCGTCTGTTTCTACAAGCCCAACGACTTAAAAGACTACCTTAAGATGATGGAAGAAGCGGACAAACGCGACCACCGCAAGCTTGGCGTTCAGATGGATTTGTTCCACCTTGACCCCGAAGATCCGGGACAGATTTTCTGGCACCCCAACGGATGGCAGATGTACATAACACTCCAGGACTACATGAGGCAGAAGGTTGTGGCAGACGGCTACCAGGAAGTGAACACTCCCGCAATCATGCCCCGAACACTTTGGGAAAGAAGCGGTCACTGGGGCCACTACCAGAAGAAC
>DJYC01000034.1 GCA_002448445.1 Treponema sp. UBA6988
GAAAGCCCACCAGTTCCAGGAAGATACTTTGCCCTTATTAAAATCTAGCATAGAATCTTTCATACTAAGAAATGCTCCCGATTCAAAATCTTTGGATAATGCATCTCCACTAACATAAGCAACTAAATTCAAATCTTCAGCAGAAGGTATAAACTCAGCTTGATCAACATTTGATTCTGACGTCCATTCGGTATTAGGCTCATTGCAGTCAGGACAGTAGATATCTGTTGACAACAACACTCTTCCACATTTTTTACAAATCATTTTCATCCTCTGTTATTTCGGAATGCACCCCAGTGCGGGAGTGAGCATAACAATGCTTACCCGGAAAATAAAAAAGGCCTGCGGAAAAACCGTAGGCTTTGCAAAGTCGGGTAACCCGGATTCGAACCGGGGACCTCTACGTCCCGAACGTAGCGCGCTACCAGCTGCGCTATTACCCGAAAAGATGTAGATAAAAAATGATGCCTGCAATTCAGCAGACAAAAAAAATACCCACTTGAATAAGTGGGCATTTATACGGGAGCTACGGGGCTCGAACCCGTGGTCTCCGGCGTGACAGGCCAGCGCGATAACCAGCTTCGCTAAGCCCCCGTGTGATTATGAATATAGCACAACGCATAATTTGTGTCAATAGACTTTTTAAAATTTTTTATTTTTTTTTCGCAAAAACTTTTTGCACTGTTGACACTCAATATATACAATGATAAAATCGTATTACTTTATGTCCTGCCGCTACAGTCGGCCAGGCATTTCATCAAGAATATTTTTAAAAGAAGGATTCCCTTTATGGAAGAAGAAATCACAACTCCTAAAAAAGCAAAAAAAGACGGCGCAAAAATAGGAGCCGTAATTATCCTGGTAATTTCAGCAATCGTATTTATTCCTGCTGGCGGAAGCATACTGTTTGAATCGCTTTCACATGCAGGCAGAACACCGGTTTTCGGTTCCTACAAAGGACAGAAAATCGAATACAAGGCCGGCACTGAATTTGCAGACCGCGTTTCCTACATGGCTGAACTTTACAAGGCATACGGCCAGGACTTGAACCAGAACACATACTATTCAATTTTTACAGGCGCATTTGAAGGAACCCTCCGCTCAATGGTATATTCTGCCGCTGTGAAAAAGGCAAACTGGAGCGCGTCAAAGGATGCCGTTAACCGCGCAATCCTGCCCCGCTTCTTTGACGAAAACGGCAAGTACTCAGAAAAGCTCTACAACCAGACAGACGATGCCGCAAAAGCTGAACTCCGCAAGACAGCCGCCACAAACCTGGCTTTCATGCGCTACAACGACGACGTTATGGGTTCAGACACAAAAGTTTCCGGCAACCCAATGTACGGCCTTAAGGCTTCATCAAAGGAAAAATCATTTATTGCCGCAATGGACAGCACAAAGCGCTCATTCGACCTTGCAGCCTTCAGCACAAATGACTTCCCCGCAGAAGAAGCAGCAAAGTACGGAAAGGCAAACCCAGACAAGTTCAGAAAGCTTGACATTTCTGCCGTAACACTTGACGGTGAAGACGAAATAAAGGCCCTTAGCAAGCAGATTAAAAACAACGAAGTTACCTTCGACGACGCAATCAGCGAAAAGTCAACAAAGTACTACACAGGCACAGACGGAAAGCTTTCTGTTCCATATTACTACGGCCTCTTGAACATAATCCAGAATGCAGAAGACGCAGAAAAAACTGTGGCACTCGCAAAGGGTGCAGTTTCTGACCCTGTACAGACAAAAAGCGGATGGACAATCTTCCGCGTAGACTCTGACGCCAAGGCAGCAGACTTTACAGACGAAGCAACCGTAAACACAGTCCTTGAATACCTAAAGTCTTCAGAAAAGGGCTACATCGAAAACTTCTATTCTGAACGCGCAAAGGCATTCATCTCCGAAGCAAAGCTTTCTTCTTTTGACGCTGCATGCGAAAAGTTCTCCATTACAAAGGCAGACGTTGCAGCCTTCCCTGTTAACTACGGAAACTCTCCATTCTACAACTCAACTCCTTCCGATGTCGCAGAACTTGCAGGCCTTTCTACAAACGAAGCCGTACTTGAAAAGATGTTCAAGCTTAAGAAAGACGAAATGAGCGAACCATTCGTTCTTGCTTCAAACGTAATCGTGGCACGCTGCACTGGAGTTCAGAAGGATGCTCCGGCAGACCTTGCAAACTTTGACTCCAACGTTGCACAGACAGACCAGTCTTGCTCACAGACAAACCTTAAAAGATTTGACGGTGTTGTAGACGACTTTATGACAACATACTTCAAGTACTTCATCTCTGGCGACGAACAGAACTAGCAGGTTTTACTTGAACTCACAAAATCAAAAAGGAGTTGGGGCAAACAAACCCCTTCTCCCCCTGGAAAGCAGCCGCGAAGAGGAAATTCTAACAGAAGCTTCTTCCGGCAACGGCTCTCCAGAAACAATCCGCTACAAAGGGCGCTATCTTTATTCAAAATACAATCCCATGCGCGCTGTACTTTCCCTTATCCAAGGCACAAAATTTTTACCCGGCACAATCGTAATAATATGCTCCCCATGCCTTTGCTACGGCACAGAAGAATTGCTAAATGCATTGGAAGCAGCATGCAAAGATGGCGGTGAAGACGCAAAAGCAGAAGTGTGCGCAATAGAGGCAGACAGAAATCTTTACGGCCTTGCAAAAGAAAAGCTGGGGCAAAAAAAAGGCGCGGAAAAGATTCATTTTTATTTTTCAGACCAGCTGGACGAATTTGAAGCATTCCTTAACGAAAAAATTTCCAGTGGAAGTTTCCGCCGCGTACTAAGGCTTGACTTTAGCGCAGGAACCCAGTTCAACGCGGAATGGTACACATCCATCTGCAACGCGGCAGAACAGATGGTTGCTTCCTACTGGAAAAACAGAATCACCATCGTAAAAATGGGAAGGCTTTTTTCCCACAACATATTCAAGAACCTGTCCTTGGTTGGCACAGATGAATCGGCATCAGACACTTTTTTGCAGAAAGCAGCGGGAATGGTTTCCAAACCAATAATCGTATTTGGTGCGGGAGAAAGCTTGGACAAAACCTTTGCAAAAGAAAACTTTCCGCTCATAAAAGAAATAAAAGACGGCCGCTACTTTACAATTGCAGTGGATGCCGCAGCCCAGGCACTTCTTGCGCGGGGAATAAGACCAGACGCAATCGTTGCAGTGGAAAGCCAGTTTGCAATCCAGGAATCATACGCAAGCTTTACAAAAGATGACTTTGAAAAAATAATCCTTTTTGCAGACCTTTGTTCCCGCCCCCAGGTTGCACGCCTATTTAAAAAGAGAATCTGGTTTGCATCAGAATATGCAAAGTGCCAATACCTTGATTCAATAAAAGAAAAGGGTATCATCCAAAACCTTATACCGCCGCTCGGCTCTGTTGGGCTTACGGCTGTTTACCTTGCACTTGTAATAAGGCAGAGCATTGCAACAAGCGTTTTTGTTAGCGGAATGGATTTTTCTTATTCAGCGGGAAGGACACATGCAAAAAACGTTGCGGCATCAAAGCGGCTCCTTGCAAACTGCACAAGAAAAAACGGCGCGGCAAACTATTCTGCATCCCTGCTTCCCCCGGCATTTCCCGTTCAAAGCAAGGACGAAAGCAAAATGTATTCATCCCCAATAATGGAAAGTTACGCTATAAACTTTGCGGCAGTCTTTGGCGGACAAAAGAACCTCTACGACATTGGGGAATGCGGCATAGACCTGCACCTAAAAAAATGCACGGCAGCATCCGTTTGGACAGTGGCATCCCTGCAAAACAAAAATTCTTCGTCGGGGCAAATTCAAATAGACTTTGAAGAAGTAAAAAAATCCAAGCAGCTTATTTCCTGCTACCTAAAAGAAGAAAAAGATGCGCTTACACAGCTTAAAGATTTGCTTGTAAATGGAGAAAATTCTGAATACAAAAAAGACGGCACTACCCTTAGCGGACAAATACAGGGCATACTTTCGCCAAGGGAATACCTCTTCCTGCACTTTCCGGACGGCAACAGGGCAAGCACTTCTACCCCCTTCTTAAAAAGAGTCAGGGCAGAAATAGACAGCTTCCTAAAAATACTTAGTGTTTATTGAAAAACTCTTTTCAAGGGAGAGCCCTTGGCCCCCGAACTAAGGGGAGGGACAACCCCCTACTCCGAAGCGAGGGTTTTCCCTGCTTGAAACTTCGTTGCAAGTTCCCCCTTAACCCCTCCCTTTCCCGGCACGGCTTAGGGCTAACGCCCTAAGAACCCAGATTCTTTTATTCACTTTAGTTTCCATCTAGATATAGACTGTTCACATTGGAGATAAGTGCAAGTTCTTTTTTCATTTTTGGCATTTTTTCTTGCACTCTTATTTTTCTGAATACTGTTTAACTATTTGTATCATTTGTAATTAAAGAGTTTTTCAGTAGACCCTATGTTTTCCTAGTCTTCCTTTTCTTTAAGAACTGCAAGGAATGCGCTCTGGGGAAGTTCCACGTTTCCTGCCATGAGCATGCGCTTTTTTCCGGCCTTCTGCTTTTCCAAAAGCTTACGCTTACGGGTAACGTCACCGCCGTAGCACTTTGCAAGAACGTCCTTGCGCACAGGGTTAACTGTTTCGCGGGCAATAATCTGGCTTCCTATTGCACCTTGAATTGCAATCTTAAACTGCTGGCGGGTAATTTCTCCCTTTAGACGCTCGCAGACAACCTTTGCATGTTCAACAGCATTGGGCCTAAAGCAGAGCTGGGCAAGGGCATCAACAGGCTTTCCGTTTATGAGTATGTCTATCTTTATAAGATCCGTCGGGCGGTAGTCTGTAATCTCGTAGTCAAAGCTTGCATAACCGCGGCTGTAAGACTTTAGCTTGTCGTAAAAGTCAAAGAGGATTTCTGCAAGAGGCATGTGGTAGGTAAGCTCAACACGCTTTTCGTCCAGGTACTGCATGTTGGTCTGCTCACCACGCTTAAGGCGGCAAAGCTCCATAATGCTTCCAAGGAATTCAGAAGGAGTGATTATGGAAGCCTTAATGTAAGGTTCCTGGGAAGCCTCAATCTTTCCCTCTGGATAGTCGGCGGGGTTGTCCACAAAAATCTCATCGCGACCTGCAGGCTTTACCCGGTACTTTACGCTTGGAGCCGTAAAAATAACAACCTGGTCAAAGTCACGCTCAAGGCGCTCCTGCACAATCTCCAGATGAAGCAATCCCAAGAAACCGCAGCGGAATCCGTTTCCAAGCGCAAGCGAATTGTCCTTTTCGTAAACAAGGGAAGCATCGTTCAGCTTTAGCTTTTCCATGCTTTCCTTAAGCTCTTCATAGTCATTTGAATCAATAGGATAAATAGAAGAGAATACTACAGGCTTTACTTCCTTAAAACCGGGAAGCGGCTCTTTTGCAGGATTTGTAGCAGAAGTTACAGTATCGCCAACGCGCACGTCTGCAACAGTCTTCATACCAGCAATAATATAGCCTACGTCTCCAGCCTCAAGCGCAGAAGTTTCCTCGTACTTGATTTTAAAAAGACCAACCTGCTCTACCTTGTACTCTGCCCCGCTGCTCATAAGGCGGATTGTGTCACCTGCCTTTACCCTTCCGTCCATTACGCGGATGTGAACAATAACGCCCCTGTATTCGTCATAGTGGCAGTCAAAAATAAGGGCGGTAAGGGGTGCGTTTACGTCTCCCTCTGGCGGCGGGAACTTTGTAACAATGGCTTCCATAAGGTCGTCAATTCCCTGCCCGGTCTTTGCGCTAACAAGCTGGGCATCGGCAGAATCAAGGCCAAGGTCGTGGTCTATCTGCTTCTTAACGCTTTCTATGTCCGCAGAAGCAAGGTCTATCTTGTTAATAACTGGAACAATAGTAAGATCCTGTTCCATTGCCATATACATATTGCTTACGGTCTGGCTTTCTACGCCCTGGGTTGCGTCTATTAAAAGAAGTGCACCTTCGCAGGAAGCAATGGCGCGGCTAACCTCGTAGCTAAAGTCAACATGGCCCGGTGTGTCTACAAAATTAAGCTCGTAGTCGTTTCCGTCTTTTGCGCGGTAGGGAATTGTTACGGCCTGGCTTTTTATGGTAATGCCCCTTTCCCTTTCAATGTCCATGTTGTCCAGAATCTGGTTCATCATCTGGCGGTCTTCGATTATCTTTGCCTTCTGAATAAGGCGGTCTGCCAGCGTGGATTTTCCGTGGTCAATGTGCGCGGTAATACAAAAGTTGCGCTTGAATTTTAAATCTCTCATAAGGTTTCCTGTTGCTTGGATTATTAACTATAGCATACAAATTAACTTTTGACTATAGGAGCTATTTTTTATTTTTATTTGGAGCGCACGTCATTTTTAAACTGCCCCTTCGGGAATGCTCGTGTTACGGGCTTTCCGGGGTTCCGCGGGGCCCTTACCCGCTCCATTGCTGCCGGGTTCGGCCCTTCGACAAGCTCAGGGACCGCACCCACCAGCAACGGCTGCGCCGCCCCTACAATCCCGGCTAGGCTTAATGGGTTAAGAGTCCACATCTGCGAAAAGTTCTAGTAGAAGAATTTTTTCTGCCCAAGAATCCCTTACTAGAATTGTTGTTGTACCTTTCTCCAAGATTTCCCTAATACCAGAAGAAAATTTTACTGGAACTTCCTTTTCAAAATTAGCTCCATCCATTTCAAAGGAAAGCTGAAGAGAATTCTCCTTCCTTTTTTTCCAGAAAGATTCGTTTTCGAGAACGCTCATTCCACTCACTCTTGCGGAAACTTTCTTGCCACTATGAATTTTCTTGTAAAGCCAAAAGAAGCGGATGATTGCCACAAGCAGGGTAATAAAAAGTATAGCCACTTCTAAATTTGCAATAAAGTAATTTCGCTCATGATAAATTTTTCTTTTAGTTACAGTAATTCCAAAGCCCAAATTCAAGACAAGAAAAAACAAATCTATAAGAAAATAAATAAGGCATGAGTTTATAACAGAATCATTTTTTAATAACTTTTTTATGTTTAGCTTCATGGGCTTTAATATAGCAAAAAGGATATGTCTTTACAAGTTACTTATCATCATGGCTTTTATTTTTAAGCCACAAAAACCGGATGATTGCCACAGTAAGGGTAATAAAAAGTATGAACACTTGTAAATTTGCAATAAAGTAATTGCGTTCATGATAAATTTTTCCTTTAGTTACAGTAATTCCAAATCCTAAATTTAAGACAAGAAGAATCAAATCTATGAAAAAAAACATGATGCACGACTCTATAACAGAATCATTTTTAAATAGCCTTTTCATGGGTTTTAATATAGCAAAAAGAATGCGCCTTTACAAGAAGATTAAAACAAGCCTACGCCGCCATGGAGGGGCGCAAGTTACCGCGCAAGCGGTAATGGAGCGATAGCGGAACCCCGGAACGGCGGTGACGAAATAAAACTTACGGTCGAGTTAGCCAAAGAGCAAAATGGTAGAGCTAAAAAAAGTACCGTCCAAAAAATTCCTAAAAATAATATGGGCTGTCCAAGGGGGCTGCGAGTCCAAGGCCTACGTCCAAGAATCCGTTTTTGCGTTTTCTTGCGTAAAGGGTAAGGGAAATTGCAGTCTTGTCCGGGGAAACCTGGGTGGAAAGAATTTTTATTGGGTCACCTTCGCTGAATCCGGAAACATCTGCCAGAGAGCCTTTTATGAGCCTAGAGATTGTATATTCGCGCTTGTCCTTGGAGGAAGACCTTACAAGTTCCGTGCCAAGGATTGGAACCAGAGCGCCGGAGATTAGGTCGTGGGTGTAGACTTCGTAGCCTGGGGAATCCGGGCGCACGTTAAGATAAAGCGTGTGTTCCTTGCGGACACCTTCTTCCGAAAGGGTTGTAACCCTAACTATGGAGCCGGCCTTTCTCTGCATAAGGTAATACTGGAGGTCGTCAAGGGAAGTTACTTTTGTTCCGCCTATTGCAACGATTGTCTGGCCAACTTCCAAGCCTGCAAGATATGCGGGGCTTCCGGGCATTGTGTACATTACGGAAAGGCCTTCGTTCTTTGCGCCGGAACCGGGAAGCCTTTTTGTTTTTCCGTAAGCGCCTGTCCAGGGATGCCTTCTTTTTCCGCCGGCTGCAAGAAGGGGGAGCTCGTAGCGCAGGTATTCAACCGGGATGGCAAAGTTAAGCCCCTGGTAGTTCTGTACGCCTGCAAATACGATTGCCTGTACGCGGGCCTGGCTGTCTATAAGTGGGCCGCCTGAGTTTCCGCTGTTAACAGCCGCGTCAATCTGGAAGACTTTTCCGCTTGTAAAAAGTTCCCTGTCTTTTGCGGATATGATGCCGCTTGTAAGGGTTCTGTCCAGTCCAAGCGGGGAGCCGATTGCATACACCTTGTCGCCAACGTTAAGGTCGCTGCTGGAGCCTAGGGTAAAGACATAAGGTGCCCTTACTTCTGCCTTTAGGAGCGCAAGGTCTATTGTGCTGTCCCAGCCCACAATCTTTGCGGGAATGCGGGTGTCCGGGTCTTCTGCAAGCTTTATGTAGCAGCGGGCAAAGCCCTCGTACTTGGGGTCTACGCAGCTTGAAATTACGTGGTGGTTTGTGATGATGTAGCCGTCGCTAGAAATAAAGAATCCGCTTCCAAGCATTGCGTCCGGCCGTCCAACACCTTTTTCTACCTTTACGCCCTTGTCTACAAAGACGGTAACCGTTCCGTTTATTGTAGAAGAAAGCGACACTGACTTTTGAGGCTTTGCATTGCCAAGTCCCGGAACTTTTGAATTTATTAGGCTGCGGAGCTGGCTGTCCGACTTTGCAAGCTGGGAAAGACGGGGATAGTTCATGGCTTTTAATGACTCGTAGTAGCCAAGTGAATCCATGTACTTTTGTTCAGAAAGGGACTTGTTGTAGGCATCCACAACCTTTTGCATCATGTCGTTGTAAAGGGTCTGAACCTTTTGGTTGCCACTGACGTTTTCCCTTAGTATTCCTGCACGCCAAAAAGCTTTTACGCAGTCGCTTTCAGGAATCTCGCGTATGGTTTTTATCTCGTATTCAACAGCGTCATTTTTTGAATAGTTTACAGGCTCGTAAAGCTGAACCTTGTCCTTTTTGCTGCCTGCACAAGAGGTAAGCCCAAGGACCAAGGGAATCAGACAAAGGCGAGCTATATTTTTTATCTTCAAATCTTTCATCTCTTTATTTTTTATTTCTTAGGCGTTGCGGCCTTTTTTTCGCTTTCTACCGAGAGCCCTTTCATAATCATGCCGTATGCGGTGTCTCCGATTTTTATGCCCTTTACGCGGATGCCACCGTGTTCAACCACCATGGCAACGCACTGGGTTGGGTTTCTGCTTAGGCTTGTAAGGACTTCCTTTGCAAGTTCGCTGGAACCGGTCTTGCCAAGCCAGTAGAACTTATACATTGGGTCTTCCGTTACGGTAACAGCGCGGCCACCCTTTGTTACGGAAGCAGGCACTCCACCCTTGGAAGAGATGCAGACCTGGACCTTGTTTTCGTCGTAGAAATAGGCTTCTTCAAGAACGGCTTCGTCTTTTGGGGCATTCTTGGAACTGCGGGATTTTTTTACAAAGCGAATGTCCCACTTGCCGTCGTTGTTTGTGTCCCAAGAAGAAATCTTTCCGCCAAAGGGAAGGTATTCTTCCGTAAAGTCTGGAACAGAGTCGCGGTTGGTGTCTACCTGAATCTGCTTTAGGTACCAGGGTTCATTGTCGCTGGTTACGCTTCCGAACATGTTGATTATTACGTTGCGTTCATCTTCCATAGAATGAACGTCCATGGAATTGTCCTTGTCTTTTTCGTAAATTTCGGTGGTCTCAAAAATACCGTCACCGTCTGCGTCTACAGAGCGCATGTATGGAATGTCGTTCTTGAACTGGGCACGGGCATAGAGCTTACCGCTCTGCATATAGTCTCCGCTCTGGATTTTTCCGTCAAGCACGTAGAAGATTATGCTTGCTCCTGTCCTTTCCTTTGTTGGAACATGGGCAAGTGATGCGGCTGATGCAAGCTTGGCAACCGGCAGCGGGAATGATGAAGGCTGGGCTCTTGTCCTGTCCTTGAGGCTTGAGCGCACGACAAAATTCTTTGGGTTGTAGTCGTCCAGGTTTGGAACCGGAACATAGAACTGTATGCTGTCTCCAAAGCTAAGGTCTTTGTCTACCTCTATTTTTACGGGAGTCCACTTTAGGGCACCCTGGGAGATGTCGTATGAAGCAAGGGTGTTGCCCTTTTCGTCACGGAAACCAACAACCTTAAGGTATGGGTATTCACCCCATTCAAAGAACATGTTGTTGGGGTTTGCAGAACCGCTGAGAGGGTTTCCAAAGTCGCAGGCAACGCGCCACTCGTGAAGCTCGTCCTGGTTTGCGTCGTAGATTATTGTCTTTGGTCTTCCGCGGGAATATACAATGCGCATATTGTAAATGCCGTCTCCGTCCGTGTCGCGGAAAATTGTTCCGTTAAAGGCAAGGAGGAATGCTGCGGCCTTTTCCTTTGCATCGTTTTCCGAAAGCATGGAAACAAAGCTCTTGAGCATTTCGTAGTCAAGTCCCTTGGCGGCAAATTTTTCTATATATTGCACTGCCTTTTCCTGGGACAAAAGGTTCTTTTTTACGGCAGCTTCCGCAAAGAGGGGGTGCTTGAGGCCACGGGCAGAGAATGACTGCAGCATTTTTGTCTGGATTGCACCCCTTGCAAAAAGGGCGGCATAAATTTCAAGCTCGGCATCTTTGTCCGGGGCAGCGGCGGCATACTGGCTTATGGTAGAGATAAAGAAATTGGCAATTCTTCTTACCTGCTCGTTGTCGTCTGTAGGTGATTCGTTCTTAAAGAAAAGAAGCGGGAAGCGTGAGTCCTTGGGGTAAATCTGGCGGGCATTGTCTATCTTGTTCCTTGCCTGCTCCAAAGCTCCAGGTGTGCGTATTCTATAGTAGGACTTTGCACGGATGTATTCAGCGTCGGCAGAAAAGACCAAGGGAGCCTTGTCCAGAACCGCAGAAACTTCTTCGTAGCGCAGGGTGTCGCAGAGGATGTCTGCATAAAGGACGCGGGCACTGTCGTAGTTGTAGTTGGCCCAGTTGTCCAGTTCCAGAGCCTTTTCCGCGTAGGAAAGTACATCTGCAGAAGGCTTTCTGTTCTTGTTGCAGGCAAGTGCCTTCATGTACCACAAATCCGAAATTGAATCGTCGTAAGCAAGGCCAAGTTCCACCTGACTTGCAACCGCACCCCAGTTTGACTGAACTGCATAGTCATTGGCAAGAGCAAGGCACCTTAGGGCAGTGCGCCGGTTTGCCATGGCAGCGCTGTCTTTTAAGGCATCGCCTGTATTTATGGGCTTAAGGGCCACCGCACTAAAAATTGACGCAAACTCAAAAAGAGCAAAAACACCGATTTTTACAATTTTATTCATTTTTCTTCCCTTTGTACAATCCAATTGTTAAACCCCAAAGGAGCGCCAAGGATACAGACCAAGGGCTGCAATGGAGAAGTCAAGTCCTGGACAACAGGAATTTCGCTGCGGAAGGAACCGCACTTCCAGCTGTCAAGAATACCGGAAATGCTCTTAAGGCTTCCGGAAGCAGTTTTTATTGAATCCCCCGCCTGCCTGCTTCTGAATGCAAACGGAAATTCAAGCCCCTCAATGTCCACGCTAAAAGGCGCATCTTGTTTTGGGGCAAGAGCCTGCTTAAGCTCCAGGTGCATCTTACTTCCGGCTTTGGAAGCACAAACCGTCCACTTGCCGGCACGTACAATGCCTTCTTTTGTGATTATAGCAAAAAATCCGCTTTCTGTCGCTACCTTCTGCACTTTTCGCGCAAAAATACGGCCACCAGAGCAAAAGACTTCTGCTCCTGATGAATTTTCCGCCCAATCATTCTTTATTTTCGGCAGAATTTGCAGATTTCTTTGAATGCGTTCAATAAAAGTATAAGGAATGCGGAGCTGCATCTGGTCACAAAGCACTTTGTCCAGGGCCGAATAAATTACACGTGACTGCAGGGCCTTAGGCAAGCTCTTGAATTTGTCTTGGGAAAAGGAAACCTGCCCTTCCCCCTCCTTCCAGTCTATTTTTTCTATTGAATCCTTGGCAGACGTACTGATGAATGATTCATCCAGGGACATCTTGCGCCCCAGGGAAAGAACTGCCTTTTGCCAGCCGGGAAGCTCTGTGTCCAAAAAGGGGATTATCCTGTTGCGGATTTTGTTTCTTAGCATTGAATTTTCGTTGTTGGTGGAATCCGTCCTAAATTCCAGGCCAAGGAATGCTAGGTAAGCCTCTATCTCTGGGCGGGAAACGTTTAAAAGTGGCCTTATAAAGCGGTCCCTTACCTGGGGAATACCGGAAAGGCTTTGGCTTGCACCTCCGGAAAAAAAGCGCATCAGGAGGGTTTCTTCCTGGTCGTTAAGGTTGTGGGCAAGGCAAAACCAGTCAATGCCAAACTTTTCTATTGCACTTTCAAAGGCCTGGTAGCGCAAAAAACGGGCAGCCTCTTCCGTTCCGCCCCCCCTCTCTGACTTTAGCCTTTCTACAGAGCCTCTGGGTATGTCTACACGGGAGCACCTTACGCCTATTTTTTTGCAGTAGCATTCAACAAAATAAGCGTCGCCCTCTGTCTGCTGGGCAGGCCTTATGTTGTGGTTTACGGTAACGGCAAGAAGGTTTTCCTTTGGAAGAATCCGTGAAAGCGATGTTAGCAAAGAAATGGAATCTGCGCCGCCGCTTACCCCAACACCATAGACAGATGAAGGGGAAAAATCTGCAATGCATGTTTTAAGGCCAGTGAGCACCTTACGTTCAAAGTCTTGCGCAATATCTTTCACAACGAGCCCCCTGCCGCCAAAAAGCCAACGGCCGCAAACAAAAAGCCCCGCTGTGGAAGCGGGGATATTACTTAGCCTTGTTACTATAGAAGACCTTTTAAAGAAGCTTGATTATTTCTTTGGAGGTGCAATAGTAACGATAAGAGCTGTTGGTTTTGTAATGAGAGTGATCTTGTCGCTAAGGTGAAGATCTGCAACTGTGAACTTCTGACCGATTTCTACGCCAGAAACATCAGCTGTAATTGATGTTGGCATGTCATCTGGGAGAGCCTTAAGCTGAACAGACGGAATGTGCTTTACCATGAAGCCGCCCTTAAGAACACCAGCCGGAGTACCGGAGTAGTGCATCTTGAGTTCTGCCATGATAGGCTTCTTTCCGCTTACGATGTGGAAATCTGCGTGCAGGTTCTTGTCTGTCTTGATGTCGTATTCTGTGTCCTGGATATAGGCCTTGTTGTCCTGACCGTCAATCTTGAGGTTAACCAATGTTGTTGGAGTGATTGTTCTCCAAACTTTTGAAAATTCTGCGGCATCGATGTCGAGCATGATAGACTCGCCCTTCTCGTTATAGGCTACTGCCGGCAAGCGTCCTGCAGCACGAAGATCCTTCGCAGCCTTTTTTCCTGTTTCTTTCCGTACTTTTGCATTAATCACAAACTGTTCCATTCTGGAAACTCCTTAAAAAAAAATTACACTTTAAGTATTAAAACTGGGACGGCTGGATTCGAA
>DJYC01000102.1 GCA_002448445.1 Treponema sp. UBA6988
TGCCCCTAAGAACCCCGCTTTTCAAAAGATGGTGTTTGTGGGGGGTGGATGGTTATTGGTTGGTGGAAGTGAGGCATCGGTATGCTACATTCTGCAACCAAAGTCCTTCCCTTGTGTTGGTAGTCAAGTAACAGATCCTGAATCAAGTTCAGGATGACGGACCGTACTTTTTAGGATGACGGTTGGCATCTTTTGTGACCGGGCGACCCTTCGAGAGCCCGCTGGACGCTACGCCGCGAGTGCAGGGACCGCCCTTCAACTAGCCGCTGGACGCTACGCTGCGGGTGCAGGGGACGCCCTTGAACTGGCCGCTGTCGTTTGCTTCTTGTGCCGATGGTTTTATTTTCGGCAGGTATATTTTATTTATAACAGATTATTATTTCTTTTGTCAAGTTTTTTTTTCAAGGGAGGGCCCTTGAACCCCGAACTTGGAGGGAAGGAAAACCTCTACTCGGAAGCGGGTTTTCCTGCTGGAAACTTCGTTGCAAGTCCCCCTCCAAACCTTCCCACCTTTCCAGCACCGCTTAGGGACTAGCCCCTAAGAACCCCGCTGTTTAACAAATGTTTCTTTTTGGAATATTCCCTTCGACAGGCCGCTTGACGCTACGCTGCGAGTGCAGGGAACGAGTTTTTTTTTACTCGTTCTTGCCAAATAATAAAGAGCGCATGGATGCGCGGCTTAGCAGCCTGAAGAACTGCCATGCAGTTCTTCAATACCCAAGAAAATCCATGGAGGGATTTTCTTGGGTTGTACGCCGCTATGGAGGGGCGCGGTAGCGTTGCCGTAGGCAATGGAGCCGGAAGGCGGAACCCCGGAACAGCGGTGGCGCAGGGGTATGGGCGGTCGAATTAAGCCAATCCGCAAATGGTAGAGCAAGCAGGACTTCGTCCATAAGGGCTTCGTCCAGCTGTTTTGTGAACGGGCTTGTTACGGAGCCGGTGCTTATGTAGCGGAGCAGGCTTGCGCGTTCGGCGTTGGTGTCGGTCTGCCATGCAGTTACATTATAGAATATCTTTAGGCTTTTGTCGTTAAGTTTTAGCGAAAATTTTTCTTGGGAAAGCGGATGTTTTGTTGGGAAGGGGGGAAAGGCAACATGGGAATGCCTGGTAACACGGAAATGTATTGTGTCAAGTTGACGGAAACGAGGCAAAGATATATATTAAAAGAAACGGGGACGCAAAGCAAACTAAAGCGACAGCCTCCGTAGCTTGTGTTACAAGCCCGCCGAAGTCGTCACACTATGGGCGGGCTTTTTTATGCTCTTTTCCTTATTTTATTAGGAAGGTGAGCAAGTCTAGGATAATCGCAAGCGATTATCTGCGAGTTTTTGCAAAGCAAAAACTCGTGAAGCAAGTCGCAAGACTTGCGACTCTCCTTCATTCATGAGAAATCGGAGGCAAGCCGCCAGTGTTTGCAAAGCGTCCCCTATGCTGTGTATGTTAGCATAAGAAGCAGCATAAAATCAATCGATTTAGAATTCCTAAAACCACCAAGATGGCTCCAAAAAAAGTAAAATTCCTAATTTTCAAAAGTACGCAAAAGTGCTATATTTTCCAGTAATGTATTACGGCAACATAAAGAAATTTGACATTGCGGACGGTGAGGGAGTAAGGGTTTCCCTCTTTGTAAGCGGTTGCAGGGTTTGCTGCCCGGGCTGCTTTCAGAAGGAGACGTGGAATTTTTGTTTTGGAAAGCCGTTTACAAAAGAGACCGAGGAAGAAATCCTAAAGGCACTTGAGCCGGAATTCATTTCTGGGCTTACAGTTTTGGGCGGGGAACCATTTGAGCCAGAGAATCAGGCCGTACTTGCGCCATTTTTGCAGCGCGTAAAGCAGGCTTTTCCGCAAAAGAACATCTGGTGCTATACAGGCTACATTTATGACAAGGACATTCTGCCTGCCGACGGGAAAAAGCATACCGAGCACACGCAGGCAATGCTTGACTGCATAAACGTACTCGTGGACGGGCCGTTTGTTCTTGAAAAGAAGGACATATCGCTTAACTTTAGGGGGTCAAGCAACCAGAGGATTCTTAGGCTAAAGTAAAAGTTCAGGTTTGCCGTGGCTGCAACCGCTTATCAGTCTTGCACATTATTCATATCATTTTCATATTATTATAGAAAAAACTTTTTTATAAAAAGCTGTTATTTTCTTTTATAAAATTTGTTATATTGGCATAGACTGGTGAGAGCGACTTTTTTAGAGGTAAAAAATGAAAGTAGTAAAACCCTGTATTTTGATTATGGCAGCATTCATCTGTTCAGTTTCTTCTTTTGCTGCAAAAGCAATGTCTTCTTTTACTATGCAAAAATACCGGGACTTTACCGAATGCCGCGCACAGGCATCAAAATCCACGGACTACAATGCAATTATAGAAAGCTACGGCAAGTTTGAAAAAGAAGTTCTTGCCCAGCTGCCAGCCCAGGCCACGGACCTTGAGCAGGAAAAACTTTTCTGGGAAAGCTGTGTGCGCCTTGCAAAATTTGAATACATATTCAACATAAAGGCAGACATTAAGCAGGAGCGCCTTGCCCTAAAGAGCCAGATGGAGCGCAACGAAAAATACATAAGCGCACACAGGAAGAAGGACGGTGTTGCCCCGCTCTTTTACATGATTACTGGAGACACCACGTCCTGCTACATGAGTTTTTCTGTGGCAAGTGCAATGTTCCATGGAATGAGGGTAAGGACTTTGTACGAAACTTCTGCGGAAAGCGGTGCAAACATGTGGGCGGCAAACCTGGGGCTTGGACAGTGGATGTTCTACGCACCGGGAATTCTTGGCGGCAGCATGAAGAAGGCAGAAAAGCATTTTCTTGCGGCAATAAAGGCATCTGTTACCGATGCGGAAAAATTCTATACTTACACTTATTATGCCCAGTTCCTCTTTGAGCGCGGGAAAAAGGACGATGCTCTGGCCTACATGCAGAAGGCGGATTCCCTTTACCCGGGAAGCAACTACATTGCAAGAATCAAAAAGCTGAATGCAAATGGCACGGGGCTTTTTACTTACAACAGGGAACATTCAGGCGTGGACAGCAACACAGACCCGGACGCAAAGGATTTGTAGCAAAGGGGCAGAGATTATACAGACCCTGAATCAAGTTCAGGGTGACGGGCTTTGTCTGTTTTTACAATGCGAAATAGCAAAATAAGCCTAGCCGGGATTGGAGGGGTTGCGCAGCAAGACCGCGCCAGCGGGCCGGAGCGGAAGCGGAGCCCCGGAAAGCCCGATGAAAAAGGCCTCCTTGCCATTTTTACCTATAAAAAGCCGCCCGCTCTTACTGCCAACATTTGACGCGCCCTCCTTGGCGCTACTTGTTTTACACAAAATCTGGCAAGGCAGTTAAATATTCAATGCGCTCCAAAAAGAAAATGAACGCAAAGTTTTTACAGACCCTGAATCCATATTCGTAGCAGGTGCGTACGGATATGGCGTAGCAGTTCAGGGTGACTGTTTAGCCAGGGTGACGCGTTCACCCTATCACCTACTACAGGCGCTCGCTGTGGTCGTCGCGCTTGCCGTTTTTGCCAAGGACTACGACTATCTCGTTCTTTTCGCCAAGTTCGCTTGCGGGAACGGTGATGCCATCGATTTTTTTGCCGTTAAGCGTAACCTCCGCAACTCCGCAGCAGACGTGCTCCGGGTTCTTGACTTGTATGCTAAGCGTTTTGCCCCGGAAGACGCGCTGGATTTTGTAGCCGTCCCATTCGTGGGGAATACAGGGGTCAATCATCATGCCTTCGTACTGTGGGCGGATTCCCAAGATGTACTGGGTGATTGAATAGTAGTTCCACGTTGCAGCCCCGCTAAGCCAGCTAACGCGAGTGTTGCCTGCCCTTGGCGAGAAGGTTGAGTATGTGGTCTGGCCAACAACGTAGGGTTCGCTCTGGCGGATTTCTGCCTTGTCGTTGTAAGCGGCGGGAATTGCAGCCTTGCAGTATTCAAATGCCTGGTCACCGTGGCCAAGAAGTGTCTCTGCAATTATGCCCCAACCTTGAGTGTGGTTAAAGATACCGGCGTTTTCCTTGATTCCCGGGTTAAAGACAACTGCGCGCATAACGTCCACGCTTGTGTGCACAAAAGGCGGTGCGCTAAGCATAAGTCCGTACGGAGTTGCAAGCTTTTCCTTAACAGTCTTCATGCAGGATGCAGCCTGCTCAGGTGTGGCGGCAGAACTAAGAACCGACCAAACCTGGGTGTTAAAGTAGACCTGACCCTCTTCGTAGGTGTGGGTTCCGTAAACAGTGCCGTCTTCCGCAATTGCCCAAATCCACCACTTGCCGTCCCAGCACTTGTCCTGAATTGCCTTGTCAAGCTTTGCCCTCTGAGCCAATGCCCACTCGCTTTCGTCCTTTTTGCCAAGGCGCAGGGAAATGTCGGAATATGTAGTAAGACCAAGACGCAGCTGGAAAGCCACAAATAAGCTTTCTCCGTGGTAGCCAAGGCGCAGACAGTCGTTCCAGTCGGCAAGAAGACCGCAAGGAAGTCCGTCCTTGCCCATGCGCTCAAGGTTGAACAAAAGGGCCTGCTTTAAGTGGCCGTAAACAGTGGCCTCTCCGTGGTCAGCGTAGGGAACAACCGTATTGTAAAGGTTAAAGTCTCCGTTTTCCGCAATGTAGGCAGGAACAGCGTTAAAGAACCAAAGGCAGTCGTCTGAGCGGTATTCATCCTCGTTGGGTGCCTTTTCGTGGCCGGGATTGTGGTCTGTTCTAATAACAGGAATTGCACCGCCGTTTGCAACCTGGCCGCTTAGCATGCGGAACATACGCTCCTTTGCTTGCTCCGGAATTGCAGCCGAAACGCCAAGGATATCCTGAACTGAATCGCGGTAGCCTAAGCCGTCGCGCTCTCCGTTGTAAACAAGGGATGCAGCCCTGGACCATGCAAAAGTGATAAGGCAGTTGTAAAGGCCCCACATGTTAACGGTGTGGTTAATGTCCGCATCGGGAGTTTCCGCCTTAAAGCTTGCAAGCTTGGAATGCCAGTTTTCCGTTAGCTTTTTAAATTCAGCATCAGCACGCTCTGTAGAACCAAATTCTTCAACAGCCTTTTTGCCGTAAGTGTTGGCCTCGCCAATACCAAGCATTACCATGATTTCCTTGGACTGGCCCGGTGCAAGTTCAATCTCTGTCTGCAAAGAACCACAGGAAGAGTCGCCGTAAGCGTCGCTGTTTGAGCACTTGCCCTTTATAACAGCCGCAGGTTCCTTGTAGCTTCCGTAAGTTCCAAGGAATGCAGCGCGGTCTGTATCGTAAGCCGTAAGATTTGAACCGCACAAAGCCATCCAGGCGCTCATGCACATGTCACCACCGGATGCAAGCGGGCGGTCGGGATTCTGGATTGCAAAGTTGTCCTGAATTGAAATGCGCAGCATGTTGTCCTTTCTGCTGCCCTTTGTAATAAAGATGGAATACTGAAGGTTAACCTGATCCTGCTCGGTTGACCACTGGTTTGTAAATTCGCAGTAGCTAAAGGCGCTAAGCTTTCTTGCCTTGCCTGAATTGTTTGTAAGGCGCAGCCTCCAGTATTCAAAAGTCTGTCCAAGCGGAACGTAGTAAAGGGTCTCGGACTTTATGCCTGAATATTCAGAAGTAATGGAAGTATATGCTGTACCGTGGCGGCATTCGCTCTTGTAGGAAGCAAGGTCCTTGCCAACCGGCTGCCAGGAAGCAGACCAGTAGTCACCGCTTTCGTTGTCGCGGAGGTAAAAATAGCGTCCCGGCTGATCCATTGGAATGGAGTTAAAGCGCATGCGCAAAAATCTTCCGCGGGCACCAGACTTGTAAAAACCGTAGCCGCCGGCATTGTTGGTAATAACGGCACCATATTCAGTTGAACCCAGGTAGTTACTCCATGACTGAGGGGTGTCTGGACGGGTGATTACATACTCTTTTTTCTCATCATCAAAATATCCGTAATTCATAAAAACTCCATCGAAGGTTAGGACAATGTTAGGTCAAAAGACTTGCCTTTTAGTATAGCGGATTTGGAAAAAAAATGAAAGTTAAAAGCCAAGACTTGCTAATTGAAAGTTGATATTTTTTCTGGACGGAAGCCATAATTGCTCTACCATCCGCCTTTTGGCTAACTCGACCGAACATGCCTATGCGCCACGGGCTTTGCGGGGTTCCGCTACCGCTCCATTACCGGCAGGTGACATGCATTTTGACCGCAAAGATACACAAAGAGGTTTAAGCCACTTTCTATATGCAAACAAGCCACCCTTCAACCTGCCGGCAACGGCTTCGCCGCCCCTCCAATCCCGCGTAGGTTTTGCATAAAAAAATCCCGCAGGTTGCAAACCCGCCATCCATGGCTCGGTATTTTTTGGCAAGGAAGAGAAAAGCTATTCGAGACCTTTTACACTTGGCAAGGAAGAAAAACGTCCCTGTCACCCTGAGCTTGACTCAGGGTCTGTACCGCCATACACCCACTAGCATTTATAGATTCCAAACCCACATTCGTATCAAGGGCGTGCGAATGTGGCGCAGCAGTTCGGAATGACAGCTTTTTAATAGGAAGAATAATATGTAGAAAGGCCAGTCTTGTCCTTTTCGGAAAGGGTCTTAAAGTAGTCGTAGGAAGCAAAAATTGCGGCCGCTACAAATTCATTCTCTTCCGGGGTAAGGGTTCTGGAAAACTTTTTGTTAACAAGAATGTCTGCCGGGTAGGAATACAGGTTAACAAGGGCATATTCTTCACCATAGACATAGACCTTCATGCCAAAGGGAATGTCCGCAACAAGGGTGTAGGTCTGCCCCTTCTGCTCATACTCGTTTACCTTTACAATAACAAGCGGAACCGCATCAGCGCTGGAAACAATCCTGTCCTGGTTCTGAACAAGAATCTTTGTGCCGCTCCTTCCAGCCTTAAGATAGCACTTTTTTTCGTCAGCAGTATAGACAAAGGTGCAGTCAAAAGCTGGCTCCATTTCGCTAATAAAAGTGCCTGTAAAAGCACGCTTTGCATCGGGGTATTCCTTTAGAATTGCAGCATTTGCCTTCTTGCCGGAAAGTGGCTGTTCCTTTAAATCCACAGAATAATTCCGCCAGCCAAGCGAATGAACTTCCTGTGCAAAAAGCCCCACCTTGTAGGAAATTTTTTCGGGGCTATATTCGCTGCCCTCTTTAACATGAAGCTTCGCGGAACTGCAAGAAACCGCCCCCGCCAAAAGCCCCACCGCAAACACCATTAATATAGAAGAAATCTTTTTCATAATGAATTTTATAGCACTAAGAAAGAGCTTTTTCAAGTGCGCAGTCAAAGCCCCAACCCTCCATGCAACCGTCATGCTGAACTTGATTCAGCATCTGTAAAACATTCAGCCACAACTTATACAGACCCTGAAACAAGTTCAGGGTGACGGATGTGGGGTGGCATACCGTTGCAAGACATACTACGTGTGCCGCAACGCGGTCCCTGCACTCGCAGCGTCAAGCGGGCTCTCGAAGGGCCGATGTCTCTTTGCAAACAGGCCCCTACGACAGCCAGTTTATAAGGCCCAGCAAAGAGCCATCTGTCCACAGCCAAAACACCGGTGGCTATTTACAAAAGCCCATGGACTCCATGCAGGTTCAGCGGGATGATGCCTCCGCTTGCCCCTGGCGGATTATCTCCTGAACCTCGGTTTCTGTTTTGCCTACAAAAGAGGCGATTACCCCTACGGGAATGTTCTTTTCATACGCACCAAGGATGTTGCGCCGCGTTGCCTGTTCCATACCAGTTGCAATTCCTTCGGCACGGCCCATCTCCCTGCCATGGTAGATTGCGTCGTTTATGTAGATGTTCTGCATCATGTACTGCCTCCTGAATTTGTTGGAGCCCTTAACTTCCTTGGAAAGCTCCTCAAGCCTCCGCGTGAATGCGCTCGTGGCGTTGCCGCTGTCTATGTAGCGAAGCAGGCTCCTTCTCTCGCCGTCACTGTCAGACTCCCACGCACTTACATTATAGAATATCTTTTGGCTTTTGTCGCCAAGTTTCAGCGTGGCATCCTCAAGGCATACGCTCTCAAAGGTGTAGGCGGGAAGATTCCTGTCAAAGGGGTCTGCCCTGCAGATGAAGATGACGTAGCCCTGGCACAGGTCCCCGTAGTCCTGCCCCTTCATCAGCAGGTCCATGTCCAGGAGCCCCTGGTAGTAGCGCATTCTGAGCGGAAGGGATGCATGGGTTACAGTCTGCATCTCTATGTTGTAGAGCGTCTTCCCGTCACGGGCAAGCACGTCAAGCCTTATCCCCTTTGAGTCGTAGAAGGGGCTTATTACCTTCTGAAGCTCGGGGTAGGTTATCTTCCCCGCCCTTATGCCCAAAAGCCTTTCTATTACGCCCTTGCAGACCTCCCTGCGGTACATCAGTGCGCCGAAGAGAAAGTCGTCCGCAAAGGTCAGCTCCTCCACCGGCTTGAACCTTACCCTGAGCCTCCTGCACTCGCGCTCAAGCTCCGCCGTCTCCAGTCTTTCCAATTCCGAAAGGGATCTTAGTTTTACTTCCATACACTTATATATTTGTCATTAGAATTCCGAAAACTGACACATTTGCGAAGATTTTTTTGTTTTTCTGCTGCAGGGTGGCCAGCTTGCGGGTATAGCCCAAGTGCCACTTCTTATTTGCAAACAGCTCCCTTCGACTGGCTCAGGTAGCGGGTGGGGGCGGATTCTTTGTGGCAGCAAAAAACGCCCCAAAATACCTATTAATAATTCTGCTATATGACAGTATTGTAAGCCTGTAACTTGTTACAATACAGATATTTACCTAAGGTGGTCAAAAATATAACAAAAAATTATTTTTGGCTGAAAATTTTATTGTAATAGTCTTAAATTCTGACACTCGAAAAAATGTTAAATTTGCCAACAAAATGTTACTTTTTAAATATTTTGGGTCATTTTTACCCATTTTTCTTCAATACTACTTACAGAATGGCAGCTTTCGCAGCTGTCTCTTTCGCAGAAGGTATCACATTTAGTGCTTGGCTCCGCGCTCTTGCTGCTCCTGTAGCAAGCAACGGAGAGGACACAATCACAGCAGCTTCTAACTCTTGGGGTGGAGCTCCTCGCACAGCACGCCTTAACGTTACAGCAGTTGCTCCAGACGGAAACGCTGGCTACAACTTTGGCGTATACTCCAGCACAAAGGCTGGTGGCTTCACCTTCGACGCTCCAGACGAGCACAACCTCTGGGTAAAGCCATTGGACATCGTAAAGCTTTCATACGGTAAGTATGACAACGGCACTCTCATGGGTGGTGTTTGCTATGGTTCATGGAACTGGTTGCGCCCGAACGCTTGGATTGCTGGTGATGAAGACCTCTTTATGAGCAAGAACGGCGACACAGGCCTTATGGCAGAAATCACTCCGATGGAGAACCTCTACATCCAGGCTCTCGCTCCTATAACAAACCAGAACATTAAGGCTGGAGACACATACAAGAAGCTCCGCGCTGGTTTTGCCTACACAGTACCTGGTCTTGTAAAGATTAAGGGACAGTACATCGGCAAGGGTTCTGGTAAGACAGAAGCAACAGATGTAGATTATAAAGATTATAGATCTGATATCAAATATATTGATAAAGACGGAACTATTGTATTTAACGACAATCCAAATGGCACAACAGTAACAAAAAGCGAAAACGACGGAAACAGCAACTGCACTCTCGAAGCAGAAGTTGACGTTCTCGCAGTTGAAGGCCTCTTCGCTGGTGTTGGTTTCCAGTACAACGTTATCAAGGATGGAAAGGATTTACATGGAAAGGATCTGAAGATGAAGGCTGCCCTCGGTGTTTCTTACCAAGTTATGCCAGAGCTCAAGGTATCTGCAAGCGGTGCATTCTTCCAGTACTACAACAACGATGCTATGAAGCCACGCTTCCAGGCTGGTGCTGGCGTAGACTATGACCTTGGCGACGGTCTTGCAGCAAACGCAGACTTCCGCTATATGTCACCTGAAAAGGACAAGGATGGAAAGAAGGACAATACAGACCGCATGGCTTTCTCTGTTGGCGTAAAGAAGAGCGTATCTTCTAACGGCTCTATCGGAGTTGCATTCCAGGGTGTAACAAACAGCGGTAGCCTCGGTGGTGTAGAAGGTCTCAAGAACGACAAGGGTGAAGCAAAGAACTTCGTTTGGGCAATCCCTGTTGCATTCGAGATTTCATTCTAATCCAAGTCTAGCAACAAGCTGAACTAACTTAACCAAGAGGCCATTGATTATGTTAATCGATGGCCTCTTCTATTTTAAAGCAAAGCGTCGGGGCTGGGCTGTCCGTGTTTTTAACAATTTTCCAAGTGCGCTTTCTGTAAAAGCAAAGACAGATAATTCGATTACATTTTCACATAACCAGCCTTTGGAAGGAATGATTCAAGTAGTCTTTAATGACGGCAGAAATTATGCTGAAGGAAGCTATTACACATGCTCATACAAATTGAAAGGCCCGTCCTCTGGAGAAATGAATGTATGCTAGTGGGTTGATGAACAAAACCAAGCAAATGAAATTACATCATACAATACAACTTTAGCCGACCGTTCGCTTTCTATGTCTTGTACTTCAAGTGGCTGGGGAGTTGTTTTGTTTTTTCCAACAGCAGTAGGTGAATATACCATTTCCAATATTTCCATCTCAAGTAATTGATAATGCAATAAGTAGAAGTTGTAAAAGATACAGTCACAGCGTATACAGACCCTGAATCAAGTTCAGGGTGACAATGGTCGCTGGGCTCTCGAAGCGCCGGTGCTTCTTTGCAAACATGTTCCCTTCGAGAGCCTCAGGGAACGGATTATTTGTGGTAGCAAAAAAGTGCCTTCCCGAAGAAAAACCGCCATTTTTACAAAGAAGCGTCATCCCGAACTTGATTCGGGATCTGTAAAACATTTAGCCACAACTTATACAGACCCTGAATCGAGTTCAGGGAGCGGATGGGGGCGGGGAACCAGCTTGTCTTTGCACCAACTTACGCGGGATTGGAGGGGCGGGCGGAAGCCCGTTGCCAAAGGCAATGGAGTGGGTAGGGCCCCACGGAACCCCGGAAAGCCCGTAATAAAGGACCTGGATGCCGAATTAGCAGATGCCTGTCCTGTATTCAAAAGGAAGCACGTCCAGAAGAAGACTAAAATTAAGAATATTTGGCAAAAAGTAAACCATGTGCGTATTATTGAATTCAATCAGAAATATTGATATTATGGAAGAATCTAGTGCTAGAAGGAATTATTATGGAAATTGAAAACTCTGTTAGCAAAGAACAGCTTGAAGAATGTGCAAAATATATTGACTACTGCCGCAAGGAAACGGCTGTGCGCCTTGTTGGCCAGACGGAAATCGTTGACGGTATTTTAACGGCGCTTATTGCAGGCGGTCACATTTTGCTGGAAGGTGTTCCAGGTTTGGCAAAGACTTTGGCAGTCCGCACTTTTGCGGAAGTTTCGGGGCTGGAATTCAAGAGGATTCAGTTTACGCCCGACCTTTTGCCTGCCGATGTTACGGGAACCTTAATCTACGAGCAGAACTCCGGCCGCTTTTTGGTTCGCAAGGGACCTGTCTTTACGAACATTGTGCTTGCAGACGAAATTAACCGTGCCCCGGCAAAGGTTCAGTCGGCACTTTTGGAGGCAATGGCAGAAAATCAGGTTACAATCGGCGAGACTTCATACAGGCTTCCAGACCCATTCTTTGTGCTTGCCACCCAGAACCCCATTGAGCAGGAAGGAACCTACAAGCTTCCAGAAGCAGAGCTTGACCGCTTTCTTATGAAAATCATCATTTCCTACCCCACTCCGGAAGAAGAAATTAAAATTGTTGCTTCAAACGGCAAATTTGTTGACACACCGGTACGCAGGGTTTTTAGCCAGCAGATTTTGGCAAACTGCCGCCGCGCCGCAGAAGCTATTACCGCAGACGAAAAGATTCTTAGCTACATCGTAAGCATAATAAACGTAACCCGTCCGGATGCCACCCGCAAGAACGAAAAGCATTCGGCTTCTTCCAAGGGCAAGAACGACATCCTGCACTACATTTCATTCGGTGCAAGTCCAAGAGCAGGCATTGCACTTTTGCGTTGTGCAAAGGTTCAGGCCCTTTTCTCCGGCAGAAGCTTTGTGCTTCCCGATGACGTTCAGAAGGTTGCAAAGCAGGTTTTGCGCCACCGCCTGGTGCTCAACTACGAGGCTGCGGCAGATTCAATTACGGCAGACGACCTTATCGGCAAGATTATAGACCTTATGCCGGTTCCGTAATCCAAGGTCGGCTAACGTATGGACACGAACAAACTTTCCAACAAGGCAAGACTCCTCCACTTAAGCGCACTTTCTCTTGCGCAGGGAATGAAAAGCGGTTCCTTTAAGTCTTTGTACCGCGGCCACGGTATAGAATTTGACGGTGTTCGCGAATATCTTCCTGGGGACGACGTGCGTTCAATAGACTGGAACGTAACCGCCCGCATGGGGCACCCCTACGTTAAGATGTACGAAGAGGAACGTGAGCTTGACGTGCTTGTAATTCTTGACGTTTCTGAGTCGATGAATTCCTATTCGGAAAACAAGTCAAAGCTTTTGACCGCACTGGAAGCAGCATCTTTAATTACACTTGCCTCTTACCAAAATGCAAGCCCGGTTGGCTGCGTAATTTTTGACGGCCAGATAAAATTTTCCTGCCCACCGCGCCCGGGTCTAAACCAGACCATGCTTTTGCTTTCCAACTTTGAAAAGAACGAGGCAGCCCCAAAGAGCGAGCAGACAAAGGGCTCTGTTTTGGACAACGCAATCAGGGGGGCAGGCCGCCTATTAAAGAAAAGGTCCCTTGTGATGATTTTTTCGGACTTTAGGACAGCCTCCTGGACAGAACCATTTGATGCCCTTTGCCAAAAGAATGACGTTGTTTGCGTACGCCTTGTAGATGCCTTTGACGAGAACCTGCCGGATGTTGGATCCGTGCGCTTTTCCGACCCGGAAACAGGGCTTAACCAGGTTTTGCCAACTTCCTCTTCAAACTTTAAGAGCCAGTGGAGGGACTTTAACTTTAACAGGGTGGAGCAATGGAAGCACGAATGCCTTAGAAGGGGTGGCATTCCCCTGCTCCTAAAGACATCTGTCGATCCGCTTGCAGAGCTGACGAGATTTTTTGCAGCGAGGGAAGTACAATGATTTCTTTTTTCCGCCACAAAGCCGCATTTGTTTTATTTCTATTTGCAGGAATTCTTTCTGCGGGAAAGCAGGCCTTTTGCGAGAATGCCCAGGATGAACTTGCCTCACGGAATGCCTCGCTTAACCTTGCAATGGAAGACGTAAGCCAGATTCTTATTCCCAAGGAAGTTTACGTTGGCGACACAGCCGAACTGCGCTTTTCATTTAACGCTCCGGTGGACCTTTTTGCAGGAGTGCCGGCTGAAAAAATCAACGACGGGGAGCTTTTGCTAAGCACGGAAAATCCCGCCTTTAAGATGCAGAACTACGACGTAAAGCAAATTTCCCTGCGGTTAATAGGAAGGACATACACGCTTTCCCTTGTTTTTGTGCCCTGGGTTACAGGCAGCATAAAGTTTCCGCCCTTTGACCTTAACGCGCTGATTCACAGCGAAACAAAGGTTTCTATTCCGGCAGAGCTTGCCGACAAGCCCTTTGTGATTGAACTGCAGCCCGTGGAGGTTCTTTCGCTGGTAAAAAAATACAATGCCCTTACCCTGCGCTCCCCTCTTCCGCCCAGCCTCCTTCCCGGGACAAATTACATCGTATGGTCACTAATAATCCTTGTGATTCTTCTTATCTTTGCAGTGATTTTTGTACTTGCAAAGTTCCCGATGATTTCTGAAAAAATCTATTCAATAAGCGACAGCCTTGCCCATGTAAAGAATGCAAGGCAGACCAAGCACAAGATACGCGCACTTTTAAAGAAGAAATGCTCCGATGCGGAATTTGCCCAGCAGTGGCAGACCATAACAAGAAAATATCTTTCCGCAAGATTCTCCACGCCATTCAATTCAATTGCGACAAATTCCATTGCAAAAAGAATAATGAATGTTACGGGCAACTTTATGTCCGGCGAGCAGGAGGATTCCGTTATTTCCTTAACATCCCTCTTTACCCGCACGGACTACATACGCTTTGCAAGGGACTCCATAGACAGCCGTCTTCTTCCTGCTGAGGAACACGAAGCAGCTTTCTACCCGGGGGAAAAAGAGGTCATTGCAAAACTTACAATCGATGCCATTTCAAATCTTGAGGCAAATCCAAAAGGAGAGTTTTCGCTATGATTTCCTTTGAAAACCCCGCCGCATTTTTTGCACTGCTACTCATTCCGGCACTGTTTTTTTTGCGTGCGCTAAAGATTTTCACGCCAATAACAATTCCCCTTACAATCAGCGACTGGAACGGGCCAAAGTTCAAGTGGGAAGACCCGGTAAGGAAAACATTTTCACGCATCTACCATGCCATGGCTCTCCTTGGGTTCATCTGTGCGGTTACAGCCTGGGCTTCCCCGATAATTCACAAGCAGACCAAGGTGTATTCATCAAGGGGAACCGACATTCTCTTTGTACTGGACACAAGCCCTTCCATGGCGGCACAAGACACACCCGGAGTTACCAGACTTGAAATTGCAAAGTCCGCTATGGAGAACATACTGAACAGCAATTCAGGCGAATGCGTTGGCATTGTGGAAATGGCAAAGGAAGCAGCACTTGTTGTTCCGCCGACCATGAAGAAGGAAGCTTTTTTTGAAAAGCTAAAGACAATCGTTCCCGGAGAGCTTGGGGACGGAACCGCAATCGGAACAGGAATAAGCTGCGCAGTCTTCCACCTTGAATCCTCCTCGGCACCCAAAAAGTGCATCGTCCTTCTGACGGACGGAGAAAATAATTCGGGAGCAATCCACCCCTATACGGCTGCCCGCCTGGCAAAGGAAAAGAACATTACGCTCTACGTGCTTGGGCTAGGAACAAAAGGCTCAGTTCCTCTTGAATATGTTGACCCAAAGACAGGACGCGTGTATTCAGGCTTTCTTGACTCAAACTACAACTCACAGACACTTGCCAAAATTGCATCGGAGGCCGGAGGAAAATTTTTTGAGGCAACAAGCCTTTCCTCACTGTCGCAGACCATTGACGTAATCGTAAAGAATGAAAGCGTCGTACAGAGCTACCAGATTCACAACACGGACAAAAAATACTACACCCAGATTCTGATTGCAACGGCAGTTCTTCTGATTCTTTCAATTTTTATCAGGACAGCCATTCTGCGGGAGGTATTATGAATTTTGGAATTGAACACCCACAGGCACTATATGCCCTGCTTCTGCTGATTCCATGCTATTTCCGCATGAACAAAAAATTCAGGCGGCTTATAAGGGAATTTTCCTCACAGGATTCATCCGCTGCGATGAGGGAGCACATCAAAAAAATCAAGACACGGTTTACACTGCGCATGGTCTGCGTAATATGCGCATGGGGAATGCTCATCGCATCACTTGCAGGCTTCTACTGGGGGACAGTTTCCGTCCCTATGCAAAAGAGCGGCAGGGAAGTTGCCTTCGTCTTTGACATTTCCTACAGCATGGAGGCAACCGATGCCCCGGGCGGAATGACACGCCTTGAATCAGCCGCAAACTACGCGAGCGAGCTTTTGGACCGCATGCACAACGTAAGCGTTTCCGTAGTACTTGCAAAGGGAGAGGCCACTGTCGCAATTCCCGTAACAGAAGACTACAATGCAATCCGTGCACTCCTGTCGTCACTTTCACCAAAGCTAATAACCAGCCCGGGAACAAGCCTTGCCAACGGAATACAGGCAGCACTTTCCTCCTTTCCAAAGGAATCATCCAGGGCTTCCTGCATTTGGGTGTTTACCGATGGTGAAGAGACAGATTCCGGACTGGCACAGGTTCTTGCAAAAACAGTTGACCTGGGAATTCCGACCGCAATAATCGGCTTTGGTTCAGAGCATGAGTCATCGGTCCTAACAGGAGACGGAACGACTTTTGTACAAACGGCACTGCGTTCCAAGGAAATTCAAAAAACAATCGAAAACGTACAGAAAAAGGCATTGAAGCAAAAATGGGCAAACCAGCCGCTTCTTATGTTTACCGATGCGTCAGAAGTCGGTTCTGCCTACAAACTGATGCAATACATAAAGTCGGCAAACGACCATGGGGCAGCAGGAAATTCTACCGATGAAAAGGCGCCTGATGCATCCGTTGTCTACGAGGTAAAAAGCATTCCGCGCAACTCCCTCTTCACCGGGCTGGCAATATTTTTCTTTGTCCTTTCCTTTGTCTTTAGTGAATTCAACTCACTGCCCCAGCGTGCAAAAAATGCATCCGCAAAAAAGGGAGGCTTGCTTGCATCCCTTGTATTTACAATGCTCCTGACTTCCTGCGGTGGTAAATTTTCCAACGGTGCAAAAATTCTTGAAGGCCGCCTTGACTACAACCGCAAAGACTATCAGGATGCAATAGCAAATTTTTTGGAAGCATACGACAGCGCAAAGGCTGCAGGCGACAAAACATCACAGGAATACGCGCTCTTCGGATTGGCCTCCACCTACCTCATGCAGGACGAAAACGAGTCGGCGGTAAAACGCTTCGAGCAGATAAGTTCCTCCGCCCCGGACAACATCCGCTTCTCCGTTTACTACAATACTGGAATTATCGCCCACAAAAACGGAGACTACGCAAAGGCAGCCGCAATGTTCAAAAACGCACTTGAAATTGACAGTTCAAACATAAATGCAAAAATCAACCTGGAGCTTTCCCTTGAAGAAAATGCGGTACAGGCGCGGAAGAGCGAACAGCAGCTTGCACCGGTTACCAAAGAAAAAGAAGAGGCTTCACCTTTGGAAAGTGCAATATATTCATTATTAAGGGAGAAAGAAGCAGAGCAATGGAAAAACAGCCAACAAGATTCAGCAGAAAAAAATTCCTTGGACTACTAATTTTCTGCATCAACATAATAACTTCCTCACAAGCTTTCTGCCAGGCCACAAGTTCCTCATCAGGAAAAAAACCGTCGTGGCAATATGTCCAGAGCCTTCATTTTAAGAAAGCCAAGGAATATTTTTTTACGGATGAAGAAAGCATCTTTTCCGTGGACATAGAAGGTGTTGAACCAGAGGACGTTACCGTTTTTGTAAACGATGTTCCAAAAAACGTGAGCTTTCTCTCTTCAAAAAAGGAACTGTACGTGGGCCCCAGTGACAATCCGCTTGACGACATGAAGAGGGGAACCCACCTGGAAATCGTATTCCAGTTTATGGAAAGCGGGGTCTTCCATATATCACCAATCGACGTACGGGTAAACGGAATGTACAACCGGCTCAACTTGGACACCGTCCTTGTCTACGAAAACCCCAACACCGTGCAGCCGCAGATTTACCTTGAATTTGAAGACCCGTCTTTTAACGCGGCAGGAAAAAAGCTGAACGCAAGCGTAGGCGACCACGTTGCCTTTATGATGTACATAAGGTACGCAGTCCAGATTCTGAATTTCAGCTGGGAGATTCCCGAAAACTCTTTGTTTGATGACGTTAAGCGATTTCCCATAACAGAAGGAACCTCCAGCGGAAATCAGTTTTCACCTTCAGCGGTTCCTGTTGCAAAGTTTGACTGGCAGCCCCTTTCAGAAGGAGAATTCTCCCTACCCGCAATCAACATCACCGCAATAACCTATGGCGGAAAAAAAGTTGACGTTCCCTTCCCTGTTTACAAGGTCAGCGTTTCTCCAAAAAAGGAAACCCAGTACAAGACTGAGCAGGACGGAGTTTTTGGATACGCATTTTCGACACCCTTTACAGATGCAAAAAGCACCGGCTCGGAGCAAAAGGCCAAGGTTGACTTAGAAAGGCTCCTTGAGCTGCACCAAAGGGAACGTCATTCTTTCCATTTCCTTAGCAGCGCATACAAGGAACGCAGGGCGGCGGAGGATGAGTACGGAATTGCCCACGCAGAAATAGAGATAAGCGTTCCAGGTTTTATAGCGGTCTGCATAGCAAGTGCCCTGTTAATTGCAATAACGCTAATTCTCTTTCTTTCAAGAAAATTTATGGAACATAAAATTGTCCTTGTTCTAAGCATGATGGTCTCTATAGTGCTTTCAGTCACCAGTGTCTGCATGTGGTTCAAGGTGAACAAATCATACGGCCTCTTTAAGGGCGGAAGCATAAACCCCATTCCGGAAATAAACGTGCACTCTAGCGCAAGCATTCCCCGAGGTAATGTTGTGCGCATAGAAAAAAAGACCAACGGCTGGCTTTACATACGCTACCACGAGACATACGGCTGGGTTATGGAAAGCGAGGTTCTTGTAATCAAATAAATAAGGAAAAGAAGGCACTGTATGGATTTTGGAGACATCTTATCCCAATGGGATTCACAGCAGAAAAAAACGGTCAAGGGGCAGCAGAAAGGAATTCAAAAGTCGCACAAAAAGGCAAACGCTCCCACCAAGGAAGAAAAGGAAGCCATGAGGCAGGGCTATTCTTGGGAAGCACAGATGGAAGCGGACAACAAGCGGCACATCAACCCAATGGAACTCTGGCTTAACCGCTACGGCACTGTGGACAAGGATAAAATCTCCGACGAGGCAAAAAAAGACGAGCTTCTTCACAACAGGGAATACCTAAAGAATTTGCGGCCAGAAGCCGTCATTGACCTGCACGGCCTTACCCGAGAAGAAGCTTGGAGCAAGATGAATTCCTTTGTTACGGACTGCGCAAGAAGGGGATTCAAAAAAATTATGATAATTCATGGAAAGGGGAACCATAGCCACGGAAGCGACCCGGTGCTTGGCCAGGAAGTAAGGCTTTTTATTGAACAGGACAAGCGGCTTGGTGCATCAGGCCACCCCGACAGAAACAACGGCGGAACAGGGGCAACTTGGGTTCTTTTAAAATGACCATCACAAAGCCTTATAGCAAAAATCCTTTCTTCCAATGCCAGAAGGGTTTTGCAAGGACATTGCTAAAGGGCTGCTCCCGCCTAAAGTCTGGAAGCCAGCTGGTGTCGTCACTCAAATCCTGGTAGAAAAGGTATTCAAATCCGTAACCTTCAATAAGGGCACGGAGGTTTTCGTCCTCTTCCTTATTTACGAGCCTGTTCTGAAAGGCGCAAAGGGAATTTTTACGCGCCTCAAGTTCAGCGTCACTTCCTTCAAAAGGAACCGGCGTATATTGGGACATAAGAGAAATGCAGGCCTTTCCGTCCGCATGGCTTTTTAGCCAATCCAGTGTCATAACGGTATCGTCAGTCCTTCCAGGCAAAAACAAATGGCGTATTATCGTACCGCCAAGCATTTTTTCCCTAACTTCCTTGCCCCTTCCAACTTCCACAATATTAAGCGGGGACTTTCCTATCATCCATCTTATTGCCCTCTTTGCAACCCTGGGATAGTCTTCAGCCTCAAAAAGCGACTTGCTCATGATGGGGTTGAGGGTCTTTAAATCTGGCAGCCAAATGTCCACCAAACCGTCCAAAAGCTCAAGGCTTTCCACAGATTCGTATGCGCTGGAATTCCAGGCGACGGGAATCTTTAGCCCGGCTTTTTTTGCCGCAGAAAGAAATTCCGCAAGAGCAGGAATATGGTGGCTCCCGGTTACGAGATTTATGTTTTCCGCCCCCTTGTCCTGAAGGGTAAGGCATATTCTTACAAAGTCTTCCCTGCTTACTGGACTGCCCATGCCCTGCTGGCTAATCTGATAGTTCTGGCAAAATGAGCAGCGGAGCGTGCAGCCGGTAAAAAAAATCGTTCCACTGCCGCCAAAAACGGTAACCAGAGGCTCCTCTCCAAAGTGAAGGCCCGCACTTGCAACGCGAACGGATGAATCTTCCCCGCAAAAGGCCCTCTTTCCTTCCGAGCGCCTTGCCCTGCATTCCCGGGGACACTGGCGGCATTCAGAATAAAAATCTTGGGCGCAAAAATTATCTTCCATAAATATGCAGCCCCGCCTAGACAGCCTGGTTGTCCACAAAATTTTTCATCAGGCTGCTCAAAAGTTCAAGCGGCAAATCCTCGGCCTCGTAATTGGTAAGATGGCAAAGCTGCTTCCAGTCTTCAGGAGTAAAGCATTCCGTAAACTGCCAGCTGTCTTCCACGTCCTGCAAAAGGGCCAGCATTCCCGAAAGAACTGCCACATGCTCCTGTGTAGGCTCATCTTCCATATTTGCAGACGGCAGGATATATGCTTCTTTCCAGTAGGATGCGTAGCTGTGGGCAAGGGACTCAAGCCCCCTGTTCTGCTGCTCAAAGAAGGCGGCCATCTGGTTGCAGACCTCCTCTCCGTCATAGGCCTGGTGCTCCGCACGGTAATGCTTTTTTATCCTCTCCACATCCGAGGCAAATTTTTCTATTGAATTCATAAGGCGATTATAGCACAGGACGGGGTCTTATGAAATAGGAAATTCAAAAGAAGATTTGCAGTTCAAAAGCGGAATAAAAACTTGAATTATTCACATTTTGATTATAAAATATTAGTAAAATGGCGTATATTTATTCAATAGTTGTGATTTTTGTTATACTCGTCTTTATACTCTTGGGCTGTGCCATCTGGGTAAAGCTGTCCAAGAAGCAGAAATACGGCAAGGAGATTTTTGCCTACCTGTTTTCTTCCGTATTTCCCCTAGTCGGAAACCTTTTGATTACAGCCAGCACCAACTATAAGATATGCCTTTTGGGTTACTACTTTTACATGATTGGAACAAATTTCATGTTCTATTTTGTAAACGTTTTTTTTGCCACCGTATTTTCTTCGATGAAACCTTTTTTCAAGAGGCTTCTGAAGGCAATAGTGATTTTGGATTCGGCATCCCTCATTGCAAACCCAATATTCGGCCACGTCTTCTCCGCCATTCCCGTCATGCTGAACGATGTAAGAGTTTACTATGCCCTTGTCTCGCACACATGGCACTATGTCCATCTTGTAATATCATACATGCTTTTCCTGAATATGTTCCTGATTCTGCTGGTCGGCACGATAAGAACACCGCGAATTTATTGCGAGCGCTACATAATAATCATAGTCTGCCTCGTGATTACCGCAATCTGGGAGACCGTATACATCTTCCTAAAAATTCCCGTAGACATTGCAATGATTGGATACACAATCTGCGGAATACTAATTTTTTACTTTGTCCTTATATACAAGCCGCTTTTTTTTATAGGCCACATAAACCGCAAGGTCTTGGAATCGTCCCCAAGCGCATACGTTTTTTTTGACAAGGAGAACATTGGCTTTTTTGCAAATGAATCCGCACGCAAGATGTTTGGCCTGAACAAGCGAAACCTTAACGGAAGCTTTAAGACTGTATCTTCCATAATGAACACAGACTTAAGCAACAAAACGTCACCGGTTACGCTAAAGAGTTCAAGGATAGACAGCCAGGGGCAAACGCATTACTACAAGTACAGCTTCTTTCCCCTGCTCGACGAAAAGAAAAGATTCCTCGGCTCCTACATAAAGGCCTTGGACTATACAAGCGAGGAAGTGGAAAACCAGAAGCAGATTTACCTCTCGCACCACGATTCCCTGACGGGGCTTTACAACAGGAATTATTTTATAGAAAAAACAAGGCAGATTATCAGTGCAAGCGAAAGCCCCTATTACATAGTCGTGCTGGACATAAAAGACTTCAAGCTGATTAACGATGCCTTTGGCTACGATGAAGGGAACGCCCTGATTGTAGACATTGCAGAAAAGATACGGTCGGGAAAAATCCAGTACCCCTGCTATGGGCGGCTGGGTGGCGACAACTTTGTCTTCCTTGCAAGCGAAAAAAACATAATGGACAAATTTGCAGACAATAAGGCTCCCGACAACTTTGCGATAAGGAACTCCAACACCTATCCTGTAATAGTCCATTACGGAATATTCAAAATTGAAGACCGCTCTGTGAGCATAGATTTTATGATTGACCGTGCCCTCATGGCAATTTCAAAAATAAAGACAAACTACAACCAGACTTTTTCCTTCTATGAAGATACACTCCGTTCGGACAAAATCTGGGAACAAAAAGTCACAGGAATGCTGGGCAATGCAATCAAAGAAAAACAAATCGTCCCATACCTGCAGCCACAGATAAATTCAAGCGGAAAACTTGTAGGCGCAGAAGTCCTCGTGCGCTGGAACCTTCCCAATGAAGGCGTTCTTTCACCTGCAAAATTCATTCCGGTACTTGAACGCAACGGCCTGATTACGAAAATTGACCTTTACGTTTGGGAAGAGGCATTTAAAATCATGCACAGGTGGCAGAATGAAAACAATAAGGACATTTCCATTTCCGTAAACATTTCGCCAAAGGATTTTTACTTTTCGGACATATACGGAACCTTTACCGGCCTCTCGCAAAAGTACGACGTGCCGCCATCCAAGGTTCACCTTGAAATTACTGAGACGGTCGTTATGTCCAACCTGGAATACAACCTTAACATACTGCAGTCGCTCCAGGACGAAGGATTCATCATAGAAATTGACGACTTTGGAAGCGGATATTCCTCGCTTAACACGCTGAAAGACATTCCTCTGAACGTGCTAAAGATAGACATGCTCTTCCTCTGCAAGACCGCAAACCTGGAAAAAGCCAACATCATCCTGAACTCGATTATAGACTTGGCGCACCGGCTCAACATCCCGACGATTACCGAAGGTGTTGAGACGAAGGAACAGCTAGACATGCTCATTAAGATGGGCGGAAACATTTTCCAGGGATATTACTTTAGCAAGCCAATTCCGCCCGAAGAATTTGAAGAGAAGTTCCTAAATAACGACAGTCTGTTTTAAAATTGAAACATCACCGCCAAAGCTTTCTCCCCCGGCAACCATCTCCCGGATTTTCTCCGCGGAATATTTAGAGGCTGGATAGAGGACGATTACAATTCCGTCACCGTCCTGCAAAAAATTGTTCTCGCCAAAATCGGTGTAGCGGGTGGCTCCTATGGAAACCATAATTTGCTTTGGAAAGCCTGACTCGTTAAGGTAGGAACCTATGTTTTCCAGGTTGAATTCATCTTTCTGGCTGTTGAACTTTGCAATAAGCCAGTCGGTCAGTTTTTTCCAGATGTAGCTATAACCGGAAACCGCGCTGTCCTCTCCGTAAGCAAAGGCCTTTCCATCCCTAAGCAAAAAGCTTGCTATGCGGTAATCATTTAAAATTCCGTCTGAATCAAAGGAATCTATGGCTATGCAGTTGGCGGCAAAACCCTTGCTGTTTGCTCCCCAGTTCTTTTTCATGCTGATTTTCTTGCAGCCTTCCTTTCTGATTGTGCAGTCGTTGGAGGCGGCAAAGCACCTTGCGCTAAGGGACGTAATCTTGCCGTCCTGCCAGTTTGCGTCAAAGACTACGGCACATTCAGGTTCAAACTGGACTTTTTGTTCACCCTTGGGAAAGATTATCTTGTCTTGGGAAAAGGGAAAGACATTTAAGAATTCCGGGACGCAAGCACCAGCTGCTTTTGGAAGATAAGTTGGAAAGACTCCCTTTGGAGCAGAAGCTTCCTCTGTTTTTACCTGGGCAAATTCCTTAGCCTCGCCTGCCTGCTCAAGATGCCCCGTAAAATTGCCCGCAACGCCAAAGCAAGCCGTTTCTTTTAAATCCATATCTATCTCCTATAAAGGGGCGGGACAACCCCCTACTC
>DJYC01000041.1:0-5412 GCA_002448445.1 Treponema sp. UBA6988
AGGAGGCCGCCGGCTTTTTTTTATCTATTAAGAGAAAGTTGGCATTGGAGAGTTTTTATATGCTTAAAGAGTCTTTTCTAAAGGGCTCTTGGATGGAGTTTGGAGTTTGAAAACATAAATGCTGGAGGTTTTTCTTCCGGCTATTTTAATGATACGGTATTTTATGCCGGTGACCATGGCGTGGGTGCCATACCCGTTCCCATCCCGAACACGGAAGTCAAGCCCCACAGCGCCGATGATAGTGGCTTCGCGCCGCGAAAGTAGGAGGTCGCCGGCTTTTTTTATTCTGGAAATCGTCTATGAATCTATAGGAAGCTTCTAAAAGCTTCAGTTTTTCGAGGTCTCCTAATCTAATCTAAGAACACCACCAGAATTTAATTCTTTCAACTGTGTTCGACAATTCCTTAGGTCTTGCTAGGGTGGCAGTACTTTCCAACAACTTTATTTACGCAAATGGTAGGCACTGTGTGTTGTTAGTATAAGTTGTGAATATAAAGTAATCTGCCAATTCTAGGGCAGTTAAAATGAATGTTACCGCAAAAAAAAACGGCACCGCTTAGTTTGCAGTGCCGCTTGCTTGAAAGAAAGTTTTTGCTTATGAAAGCTTGAACTTGTTGATATTCTTTGAAAGTTCCTCCATGTCCTTGGAGTTGTGGACGGAGGCTGCGTTTACAGCCTTTACGGAAGAGAGAATTTCGTCCGTGCCATTTGACATCTGAATCATTGTGTTGTCGATTTCCGCACTGTTCTTGCCAAGCTTTTCCATTTCTGCAACAATCTGCTTTCCTGAGTTTAGCATTTCCTTTGCACCGTCGCGAACAGTGATTGTGCTTTCGTTGATGCTTTCCATGGCTCCAAGAACCTGCGTTGAACCAGCGCTTTGTTCGTTCATGGCGCTCATAACAACCTGTTCCTGGTCCTTTACCGTTTGGGTCAGGGTAAAGATGTCTGCAAACTGCTTCTGTAAAATCTTGATGCTTGAAGAAACGCTCTTGATTACTTCGCTAAGGCTCTGCAAACTGCCCGTGATGTTCTTACCCTGGTTGTTACTCTGTTCAGCAAGCTTACGGATTTCGTCTGCAACGACCGCAAAGCCTTTTCCCGCTTCTCCAGCATGGGCTGCTTCGATGGCAGCGTTCATGGCCAGAAGGTTGGTCTGCTCAGCGATGTTCTGGATGATGTTTGATGCATCCATAAGGCCCGTTGATTCGCGGACGATTTTGTCGGACATTGTTGCGGTATTTTCTACGTTTTTCTGACCGATGTTTGATGCGTTAAAGAGCTGTGTTACTGCTTCCTGGTTCTTGCCGAGGATTGAAGAAACGCTCTGTATATTTGCAACCATCTGGCGGACTGCGGCTGAACTTTCCTCTACTGCGGCAGACTGCTGGGAAACCTGTTCATTGAGGTTTTCGATTTCCTTCATCATGTTTTTTACAATCTGCGTGTTCTTGTCGGAAGAGCGGGCTTGCTCGGTGATTCTGTCCTTTACCGAGTTGATATTGTTTACAATCTGTTCAACGCTGCTTGACGTACGGGTCATGCTGGAGTTGAGGTTGTTGGCGGTTTTTGCCGAGTTGCTGATGTTTTCCTGTACACCGTAAAGCAAGTCCTTGGTTTGCATGAAGAATGCGTTAAGGTGGTTTGCGAGAAGACCAAATTCATCGCGGCTGATTACTTGTAGACGGCTTACCGTATAGTCTCCGCTTTCCAAGCTACCGCTGAAGCGGCTTACGTGATCGATGCGCTCTACAAGTCCCTTTGCAATCATTACAAAGTCCATGATAACGATTACGAAGCTGAATATGGATATTGGAAGCTGGGTTGTAAAGAAAAGCTGCCTTATGCTTAAGTCGGCGTTTCCCTTCATGAATATGGGGGAGAAGATAAGAAGAAGGGTTCCTGCAATGCCGAAGCCTGCTACAAGTACGTTGCGGCTAAGGATTGTGAACTTTAGGTGTTCAACTCCGAAGGGAAGGAAGGAAAGCCAGTGTTCCCAGGATTCAATCCACTTGATGTAGAACAAAAGCGAGAATAGGAAGACTGTTCCGACGTAGAGGCATAGGAATGCGAGTGTTTCGTAGCTGTCTATGCCGTGTGACCGGGCTGAAATTCCCAAGAGGATTGGGTAGACGGCGCATCCTGTAAGGAGTATTCCGATTAAAAGCGTCGGAACCTTGTTTACCGCTTCGTTTATGGCATGGATGGAGTCCTGAGTTCCGTCGTAAAGGTAAATCTTGTTTACCGTACGGCGCATTAATATATAGAAGGAAGCTATATATACTATGTCGTATAGAATGACAAAGGGGGAGAGGTGCAAGAGAAAGAAGTTTGCAATGGTAAAGGTCTTGTTGTAGGCACCGTATCCCGTGGACCACAGGATTGGAAAAAGGATTGCAAGCCAGTACATGACTAATACTTTTGTGGGAATTTCAGGAATCTGAAATTTTTCGGTCTTTTCATTCATTTGTAAAAAACACTCCTGCTTTTTTATTTATAATCGTATCATTTTAACATCTGCAGCAAAAAGCAGAGAAAATGGACTTTTATAGACTATCAACTTAGAATTTATCACACAAAATTAAGGTTGTCAACTTTTGCACATGGAAATCAACGCATCCCGCAGCAAGTGTGTGCTGTGAACCCGAAGGATGCGTGTGGAAAGGGGTACTTGATAAAAAGCCTACGCCCGATTGGAATGGTTGCCGCAGGCAAGACCGCCGCAAGGCGGGCCGGAGCGATAGCGCAGCCATGGAAAGCGGGTATAAATTGCATCCCTGCAATTTATACCCGTGAGTTTTCTTCGAAAACTCACCCATGTAACCGCAAAGACATGACGCGCCTTCCATGGCGCTGCTTTATTGGCATTGGTATAAATTGCAGGGATTTGACCGGGCAGGTAGTGCCCGGGCACAGTTTTACCGGGCATGCCGTCCGTATTAGAAGAATTAAAATAAGGAATCAGACTTTGAACTGGTCAAGCTGGGTTCCTATGTTGTTGATAGATTCGTCCATCTGCTTTGAGAGGGCGGAAAGCTTTTCTCCTGTCTGGGTAATCGTCATTGCACCGGAAGACATGTCGTCCATTCCGTGCTGGAGGTCTTTTGCGGCGCTCTTGAGTTTTGCGATTTCGTCGAGGATTGCGTTGTTTCCGTGCTCCATTTCTGCGGATGCGCTCTTTACTTCGTTTGAGTTGTCGTTAAGGATTCCGAGGGACTCGTTGATCTGCCTTGAACCGTTCTTCTGTTCCTGCATTGCGCTTGTGATTTGGTCTACCAGAAGGTGGGTGGAGGAGATGTCCTGTGAGAGCGAGTTTAGCATTTCGCGGGATTCCTGGGATGCGGTTACGATTTCTGTAACTGCGCTCTGGATGTTCTGAAGCTGGTTACCGATTGTCTTTGACTGTGATGAAGAGTTTTCGGAAAGCTTACGGATTTCGTCTGCAACAACGCTAAAGCCTTTTCCTGCTTCTCCTGCGTGGGCTGCTTCGATAGCGGCGTTCATAGCGAGGAGGTTTGTCTGTTCAGCTATGGAAGAGATGATTTTGTTTGCATCCTGCAGCATCTGGGACTGTTCCTGAATCTTAAGGATTCTGTTGTTAACGTCTTCCTGCTTTTTTACGCCGTTCTGGGTCTTGTCCTGAAGGCCGGCGAATGACTTTGAAAGGTGGGTTACGGATACGTTTACGCTGTCTATGTTGCCAACCATCTGGGCTACTGCTGCGGAAGCCTGGCTTACGCTGTTTGACTGGGTGTTAATCATTGAGCCAAGGGAGTTGATGTTGGTGCTTATTTCGCTTACGGTTCCAACGGTTCCTTCAACGCTGCCTGTCTGGGCTGTGATGCTCTGACCCATGTTGCTGATGATTTGGCTTATCTGGGAGATGGCGTTGGTTGTGTCCTGGGTACAAGACTTAAGGTTGCGTCCTGTGTTGTCCAGTTCGTTCCTTGCGTTTTTAACTTCGCCTACGATTTCCTGCAGCTTTCTGATGAAGCCGTTTACGCTGTCTACAACTTCGTCAAAAATCTTGAAGAGTGAGCGGGCCGGCTTTTTGATGCGCTTTGTAAGGTCTGCGTTGCCTGATGAAAGCTCGTCGATTGCGTCTTTTAGAACCCTCATCTGGGTGATTATGTTTACGATTGCGAGCGAGAGTGCAACGATTACCGCTATTACAAGCAATGCCCTGATGAGCGAGCTGTATGCATTCTTGAAGAATTCTGCCTGGGTATAGGGGACGAAGAGGACCATGTGCCAGTTTACGAGTGTGATTGGCGCGAGGACGTACTGACCGTCCAGGCGGGTATGGCTTGTACATTCTTTGGGTACGTTGTCAAAGTCGTTGAGGGCAGTGAGTTTGTCTGTTACCTTGATTTTGTCCTTAAGGATTGTCTCGTCTGCCGCACCAGTTATTTCTAGCAGATCGTTGTAGAGGTACATCTCTATGTTTTGGTCAAGGCCTGCGTACATTGTGCGGATGAAGTCTGTAAGGGGAACTCCTGTTCCTACTATACCAATCGGATTGCGGTCTTTGTCTCGTACAACTGCGTTGAGCCAGAGCATTGTTGTTCCCAGGTTGGGGTTGTAGTTGATGTTGAAGTTGTATTCTTCTGTTTCGTACATGGTCATGTTGAACCAGTATTCGTTGGGGTCGTTGGGGTCTACAACGTAGGAGAATTTCATTCCGCTCCAGAATTCCATGTTTTTCTTGGAAATCCAGAAGACGCTTTTGCTTAGGAAGGAGTCGGAATAGGCCTCAAAGTCTTTGAATGCGCTCTTGCGTATTTCTTCGTCGTCGGGGTTCTGCATGAATTCCACGATGGAAGGGGACTTCATCATCTGTCTTACGAGAACCAGCTGGCTGTTCATGCTGGCATTGAATTCCAGGGTTTTGATTTCTACGTGCCTTTCCATTAAGGTGTTTTCGGTGCGGATAAAGTTTCTTTTTGCTTGTATATTGACGAAAACTAATGCAATAACAATTGCCGCAAGTGTGCCAAAGACGACGTAGATGACTTTTGAATTCTTTTTCTTCATGTTTTGCTCCATTGTAAAATTTGCTACTTTCTTTACTATTTGATGGCATCAACAAGCTTTATGCATAGCAGTGGGGGTTGGATTCCTTTTTGTGCCATGGAGCGCCGGGTTTTTAGCCCTACGCACGAATAAACCGAATCTCCCAAAATTATTTTATAGTCCAAAATGTGAATTTTCAAGAAAATTATAAGAAAATTAGTTTTTTTTTCCGAAATTTTATGGAATTTTTATTTTTGGATTTGAGAGTTAAGTTTAATTAAATAAACTTTAGTAAAATTTAAGGTTCGGGGTGGAGGGGACAGCTTTTACGCGGCCCTTCGAGAGCCTCAGGGACCGGGCAGGAGGCAAATTAATGCGCGGCAGGGATTGGAGGGGCGG